>CAYHAJ010000018.1:0-50867 GCA_964354535.1 uncultured Pirellulales bacterium
GCATCGTTACTGTCTGACCTCCAAGGGCCGTGAAATCGCGACGGCGGTTCTCCGTTATCAAAGTGTTACCCTACAACAACTTAACAAGATCCCGGCTTGATAAATCTGCGTAGAAAAACAAGATTCTGACAAGTAGTAGTATGAAGTTCTGGCCGAATGCGGGATCCAGGCCGGCCATGACGGCGGCGTAGATCTCCGAAGGAACGGCACCGGGCTTGACCAGCGCGGCCAGCTTATGCTGGATCTCGACGCAGCGACGGTGGGCCGCGATCGCCTCGTCCGGCAGCGGTGAGCCGAACATGTAGACCATGGTCTTGTCCGTGTGATAGCCCTCGACGGCGCAGCCGATATCCGCGAACACCAGGTCGCCCTTGCGGAGCCTACGGTGGCGGCTGCCCAGGACCGGCGCGGCGGGCCCTATGCCCACGCACCCGCCCGGGCCGTCGAAGCTGGTCGGGTAAAGCGAGTTCTCTCCAAAGCCCATCTGGCCCACCGCGATGTCCGCGTTGAACAGCCCGAAGCGCACCACACCCTGATGTCCCTGCCTGACCATCAAAGAGAAGAGGTCGCACGCGAACTGGGCCTCGGAGATCCCCTCGCGCAGCAGCGGCGCCACCCCCTCCTCCAGGATCTGTCGGTGGATCGCCCCGGCCCTCTCCAGAAGCGCCAACTCGTACGGGCTCTTCAGGGCCCGCAACCGGGCGACCTGGCGGTCCAGGGACCCTACCTCCGTGCAGGGGAAGTACTTGCGGAACCGGCCCAGCAGAGCCACCGGAACCATCTCCGTATCGACGTGGACGGCGTGGCGGGCAGCAGGCACGAGCGGCGCTGCGTCACGAAAGCCCTTGATGGGCCGGAGATCCGAGAAGAGCGATTCCGTGCAGGCCCGCGCAAAACTGCGGCGTACGCAGAACACACCGGGGCGGCTGCGGGGGATCAGCAGCACGCCATCCTGCATGGTGCCGGTAAAGTAGTATTGGTTGATCCGCCCGAAGATCGCGCCCAGCTCCCAATCCGGATTCTCCGCGTCCATGCAGACGCGGAACCGCCGCATGCGATCGTTCAGCTCTGTGACAGGGACTTTGGTCATGAGGTGCAGTTTAACCACGCCTCGTACCACGAGCAAGTGCGGCGGAATTTCGGCAAGGACGGAAGAAGGCACTCGGCTACCCCGCTTTCTTTCGCCCCTGCGGGGCTTTGGACTCCGCGGGTCCTCGATACCCACCGTTGAAACGGTGGGCTATGGTCGGTCGTCCCGCCGGGACTTTCCTGGAAGTGCGAAGTCCTCAGCCGGGGGCGGCTGAACTACATTTTCGGCACTGGTTCCGTTAGTCCCGGCGGAACCGAGGTTTACGATACATACAACAAATTCCAGTTATTGGCATTTTGTTGTTGACAGTGATGGCTGGTGTTTATACCATGCCAATGATGCCGCCTGTGTGGGGCGGCTGAGCGACAATTTCAGATTCGGAGGGATTATTATGACGAGCAAAGCGCAAATCCTGGCCAATCGTGCCAATGCCCAGAAGTCGACCGGTCCGCGGACGCCGGCGGACAAGGCGGTGGCGTCCCAGAATGCCGTCACGCATGGGTTCCTGGCCCGGGAGACGGTCATCCAGGGAGAAGATGCGGGGGCCTTTGCGGTCCATCGGGAGGGGATGCTCCGGGACCTGGGCCCGGCCGGGGACGCCGAGCTCGACATGGCCGAGCGGATTGTCGGCCTTTCCTGGCGGCTGCGGCGGGCGGAACGGCTCCAGACGGAGGCGTTCGAGGCACTGTACGAGAAGATGGCCACGGGGGCACCGGGCGGGGGCACGTCGCCGGAAGGCGTCCCCGGGTCGGCGGCGGGCACGGCGGGCGGGGCCGGGAGCGGCGCCGACCGGCTCCTCGGCCGGATGCTGGTGGAGGACTTCTCCAACGGCAGAGTCCTGGAGCGGTTGCTGCTGTATGAACGGCGGATCGAAAACAGTCTGTACCGCACCCTGCGCGAGCTGCGGGGACAGAAGCGGATGCGACTGGCAGGCGCCCCGGTGGAGCCGGTCGGGCGTGTATCGGCAGGGGTATGTCGCGCCACGGGCGTCCCTTCCGCTTTGCTCTCAGGGCAGGCTCTGCCCCTGAGTTGGGATCATGGGCGGGACGCCCACGCTACGGTACCGCCTGACAGTGCCACTGCGAACCTGTTTCCGGCCCAGACGCTGTTGTGCAAAACAAAGCCAATTTCGGAAGAAGTGTCAAGTTTGAAGTGTGAAGTGGCAAGTGAAGAAAGCCAGACATTGGGCCTTTCGGGTCTTCCAACTTCAGACTTCCCACCTAAAACTGCGGCGCAGCCGCATTTGTGCGAAACAAACCCAATTTCCCGGGGCGATCCCTCGTCCCTGCCAGCGGTTCGCCGGGTGGCGTGAGGGTCTCAACGCCCAGAGAGAGCGAGAGAATCACGTCGCGAGACGCGAAGGACCGCGCAGAGAAGAAAGGGACGCCTTGTAGCACAACCGCCCTCGGTTGTGTCTTGCGGATTCCCCAGCCGGGAGCGACGGGGCTACAGGCTTCTCCTTCGGCTGGCACGAGGTTAGGGAACGGAGATTGCCCCTTCCCGCCCCCGATAGATGCGTTTCGGGGGTGACATTCCTGCGCGGGAATGACAATGCTTCGCTCGCCATGACACGAGACAGACAACGGACCGCTACACCGGCACCTATTGCCATCACGGCGACGCTCTCACCGCGGCGCGGTGCGGAATCCCGACAGCCTCCGCGTTCCGACGGTGAGGCACGCGACAGTGATTCCGGCGAGGTCGCACGCGTAATCCGTGAGACTGGCGGTGCGGTGGACCAGCGGCTGGGTCGCTTCATCGAGCAGGCCGATCCCGGCCAGAGCGGCCAGTCCCAGCACCAGCAATACCGGACGCACCGGTCTCTTGAGCGACAGCAGAAAGAAGGCCGCGACCAGGCCATAGGCCGCCATGTGCTCGATCTTGTCGAGACTATGCGACTGCAGGACCGACGGTATATCCTCGTTGGGGATGTGGGTGAGCCCGAGCACGCCCACCAGAGCGAACACGGTTATGAACACCCAACGCGGATGAAAACTGGATTTCCAGGTACTTCCCTTCATCGGTTCTATCCTACCGCGCTCCCGGCCGCCTGTACAGAACGGACGGGCGCGGCTGAGTCGCGCGGTGACAGCATGGCTATTGGTCATCCTGAGCGCCAGCGAAGGATCCGGGCAGAGATGGGCGTGTGTGCTCGATCTGGCGAGGGCTCTTCCTGCGGTGCCCAGATGTTTCACTTCGTTCAGCATGACCAATGTAAGGCGGTTCACCTTGAAGTGGAGTCGCACAGCCCAACGGCAGGGCCGGACCAATTGGCAGTTGAATTCTGCCGGCGGCCGCGGCATAGTATCGTGTCGTCACAAGAAATCCCAGGTTCAGCGGCCTTGAGCGGGAGGATTGGATGAGCAGAAGATGGGGATGGGTAGTGTTGCTGCTGTGTGTGTCCTGGGCTTCCAGCGGCCGGGCAACCGTCTTCGAGATCCAGCCTGCTGTGGCACAAGAGGAGGAGGAATTCGAACGGATCGCCAATTCGCTGCAACCGGGGGATGAGCTGGTTCTGGCGGGTGGCGTCTATTCCCAAACGGGTCGGCGAGCCCTCACGGTCCAAGGGACGCTCGAGAAACCCGTCACGATCCGTGCAGCGCAAGGCCAGGAGCCGGTGCTGACGCGCCCGGCCGGCAGCCGTCGGTACAACAACATCGAATTCCTCGATTGCCGGTACGTCGTCATTCGCGGGTTGCACTTCCGGGGCGGCAGCTCCGGCGTGCGCTTCATTCGCGGCCACCATGTGACCTTCGAGAACTGCGAGATCTGCCAGACCACCAACAACGCCCTGACGATGAACAGCGGCAACTGCGACGCCTTCATCATTCGGAACAACCACATCCACCACACGGGCCTGCGGGAAGACGGCACGACCGAGGGTGAGGGCATGTACATCGGCGGCCACGACGGGTCGTGCATCACGACCAACAGCCTCATCGAGGGCAACCATATTCACCATCTGCGCGGCATGGGCAGTGGGGGCAACGATGGCATTGAGGTCAAGTACGGCTCTTACAACAACACGATCCGCAACAATGTGATCCATGATACGACCATCACGACCCGGTACCCGGGGATCTTCGTCTACGGCGGCGGTCCGGGTGTCAACCTCGTCGAGGGCAACAAGATCTGGAATGCCGGCGAGGGGATTCAGGTCGTCTCCGATGCGGTGATCCGGAACAACGTGATCTTCGACTGCGCGATTTCCGGAATCACCGCCGGCCCGCATGCCGCGGTGCCCCACGTGCGGAACGTCCGCATTGTGAATAACACGATTGTGAATCATCCCGTCGGGGTACGGATGCGCTGGGCCAAGGCCACGGACATGGTCTTCGCCAATAACGCCGTCTATTGCCCGGGAGCAACCGCCATCGACGCCTCCGGCATCGACGCCGAGAAGGTTATCGCCAATTACGTGTCGGGTCGATTGACAGGAGTGACGATCGACGGCCGTCGTTTTCTGGATGGCGGCGATCTCGCCGAGGCATTCGCCGCTCCAGCCGAGCACGACTACCGGCTGAAACCGGGTTCCATTCTGATCGGAAACGCCCTTAGTTGGGTGCCAATCTTCGACTTCAATGGCACCACGCGACAACTCCCGTTCGACGTGGGAGCGTATGAGAACCAGTGAGGAAAATCGAAGCACGAAGTCCGAAATCCGAAACAAATTCGAGATTCAAATGACCGAAACGCTGTCGCTGGCTGTAGGCCGTTTCAAATTTGGGATTCGTTTGGGATTTGAGATTTGGAATTTGGAGTTTCCGCGTCTCGCGGCTTCAGGTCTTGAGACTGGGCTTGGTCCCCAGCAGGAACTGGCCCAGCAGAGTATGGCCATGCCGGTCGTTTTTTTTCACGACCTTGGGTTTCATCCAGACTCGATAGCACCGGATCGGCTGCTCTTGCAGCAGGCCGGGCCTGATCTTCGTGCCGTTCATCCGTACCCTCTCTTCTATCGATGCGATCTCCCCCCAGGGGAGCAAAGGATCAGCTTAGCACCAGCTCCAGTTCGTGCCGTTCGAGGGGCGGCTCGCTTTCGACGGACCTCTCGGCCCGGCGATAGTTTTCCCAGATATAAGGAGCGTGGGCCGGAACCTCGAAGTACGGCGTCTGAGTGTTCAGGATGGGAGCCTCCACCATCGCGTGAATCTCATCCCGTCGCTCCCGCATCATCCGCAGCATGCGCGTGAGCTGCTCCTCGTGGATCTCCAGCGCCGCAGTCGCGTCCTGGTAGCGGATCTGCCGCAGCGGGACGCCAAACGCGTTGAGTCGCGTGGGGCCGTCCCCCGCCGGGTGCGCCTGCTGCGCGACCCAGTCGCACAGCCGTCGTTGTTCTTCCGTGAGATCGAACTGGAACGGACTCGTGCGGGGCGCCGCCGCCTCCATGCGCAGAGTCCCAGCGCCTGGATAATATTGCATAATCTACATCTCCACTATGATGAGCCTTTGGGGCTCGTCTGTCGTATCTCCGTCATCGACAGAACCCGTGGCGGCCTTAAGCAGACGCGCAGAAAAAGTGAATTGGGGATCGGACTTGCAGGCAAACACCATAATACGACATTCGCGGGACGCGGCACGGTTGCGGTAGGGATCGGCAAACGGCTGTGGTTGCGATGCTCGTATCGGTGGCGTGGATCGTCCTGCGCCGTAAGCTATGCTCGACGCAACCCTCGACGAAACGAGCCGCGCAACCGCAACCGACCCACGATCCTTACCGCAACCGTTTCACGGTCGTTTTTATACGCCGAAGCTGGTGTTCACGGCGCGGGCCGCCCGGACCAGAGCATGGTCGCGGGGGACGGTCCTGATCCGCCCTGCCACCTGGCCCAGAGGGATGCTGGAGAGCCGGCCGTTTTTCAGCACGACCAGGCGGTTCTTCCGGCCCTCCATCAAGAGTTGGACGGCCGCGTGGCCGAAGTTTGTCGCCAGGACGCGGTCGTGGGGGGTGGGAGTGCCGCCCCGCTGGATATGGCCGAGAATCACCGCCCGGCACTCCAGGCCGGTGCGTTCGGCGACCTCGTCGGCCAGCCGGGGACCGATCCCGCCCAGGCGGATGGGGTCCGGGCTGCCGGCGATGCGCTTGCTGACTACCATTTGTCCGTCTTTGGCGCGGGCCCCCTCGGCCGCCACGATAATGCTGAACCGCTTGCCCCGGCGCGAGCGTTCCAGAACATATTCACAGACTCTCGGCAACTCGTAGGGGATTTCGGGGATGAGAATGATATCGGCCCCGGCGGCGACCCCGGCATAGAGGGCGATCCAACCGGCATATCGGCCCATCACCTCCACGATCATCACCCGGTGGTGCGAGCTGGCGGTCGTGTGCACCTTGTCGATCGCCTCGGCCGCAGTCGTCACCGCCGTGTCGAACCCGAAGGTAACGTCCGTTCCGTACAGGTCATTATCAATCGTTTTGGGCACACCCATGACGGTGAGGCCCTTCCTGGCGAACTGGGCCGCGGTCGCCATCGTGCCGTCGCCCCCGATGCAGACGAGAGCATCGATCCCCCGCTCGGCCAGCACGCGCACGCAGGCGCTCGAAACGTCTTTATATTGCATCCGCCGGCCCGCCTGGACCGCGAACCGAAACGGATTGGCGACGTTGCTCGTCCCCAGGATCGTGCCGCCGACGGTCAGGATATTGCTGACGTCGTTGTAGCCCAGGCGGTCCATTCGATTCTCGATCAGGCCCAGGTAGCCATCGTGGACACCCCAGACCTCCAGCCCGTACTTGTTGATGGCGGTCTTGACCACCGCCCGAATCACGGCGTTCAACCCCGGACAGTCACCCCCGCCCGTCATCACAGCGATCGACCGAACACGTTTTGCAGCCATCGACTTTCTTCTCCTTGCCAACCACGGCCCCAGCCATTGGGAGTCCTACCTTGAGAGTGTCAGGTTTGAAGTCTGAAGTGTCAAGTTGGAAGTTGCAGGGGCGCGTCAGACTTCGCACTTCCAACTTGACACTTCACACTCCTCTGCTTGGCATGGTATCCTGCTCCCGGCATAATCGAAGCAAGCGAATGCAAATGACAGGAGTTGGGCCTCATGCCGAGAACGAAGATCATTGCCACGCTGGGACCGGCCAGCAACAACTACACCATGCTGCGGAAGATGACATCTGCCGGGTTGGATGTCGTCCGGCTGAACTTCTCCCACGGCACGCACGAGCAGCATCTGGAATCGGTAAACCTGATCCGGCGGATCAACAAGAAGTACCGGCGTCACGTCCGGATCCTGCAGGACCTCGAAGGCTTTCGCATCCGCGTCGGACACTTCGGCAGCGAGAAGACCAGAGTTTTGAACAACCGGTCTACCGTCTGGCTGACCAACGACATGCAGGCCCGGGGCCCCAAGACGATCCCCTTCGACTATCTGGGTGACCTGCGCCGGATCAAGCCGGGCCAGATGATCTACCTCGACGACGGCAACCTCGCCCTACGCGCCGAGGAGGTCCGCACCGGCAGCATCCGGGCGACCGTGCTCGAAGGCGGCATTCTCAAGGAGCGCAAGGGCATCAACATGCCCGGTGCCAGTCTGGCCTTCAAGGGGATGACGGAAAAGGACAAGGAAGACATCCAGTTCGGCATCCAGCATAAGGTCGACTACATTGCCCTATCCTTCGTGAGAAATGCGGAGGATGTGCGTGAGGCCGTGGGGATCGTCAAGCCGAGCCTGCCCCGCTGCCAGATCGTGGCCAAGGTCGAGAGCCGCCAGGCGATCCGGAATATCGACGCGATCATCAAGGCCGCCGACGGCATCATGATTGCTCGGGGCGACATGGGCGTGGCGATTCCGATCTATGAAGTCCCCATCGTGCAGAAGATGATCATCGAGAAATGCAACGCGGCGGGAAAATTCGTCATCACGGCGACCCAGATGCTGGAACATATGACCGAAAGCACCCGCCCCACGCGCGCCGAAGTCACCGACGTCGCCAATGCGATCATTGACGGCACGGACTTCGTCATGCTGTCGGCCGAGACCGCCGTCGGCAAATACCCCTGTGAATCGGTTCGGATGATGAATGAGATCATCAAGTTCACCGAGAAGTCCCTGCCGGAACTAAAGAACCGAGCCATATCAGGGCCTTGTCTATGAAACACCCTCTTCACCTTCTTGCGATCACAGCACTGCTGCTCGTACGATCCGGCTTGTCCCCCGCCGCTACAGATCCGCCGACCCACGACTGGCTCTCGATAACCATCGAGGTGCGCGGGCTTCCGGATGGCGCCCAGGGAGTGCCCGTCTCAACGTTCATTGATTTTACGCAAGCGCTGCAGGACGCTGACATTGCCGGGACGGTCGACGTGAAGTCTCTGCGCTTTCTCCGGCTCTCGTCGAACGCCGCCGGCGTGGAGATCCCGGCGCAGTTCAGTTCCGCGCCGCAGCCGCGATTGAAGGAGCGACCGCTGCTGCCAGGGACACCTCCCACCATCAGCTATCTCGGCGAGTACCGTCCGGACGGTGTGCCGAAGGAGCTGCGAGTGGCTGGGTGGCTCGCCTGGGTCGCCGACCATCCGGCTCAGGGCGTCTGCCGGTACCGGCTCCAATTCGGGGTGCGGCGAAGCGGCTCATTTCTCCAGGTGCCCTTCCCGCCGCAAAATTTGCAGGCCTTTGATCCAAACGGCCGAACCACCCCCGTTCGCTGGTTTCCCCGCATGCAGATCCGGCCCCAACAGCCGCTCGACGGCAGTATGGACATCCTGGAGAACCGCCAATTGGTCACACGGTACTACGTCGGACCGCGAGTCGAGAGCGGCGGCCCCTCCGAGCCAACGTTCCGCCGGCCGTTTCTGTATCCGGTCAACGGGCCGGACGGGGTTGGCCTGACGGAATTCGGCAAGCCGCACGACCCCACCGGCAGCCACGCCCATCATTACTCCCTCTGGGTCTCCCATGCCGGTGTGAACGGCAAGGATTTCTGGTCGGAGCGCCGGGGCGACATCATCGCCCACGATTCCGTGGAGTTGCTGGAGGATGGCCCGGTCTTCTGCCGGTTGACTCACAAAGCCCGTTGGATGACAGCGCTCGCCCCGAGGGCCAAGTCCGTGATGAACGACAGACGAACGTTGACCTTCTATCGAAGCGAGCCAGACTTTCGACTGATGGATGTCGAGCTGGAGTTCGCGCCGGCAGGCGCGGAACCCGTCACGCTCGGGCAGACGAACTTCGGATTCCTGGCGGTGCGTGTCGCCCAGTCTATGACAGTATTCGATGGCGGCGGGGAAATCGTGAACTCCGCCGGAGATCGGAACGAGCGGGAGGCGCATCAGAAGCAGGCGACGTGGATCGACCAATCGGGCCCCGTGGGCGAGAACCGCTGGGCCGGGGTGGCGATGTTCGATCATCCCGACAACCCGAGGCATCCGACGTACTGGCACTGCCGCAACGACGGCTGGGCCGGAGCGGCCTTCAACCTGAAGGAGGAGTACAGGATCGAGTCGGACAGGCCTTTGCGTCTGAAGTACCGCTTGTGCCTTCACCGGTACGATGCCGCACGCGGCAACGTGGCCAAGCGATATACAGAATACGCGGCGAGACCGCAGATCCACATCGGTCCAGTCTCGGCTGAACCATAGGAGAAAGAACATGCAGGTCATCAACCGGCGGCAGTTTCTGCAAAGTGGTTCGGCCGGGGCGTTGATCGCCATGCCCGGCGCGCATTCGGTTTATGGCGCTAATGACAAGATCGTAGTGGGAGCAATCGGCACCAGCCGCAACCAACTCGGCGCCGATGGTCGCGGCACCCATCTGGCACGATGTTTCGCCGGATGCCCGAATACGGAGGTGGCCTACGTCTGCGATGTGGACAGGAGAAACGTAGAGAAAGCCATCGAGTCCGTGTCGCAGGTGCAGAGGCAGCCGCCCAAAGGAGTCACGGATTTTCGTCGCATCCTCGACGCCATCCGTGCCGGCGCCAAGCTCAACGCGGAGATCGAAGAGGGCTACAAGAGCGTACTGCTGTGTCATCTTGGCAATATCTCCTACCGGCTCGGGCGTTCCATCCCCCTCGATCCGGCCACGCACCAGATCGCCGGCGATAAGGAAGCCTCCGACCTGTGGGGCAGGGAGTATCGCCGGGCTGGGAGCCACAGGTTTGAAGGCCGGAGGAACTAGCGTGTGAAACCGGAGGGACAGGAGCCCAATCCCGTGCGGGTGCGTCGGGCCGACGAGCGCGACGTAGAGGCCCTGCTGACCATCGAGCAGCAGTGCTTCAACGTCTACTACTATGACTACTACATGCTCGACCGGCGAGACTTTGAGTTCTACCTTCAAGACACCGACAGCCTCGTCCTCGTGGCAGTGCAAGAGACCTGCGTGGTCGGCGACATCCTCGGGCCGATCGATCTCTGGCGGAATCCGCCGGCCGCCCACATCGACAGCATCGCCGTATTGCCCGAGGCGCAGAGGAAAGGGACCGGGAGCCTGCTGCTCCAATCCTTCACGGTCCAGGTCCGTCGCCAGGGCTGCACGCGGGTGACGCTCGAAGTGTCCACCGCCAACGAAGCGGGCCTGGCCTTCTTCACCAAGCATGGCTTTTACGGGATTCGACGACTGCCCGACTACTACGGTAAGGGTCTTGACGGCCTGTTCATGGCCAGGGATTTGCAGTAGACTGAGAGATTATAGGCCGATCCCCTCATGGCCCGGAGACAAGTGGGAAATCCCAGGCCCCACCCTTGTTTTCCGAAAGACGTTCGGGTACAATAAACGTTAAACAGATAGGTACAACGAGCGAGTTGGCTATGGGTTTGGGAGGGTCTCCCATTGCGGCATGTCGCGATGGGGAGCCCGATCGGGTGATGATGGAATGATGATCAGATCATATTTCCGACGAGCGAGAGCGATGGGTCTGCTCATTCTGGCGTTGGCGCTGTTGTGTCAGGGTCAGCCGGGCCAGGTGGTCAGTTGGGGCACCTCGGTCGGCGGCCCGTACGAGCCCAAGCCGGGAAATGAGTACATGGCCATCTGTGCCGGCGGCTTCCACAGTCTGGCCCTGACGGCCGAAGGGACCCTGGTGGCTTGGGGCGAGAACGTCAGCGGCCAGTGCAACGTGCCGTTCGGCAACGACTTCGTCGCCATCGCTGCCGGGCTCTACCACAACCTGGCGCTGCGGACCGACGGCACGGTCGCCGCCTGGGGCGACAACTCGCGCGGGCAGTGTAACGTGCCGCCCCGGACAAAATTCCTGGCGATTGCCGCCGGAACCTGGCACAGCCTGGGCATCCGCCTGGACGGGAGTCTCGTAGCCTGGGGCTGGAACTTACAGGGACAGTGTGACGTGCCGGCCGGCCGCGACTACATCGACATCTGCGGAGGTTTTTACCACAGTTTAGCTCTGAAGGTGGACCGGTCCCTCGTCGCCTGGGGCAGCAACGGTGACGGCCAGTGCAACGTCCCGGCGGGCCAGGATTTCGTCGACATCGCGGCAGGATCATTGCACAGCCTCGCCCTGCGGGCCAACGGCACAGTCGTCGCCTGGGGTCGTGCCAGCGAGGGACAGTGCAAGGTGCCGACGAGCGGCCGGTTCATCGCCATTGCCGCGGGGTCTCTCCATAATCTGGCCCTGCGCGCGGATGGGCACGTCGAGGCCTGGGGTCAGAATGAATATGCTCAGTGCGAGCCCCCGGCGTTAGGCCATGTCGCCATCATCGCCGCAGGTGGATTCCACAGCCTGGCGATTCGGGAAAACCGACCGCCGGTGGCCCCGCCTCCTGGCATCCAAGCCCCCGTGGCAAAGACGGTCACGACAGTCAACCAGACGGATGTTCCGACGCCAGAGCAGACGCAGATCGCCCAGCTTCGTCCCGTGGACATGCCGAAGGCGAGCCAACCAGGCGCTCAAGGTGCGCGCGAGAAACAAACGAGTCCTGCCCAAGCCGCGCAGACGCCGGCGGCCCCGCCGCGCGAAACCCGCGTGCCATCGACCAGTCTGACGAACGCCGCCAAGACAGAGCCGAATCCTCCTGCGACCGGCCCAGGCAAGCAGTCGCCCGGGGTGAGCGCTAAGTCCGTCGGCCCGGTTCCTCCCGCCGCGAAGCAGGACAAACCACCGGCTCCATCCCCCACGCCGCGCGGCGGCACACCGAGCAAGCCTGCCACAACGCGGTCGACGGAGCCCAATATTCCCCTCGATCTGAACGACCCGATCCGGCAGGGGCTCGCCGCCAATCTCTACATGGATTCCGGCCAGCGCGCCGTGCCGGTTTATCACTTTACGTCGGTCGCCTCACAGGGCGCAACAAAGGGAACGGAGGCCAAGCAGCATTTTTGCACGATCAGCGAGGAGGAGAAATACAAGCTGATCGACACGCAGGCCAAGACGTGGAAATACGAGGGCATTGCGTTTTTCGCGTATCCCGAGGGGCAGCAGCCGCCGGGCGCGAGACCGATCTACCGTTTCTGGTCTCAGAGCCTGAACCGGTATTTCTTCACGATGGACGAGGGCCAGAAGCAACTGCTCCTCGATAAGCTTGCGCAGGTCTGGACCTACCAGGGCGTCGCCTGGTACGCTCCCCCCGCCAAACCCGCCGGAAAGAAGTAAGCCCGGACAAATCCCCTTCGTCCCATCGGTCCTATAGGTCCGACTCCGATTTTCGCTCGCGCGCCGGGCCGATGTGAATGCTGCGACCCAGGGAGCGAGCCGCCGCCTCCATGAAGGTCTCCGAGAGGGTCGGGTGCGGGTGGATGGTTAGCGCGATATCCAGTGCCGTGGCCCCCATTTCGATCGCCAGCGTGGCTTCAGGGATCAGCTCTCCCGCATCCGAGCCGACAATTCCCACGCCGAGAATCCGCCCGGAATCCGGATCGAGGATGAGCTTGGTCAGTCCCGCGCTCTCGCCCAGTGTCAGCGCCCGACCGGAGGCCTGCCAGGGAAATCGGGCGACCTTGTAGGAAATGTTCCGCTCCTTGGCCTGCTCCTCACTCAGTCCACACCCGGCCAGCTCCGGGTCCGTGTATTCCACGAAGGG
The DNA here is from genome assembly GCA_964354535.1 of uncultured Pirellulales bacterium. Taxonomy (GTDB): domain Bacteria; phylum Planctomycetota; class Phycisphaerae; order Sedimentisphaerales; family Anaerobacaceae; genus PLanc-01. The sequence goes on from CAYHAJ010000018.1 coordinate 13,066, forward strand.
TATAGCCCGCGGCTCGAAGGCTGCGTCCCGCCCCGCCGCCACCTCGGCCGCCACGATCCCCTGGTGATTGGCCTTGTGGGCAAGCTGCAACCCTGCCGTGACATCGCCCACGGCCAACAGCGCGGGGTCGTCCGTGCGGCAATGAGCGTCCACCTTGATATTCCCTTTTTCGTCGAGCTGGACCTTCGTATTCTCCAGACCGGAGCCGACCGAGTTCGGCGTGCGTCCCACGGCGACGAGCACCTTCTCGTAGGTCGCCTCGTTCTTTTCCGCCCCCTCCCCCTCAAAGCGCACGCGCAGGCCGTTCCGCTGCTCCTTCGCCTCGACCACTTTCGTTTTGAGCATGATGGACTCGAAGCGTTTCTCGATCTGCTTACGGAGGATCGTGACCAACTCCGGGTCCATCCCCGGCATCAACTGCGGCATGATTTCCACGATGGACACCTTCGATCCGAGCCGACTGTAGATGTCCGCCTGCTCCAGGCCGATGTATCCCGCCCCGACGACGAGCAGGGACTTCGGGACACTCTCCAGGGCCAGCGCCCCTTCGGAATCCATTACACAGGGCGAGTTCTTGGGAATGACCGGCAGCCAGGCGGAAGAGGAGCCGGTGGCGATGATGCCCTGCTCGAAGGAGACCTCCTGCGTGCCCGCACGCTTTTTCTTGACGCGAACCGTGTGGCTGTCGACGAATGTCGCCTCGCCCTGAAGGTACTCAATCTTCCAGTACTTGCACAGCAGCCCCAGCCCTTTCGTCAGTTTGTCGACAACGCCATCTTTCCACGACCGCATTTTGTCCATGTCGATCGCCGGCTTGCGGAATGTCAGGCCCCAATCGCCGGCCCGCTCCGTGTCCCCGATCACCTTAGCGACATGCAAGAGGGCCTTGGACGGGATGCAGCCCCGGTACAGGCACACGCCGCCCGGATTCACCTCGCGGTCGATCAGCGTCACCTTCAGCCCAAGCTGGGCAGCGGCAAACGCCGCGGCGTAGCCTCCTGGACCTGCTCCCACAATCAGCAGTTGTCGCCTGTCACCACCTGCCATGATCCGCTCCGTGCAACGGCACCTTGACACCTCGTGCGATCATAGATTGCTTCGTCGCCGCGCTTCTCGCAATGACATATAGCGCCTGTTCATATCCTTGTAGGACTGTAGGGACAGGCCCCCGTGCCTGCCCCTGGTTGGGCAACCACAGGGGGTCGCCCCTATAGCATCATCGTCAACGGTTGTTCGAGAGCCTGGGCGATCCAGTGCAGGAAGCGGGCGCCGTCGGCCCCGTCAATGACCCGGTGGTCATAGGACAGCGACAGCGGCAGGATCAGACGTTCCTGGACCGCCCCCTCCCGCGACACCGGTTCCCACGTCGAGCGTGAGATGCCCAGAATCGCCACCTGCGGCCAGTAGACGACCGGGGAGAAGTTTGTGCCGCCCAGACCGCCGAGGTTGGAGACCGTGAAGCCGCCGCCCATCAGCTCATCGGCCGTGATCTGCTTGTTCCGCGCCTTGGCCGCCAGGGTCGCCAATTCCACGGAGACCTGAAGAATGCCCTTCTTATCCACGTCGCGAATCACCGGCACGAGCAGCCCTCGGTCCGTATCGACTGCCACCGCAACGTGGCAGTATTTCCGGTAGACGATCTCAGCGCTCTGCGGGTCGAGGCTGGCGTTGAACTGCGGGAACGCCTTGAGCGCCGCGGCAACGATCTTGACCACGATGCTCGTGACGGAAAGCTTGCCCCCCGCCTTCTCCACTTCGGCCGCATGGCTTTTGCGGAACGATTCCAGATCCGTGATATCCGCCCGGTCGTACTGCGTCACGTGCGGGATGTGGGCCCACCCGTAGGACAATGTATCGGCGATGGTCCGGCGGGTCTTGCTCATCGGCTGTCGCTCGATGTCGCCCCATTGGGAAAGGTCCGGCAGCGGCCGGACCGCCTCCGGCACGGACACCCCCCCAGAAGCCCGTACCGGGGCGGCCCCACCGCTGATGATGCCGCGCGCGTACTGCTTGACATCCTCCGGCGTGATCCGGCCGCCGGAACTGCTGCCCGGGACCTGGGCAATGTCGATGCCCAGTTCCCGCGCCAACTGCCGCACTGATGGCGCGGCAGCCACCGGTACGCCGGACGGCGGCGCAGGTCGCCCGGCTTCGACCGGCCGTCGCTCCTCGATCGCCGGACGGGGCGGCTGACGCTCCTCCATCGTCTGCGGGGGCGAAGGCACCTTCGGCTCTTCCGGAACCGCCGCGATTTCCTGGACGTGCTCGCGCGGCTTCTCCGCCGGCCGCGGGCCGGGGACAGCCTCGCCATCTGTCTGGAGCTTGGCCAGCACCTCGCCCACCTTGACCGTCTGCCCCACCTTCACGTCGATTTCGGCGATTCTGCCCTTCTCGGGGGCAGGGACCTCGAACGCCGCCTTCTCGGTCTCCAGCTCGACGACCGGCTGGTCCTTCTCTACCACATCCCCCACCGAAACCAGAACTGCAATGACCTCGCCGGAATCGACGTTTTCCGAAATGCCCGGAAGCGTGACCTCTTTGAGCATGGCAACGAACCCTGCGGATTTACGATTTATGATTGATGATTTATGATTTGGACGTTGCGGCTTCGTGCCACACCAAACCAACGATCTTCCTTCTCACTTCATACTGCCAGCGGGCTCACCTTTTCCGGATTCAGGTCCATCTCCTTGATGGCTTTCTGCACTTTGTCCTGTTTGATCCTGCCCGCGTCGGCCAGGCCGGACAGGGCCGCCAGCGTGATGAACCGCGGGTCCACCTCGAAGTACTCACGGAGGGCCGCCCGTGTGTCACTGCGACCGAAGCCGTCGGTCCCCAGCGGGATCAAGCGCCCCGGCACCCACGGAGCGATCACGGCGGGAAGCACTTTGACATAATCGCTCGCGGCGACGAACACGCCCTCCTGCTCCGCGAAACACTCTTGCAGGTAGCACCGCCTCGGCGGGTCCTTCGGATGGAGCCGGTTCCAGCGGTCCGTCTCGATCGCGTCGGTGTAGAGCTCCTTGTAGCTCGTGACGCTCCAGACATCGGCGGCAATTGCGTATTGGGACTCCAGCATTTCCTGGGCCTTGATGACCTCGTTGAGGATCGTGCCGCTGCCGAGCAGATTCACGTGCGCCTGCGTCTTCTTTGCCGACGCCGGCTTGTAGCGGTACATGCCCTTGATGATGCCCTCCTTGACCCCTGCCGGCATGGCGGGCATCGGGTAGAACTCGTTCATCATCGTGATGTAGTAATACACGTCCTCCAATCTCTCGTACATCCGGTGGATGCCGTCGCGAACGATGACGGCCAGTTCGTAGCCGAATGCGGGATCATAGGCCTTCAGGTGCGGGACCGCCAGGGCAAACAGATGACTATGCCCATCACAATGCTGGAGTCCCTCGCCCGCCAGAGTGGTCCGGCCCGCAATCCCACCCACCAGGAAGCCTTTGGCCTTGAGGTCCCCGGCCGCCCAGATCTGGTCGAACATCCGGTGCATCCCGAAAATCGAATAAAAGAAGTAGAACGGGATCGTGTTGAGCGCGTGGGTGGCGTAGGCCGTACCGGCGGCAATGAACGAGGCCATCGCGCCGGCCTCCGTAATCCCCTCTTCGAGAATGGCCCCATCCTTCTGCTCCCGGTAGTAGAGCAGGCTTTCGCGATCGACCGGCTCATACTGCTGGCCCAGCACCGAGTAGATGCCGATCTGCCGGAACAACGACTCCATGCCGAAGGTGCGGGCCTCGTCCGGCACGATGGGGACAATGAGCTTGCCGATGTCCGGGTCTTTGAGCAGCTTGGCCAGCAGCCGAACGAAGACCATCGTCGTAGCCTCCGTCCGCTCGCCGCTGCCCTGATAGAACTCCTCAAACAGCGACTCGGGCGGCGTCTTGAGCGGCCCGATTTGCACGAGCCGATGCGGAACGCAGCCGCCGAGCTGCCGCCGCCGCTCATGGAGGTACCGCATCTCCTCCGTTTCCTCGAAGGGCTTGTAGAACGGGGCTTCCTGCACCTCTCCGTCGGAAATCGGGATGCCGAAGCGGGTCCGAAAGGCCAGCAGTTCCTGCTCGTTGAGCTTCTTCTGCTGGTGGGTAATATTCCGTCCTTCGCCGGCTTCGCCCAGCCCATATCCTTTGATCGTCTGCGCCAAAATCACAGTGGGCGAGCCTTGGTGCTCCACCGCGGCTTTGTAGGCAGCATAGACCTTGATGGGGTCGTGCCCGCCCCGGCGGAGGTCCTTGAGCTGCTCATCCGAGTAGTTCTTGACCAGCTCCAAAAGCCGGGGGTCCTTGCCGAAGAAGTCTTTCCGGATGTAGTCGCCGCTCGAGACGACGTACTTCTGGTACTGACCATCCGGGACTTCCTCCATCCGCTTGGCTAATAAACCATCTTTGTCCGCCGCAAAAAGCGGGTCGAACGAGGACCCCCAGAGCACTTTGATCACGTTCCACCCGGCACCCGCAAAGATGCCTTCCAGTTCCTGAACGATGTGGCCGTTGCCGCGCACGGGACCGTCGAGCCGCTGCAAATTGCAGTTGACGACAAAAATCAGGTTGTCCAGAGACTCGCGGCTCGCCACCGTGATGGCCCCCAGGCTCTCCGGCTCGTCCATTTCGCCATCCCCCAGAAAGGCCCAGATCTTCTGGTCGGACGACGCCTTTAAGCCCCTGTTTTCCAGATAGCGGTTGAACCGGGCTTGGTAGATCGCCATGATCGGCGACAGGCCCATGGAGACGGTCGGGAATTCCCAGAAGGCCCTCATCAAACGCGGGTGCGGATAGGACGGCAGCCCGCCCTCGGGCTTGAGCTCCCGGCGGAAGTTCTCCAAGTCGAAGCCCGACAGTCGCCCTTCGAGAAAGGCCCGGGCATAGACCCCTGGGGCGGCGTGGCCCTGGAAATAGAGGATGTCACTCTCCTGCTGCGAGCTGCGTCCGCGAAAGAAGTGATTGAACCCGACCTCAAACAACGTCGCCAAGGACGCATAGCTCGAAATGTGGCCTCCGATCCCGCTTTCCTCACGGTTGGCGCGGACGACCATCGCCATCGCGTTCCAGCGAATGATGCTCTTGATCTGCCGCTCGACCTTCATGATGCCGGGATAGGGAGGCTGCTGATCCGTGGGAATGGTGTTGACGTAGGGCGTCGTGCGGGCCAGCGGCTCCACCGCACCCAGCTCCTTCGCCCGGACGCGCAATCCCGTCAGGAGGTCTTCGACGCGACGCGCCCCCTGCCTCTGAAAGACGCTCTCCAGGGACTCCAGCCACTCCCGGTCCTCCGCCGGAGAGCCATCTGTCGTCATGCGCCGCGCATGAATGCTCGTATCTACATCCGAAGGCATGGTACACCTACGCATGGGCAAATTGCGGGTTCAGGCAAACGGAATTGATTATGGATTATTGATAATGGATGATTCGCCGCGAGTACCAGGTTCGGAGATCGTGACAGCGCCTCTGAAATTATCAATAATCAATCATCCCTCATCCATCAAAAGGCCGGACGGGCTCGGAGAGCCGCTCTCATGCTCCCGAACCCGTCCCTTTGGCAGGAGCTCGGGCCGGGCTCCCAAGTGCTGAACAGGGTTCCCAAACGCGATTTATCGCGTTTGGGGTCCCAACACCGCACTTGGGGACCCTCCCCCACGCGAAACCGCGCGTGAGGGCGCCCGCTTAGGCACTTTTGATCTTGATCTTCTTGCGCTTGGCCTGGGCCTCTTCGCTCTTGGGCAGCTTGATCGTCAGCACACCCTTGCTGAACTCGGCCTCGGCCTTGTTCTCATCCACTTCCGTCGGCAGATCGATGATCCGCTCGAAGGAGCCGTACGAGGTCTCGTGGCGATAGTACCCCTTTTCCTCCGCTTCTTCCTCGTGCTTCTTCTCGCCGGAAATACGGACGGAATCGTTGGTCACCGTCACGTCGATATCCTTCTGGTCCATGCCCGGCAACTCGGCCGAGACGACGACGCTGTTGTCCTCTTCCTTCACGTCCACCTTCGGGACAAAACCTTCGCCCCACCGGCCGAATTCCTCAAAGGGCGTCATCCAGAAGTTTTCCATCATCTGCCTCATCTCGTCGAACGGGCGCATGAAGGTCTCCGGCTCCCGCCGACGCAGAGCTCTTCGCGGTCGGAAAAGTTCTGGTAGAGCCATAATTCACCCCCTTTTCTTCCCAAACGGAGAAAAGAGACGCGTTGTTACTGCGTCTATGATTGCCTTCCACGGCGAAGCGGACGATCTGCTTCGTTATCAACTTTACGCTCTCCCTGAGGTGGAACGCATCGGGAGAATCCTTAATCAAAAGGTTCCAAATCCTTACAGGATGACAGAGGCACCGCCGGCAGCGTATCATGCCGTGATGGACCAGCATCTGTGCTTGTTTGTCTGCGGCGACGTCATGACGGGCCGAGGCATCGATCAGATTCTACCTCACCCCGGCAACCCAAGTCTGTACGAACCGCACGTATATGACGCCTGTGACTATATGCGGTTGGCGGAGACAGCCCACGGCCCGATCCCATACCCCGTCGCTCCCGATTACCTTTGGGGCGATGCCTTGCAGGAACTTGACGTCGCCGACGTGCGAATCATCAACCTGGAGACGAGCATTACGACCAGCGCCGCTCACTGGCCGGACAAGGCGGTGCACTACCGGATGAATCCGCAGAATACCGCCTGCCTGACCGCGGCTGGCATCCACTGCTGTGCGCTGGCCAACAATCATGTGTTGGACTGGGGCGATGAGGGCTTGTTCGAGACACTCGCCACGTTGGACAAGGCTGGCATCAAGCATGCCGGAGCCGGAGCAAACGCGGAAGAAGCCGAAACACCGGCGCTTCTGGAGGTGGCGGGTAAAGGGCGCGTTTTCGTGTTCTCGCTGGGTTCGGTGACCAGCGGCATTCCCCTGGAGTGGGCGGCTGGGGGCAATCAGCCCGGCGTGAATCTTCTGGAGGACCTGTCGGATCAAACAAGCGATCGCATGGCGTCGCAAATGCGCGCGGCCAAAGGACCTGGCGATATCATCGTGGCCTCGATTCACTGGGGAGGCAACTGGGGCTACGAGATTCCCGAGGTCCAGATTCGTTTCGCCCACCGCCTGATCGAAGAAGGCATCGATCTTGTCCACGGCCACTCCTCGCATCACGCCAAGGCGCTGGAGGTGTACCAGGGGCATCCGATCCTCTATGGCTGTGGCGATTTCCTGACCGACTACGAAGGGATCAGAGGTCACGAAGCGTTCCGGGGCGACCTGGCCATCCTGTATTTCATCCGGTTGGACCCAACCGTGAGTGCTTTGGTCGACTTGCGTCTGGTGCCCAGGCAGGTCAGACGCTTCCAGTTGCGCCGGGCCTCGGGGACGGATGCTCGATGGGTCCAGCAAATGCTCCACCGGGAAGGCGCACGGTTCGGCACGACGGTTTTCCTCAATCCTGACAATTCCCTGTCCGTCCGTCTGCCCGGCTCGTGGTGACGTCGCGAAGCGTCTCTCGATGTCCTCACGGGCACACTACGAACCCCTTGAGAGCGGTTCTGATGTCAGGTATATTGAGGCCTCTTGTGGGGTGCCGTGCACACCCTGCTGTTCCGCCCGGTTTTTGGGAAAGACGGTCTATGAAGCTTCAGCGTTACGAAGGTAACCCGATTCTGTCCCCCCACCCGGACCACTATTGGGAAGACCTGGCGGTCTTCAATCCGGCTGCCTGGTACGACGAGACGACCGGCGAGGTCCTGCTGCTGTACCGGGCGGCGGAGTCCGGGCCAGAGTACAAGTGCTACTTCGGCTTGGCCAAGAGCCGGGATGGCTACCACTTTGAGCGCGTCTCGGATGAGCCGGTGCTCAGTCCGAGCGTCGAAGGTTTCGACGGGGCCACGATCCAGGACCCGCGCATGACCAAGATGGATGGGTGGTACTATGTCACCTACGCCTGCCGGCACTATCCGTTCGGGCAGTTCTGGATTCCCGAAGTGCGGAAGAAATACGTCACGCCGGCAGAGTGTCCCGAGTGCTTCCCGCGTTACCTGCGGATCAACGCCACGCTCACGGGCCTCTTGCTGACGCGGGACTTCAAGACGTGGATTCGGGCCGGCTGGCTGACCGATCCCCTGCTCGACGATCGCGACGTGGTCCTGTTCCCGGAGAAGGTTGGCGGCAAATATGTCATGATGCACCGGCCGCTGGAGTGGGTCGGGCCGCAATACGGCGTCGAGCAGGCCAGCGCCTGGATCTCCTTCGCCGACGACCTCATGGGCTTTCGCGAAAGCAAGCTGCTGATCACGAACAAGTACCCGTGGGAAACAGCCAAGCTGGGCGTCAACACACCACCGATCAAGACCGAGCACGGTTGGCTGACCATCTACCACGCGGTCGGCCCGGACAAGTACTACCGGCTCGGCGCGGTGCTGCTGGACCTGAAAGACCCGAGCCTCGTCCGGCACCGCACGCCCGATTGGCTGTTGCAGCCGGAGATGGATTACGAGATCGAGGGTTTCTATCGCGGCGTGTGTTTTCCGTGCGGCGCTGTCGCGCTCGATGGGACCCTGTTCGTCTACTACGGCGGCGGCGACAAGTACTGCGCCGTGGCCACCTGCAATTTTGAGGAACTGGTGCAGCATTTACTCCGCTGCCCCGCGTGAATTGCGGATTCATGATGGCGGATTTCGGATTAGCGGCGTGAGCCCTTTTCAATCCACAATCCGAAATCCGCAATAGGGAGTGCCCGATGCACATCGTGGACATCATCATCATCGTTCTCTACTTCCTCCTGATGATCGCCGTCGGCTGGTTTGTGGCGAAGCTGGCGGCGCGGAGCCCGGAGTCGTACTTCCTGGCGGGCAAGAGCCTGCCTTGGTGGATGATCGGCATCGCCCACGGCTCCAGCGGCGTCGATATCTCCGGCACAATGTGGTTCGTCATGGTCCTGTTCGTCTATGGCGCTAAGGGGGTCTGGCTGCTGTGGGTCTGGCCGCTGTTCAACGTGATCTTCCGCATGGCGTACCTCGGGACCTGGGTCCGGCGGTCCAACGTCCTGACCGGCGCCGAGTGGATGCGGACCCGCTTCGGCCACAGCCGGGGCGCGGAACTGGCTTATATCAGCATCGTGGCCTATGCGATCGTGAGCGTGATCCCGTTCCTGTGCCTGGCCTTCAAGGGCATCGGCAAATTCACGGCCTCGTTCCTGCCTGTCGAAACGCTGGGCCTGTCCGCCTCGGCCTTGCCCTGGGGCATGACGCCGGCCAGCTTCTGGGCGATTATCATCATGTCCGTGACGGGCGTGTACTGCGTCGTCGGCGGCATGTACAGCGTCGTGATGAACGACCTGATCCAGTTCACCCTGATCGTGATCGCCGCGATCGTCATTGCCATTGTCGCGATCACGTCGACCACGCCCGAGCAGATCGCGGCCGCCGTGCCCGCCGGATGGGACCAGATGTTCTTCGGCTGGAAGATCGATCTCGATTGGTCGACCGTGAACCTGCCGGCGCTGAACGAAAAGCTGTACGCCCCCTTCGGCCGGGGAGGGGACGGCTATTCGCTCTTTGGCGTCTTCGTGCTGGTCCTTTTCTTTAAGGGCGTCCTCGTCAGCATGGCCGGCCCCACCCCCAACTATGCCATCCAGCACGTCCTCTCGACGCGCAGCCCGCGCGAGGCGGCGCTCGAGAACATGATGATGGCCATCTGCTCGCTCGCCCCGCGCTTTCTGCTCATTGGCGGGGTCGCCGTGCTCGGGATCGTGTTCTTTGGCAATGACCTCCAGGTCATGGCCCAGGGCAAGATGGACCGGGAGGAGATTCTGCCCAGGGTGGTGCACGGCTATGTCCCCATCGGATGCAAGGGCCTCATTCTGGCGGGTCTGCTGGCGGCCTTCATGAGCACCTTCGTCTCGACCGTCAACTCCGGTACCGCCTACATCGTCAACGATATCTACAAACGCTACATCAACCCCCACGCCCCGGCCAAGCGGTACGTGGCCCTCGCTTACGTCTGCTCCGTCCTGCTCATTCTCCTGGGCATCGCGTTCGGCCTGATCACCGATTCCGTACACTCGATCACGCAGATCCTGGTCTCGGCCATCGTGCCCGCCTTCGTCGTTCCGAACGTCCTCAAGTGGCACTGGTGGCGGTTCAACGGCTACGGCTTTTTCGCGGGCATGGTCGCCGGCACCGGTTCCGCGCTGGTCCTGCTGCTCCTGAACAAGAAGGAGTTCATGACCTCCGTGGGACTCGCCCCGCTAAACCTGCACCCCGATTACGTGGTGTTTCCCATCATTGTCGGCCTGAGCACCGTCGCTTCGGTGGGCGTCTGCCTGTTGACACGCCCGGAAAAAGATGACGTGCTGAAGAGCTTCTACCGCACGGTGCGGCCGTGGGGCTTCTGGCGGCCGATCTACGAGAAATGCCGGGCCGAACAGCCCAACTTCCAGCGAAATCATAACCTCGGGCGAGACGGGTTCAATGTGATCGTCGGGATCATCTGGGAGTTAGCCATGGTGGCGGCCCCGATCTTCCTGGTGCTCCAGCAGTACGGACGGATGCTCTATGCGCTGACGGTCTTCGCGCTCACTTCTGCGATCCTGAAGTTCACCTGGTATGACAAGCTGGAGCCCGCCGAAGCCGCCGCCCCGCGAAGCGCGCAGGCATCAGACCTCGCTCCCGGTTCGGCGACACCGTAAGCTTACGGCAAAATTGCGGATTGCGGATTAGCCGCGTGAGCTCTCTTCAATCCGCAATCCGCAATACAGAAGAATTTCTCACGCCGGAACCGGCTCACGGGACGGCTCTTTCACCTCTTTGGCGATTTCCAGTGGCGTGACGGGGTCGATGAACAGCCAGCACAGACCGCCCAGGAAGTAAATGGCCGAAGAGAGCCAGAACGTGATCTCCCAATTGCGGTTCGTGAACTGCAGGATGAAGCCCACCACGAGCGGCCCGACCATGCCACCGACGTTGCCCATCATGTTCATGCTGCCCGACAGGGTACCCGCGAAACGTCCGCCCACGTCCATGCACGCACTCCAGCTCGACGGCATGGCCAAGTCATTGGCGAAGCTGGCCATGCCCATGGACACCATCGCCCAGAAAGGGTCCCGAATATACGCCGACCAGAGCAGCAGGCCCGCGGCGGCCGTACAGCCGAAGGCCGCCAGCAAACGCCGGGCCCAGGTCACGCTCACCGAGTGCCGCACCAGCCACCCCAACAGAAAGCCGGCCACCATACAGCCAATGCCCCCGAGAAACAGCGGCATCCCGGCCAGCAACGCGCTCTTGCCCAAGGTCACGCCGCGCGCCTCCCGCAGATAGGTCGGCAGCCAGGTAATGTAGAAATACCAGCCATAGCTGACGCAGAAATACTGCGCCCACAGCAGCCAAACGGTCGGCGAGGCTACCAGGCGGCTCCACGGAACCTGGGCATGGCCGGCGATATTGGCCTCGTTTCCCTTGAGCAACTCCAATTCGGCCGCATTCACCGTCCCGTGCTCACGAGGGTTGTCGCGAAACCAGAGGTAGAAAATCACGGCCCACACTACCCCGATTGCGCCGAAGAACACGAAGGCCTGTCGCCAGGACAGGAGCCAGAAGACTGCGACCACCAGGGCCGGGGTGAACGCGCCGCCCCAACGAGCGCTGAGCCACATGATGGCCGTGGCCCGGGTCCGCTCCCGCTTGGGCAGCCAGAGCGTGAAGACCTTCGTCAAATTGGGAAAGCAGCCCGCCTGACCGGCGCCGAACATGAAGCGCGTCAGCCACAGGGCGCCAAAGCTCCGCACTTGGCCCGTCAGCGCCGTGAAAAACGACCACCACATCACGACCCACGTGAGCACGCGGCGGGGCCCCAGCCGGTCTCCCAGCCACCCGCCGGGAATCTCGCACAGCGCATAGGCCAGTCCGAATGCCGCGAAGATCTTGCCCATTTGGGCATCGTTGAGGCCCAGAGCCTCCCGCATCTGCGGCGCCGCCTGCGCGATGCACACGCGATCAACATACGTGATCACCGCCAACGTGACCGTGAACACGAGGACCCAGTATCGGGTGCGCGTGGGACGTTGGGCGCTGGGGCGGACGGTCAATTCGGGTTTGAGGTCATCGCGTGCCATGAGCGCTGCGTATCGACGTCAGGCCTCCTGCAGTACGGCGCGCGTCCGAAGGGCCAGGATCAATACGCCTGTGATGACGCAGAACCCGACGACGACCCACAGGATCTGGCCGGTCTGCCACAGGAGCGCCAGGAGGAACGAGATGACCGCGCTGGCGAGTCCCACGCTGGCCACGGCCGGCAGCCAGGTCTTGAGGCCCTCCGCTTCGGTCAGACCGGTCATCTTGACAAAGATCCAGAACCCGCTGTCATTCATCCACGAGCCGATCATCGAGCCACCGCCGATGGCGGTGGCCAGCAGAACCACCGGATAGCCCAGCGCGTCCATCGAGGGAATCATGGCCCCGACCATGGCCGATGCCGTAATCATGGACACGGTGCCCGAGCCTTGGGCGATCTTCATCATGCAGGCGATGAGCACCCCCATGACGAGGTACATGATGCCGCTGCTCTGTCGGCCGGCGTCGCCCTGGAACAGGGCCTCGATGGCCGGACCGATCTCGGCGGCCTTGAGCATGGCGCCAAAGGCCCCACCGGCCGCGGTGATCAAAATGATGATGCCGCCGCTCATGAGCGAGTCCTCGGCGACTTTGGCGAGTTGCGCCTTCGTCAGCCGGCGTTTGCTCTTGAGCACCCACATGGCGACCGCGGTGGACAGGAACATGGCGAAATTGACATTACCGAGGATCGCCATCACATCGGCTGCCTGTTGCAGGAACGAAGGCTCCACCGCGGCGGTCGCCGTCACGATGGGCTCCGCCTTGGCCGCGGCTTTGGCGGCGGCGGAGACGATCGTATTCATCGAGACCAGCACCACCGGGAGCAGAATGGGCAGGAGAGAGGGGAATAAAGCCGGCAGTTGATCGTCCGGCAGCGGTTCGGCTTCCGTCATACCGTCGGCCAAAGGCCGCATGACGGCCTTGGTCCGGCGGTCGAGCCAGCCCACAAAGAGCATGCCTGCCAGGGAACAGGGGATGGCGATGATCGTGCCGAAGAGAATCATCACGCCCAGGTCGATGCCGAGTTGGTCGGCCATGACTAACGGACCCGGTGTCGGCGGCACCAGCGAGTGCGTGGCCACCCCACCCACGGTGATAGCCAGGGCGAATCGGAGCGACTTGGTGCCGAGGCGGCGATTGGCCGAACGCGCCAGCGGCACGAGCAGGTAGAAAACCGTATCGAAGAACACCGGCATGGACAGAATGAAGCCGCTCGACATCAGCGCCCAGGAGCACCGTTTCTGACCGAGCAGCGAGAGGAAGGCCCGCACAATCCGATCCGCCGCCCCGCTGTCCATCATACACTTGCCGATCACGACGGCCAGGGCAATGACGATGCCGATGTTGCCGGCCGTCGTGCCGAATGCGACTGCTACCCGGTTAATCTTGTCGGCCGTCGCGCCGGGAGCCAAGAGACTCACGATGATCGCCGAAACGATCAGGGCGATGAAGGCGTTGAGCCGCAGGGCCGTGATCAGGAAGATGATCGCGAAAATGCCAATGGCCAGAATCAGCAGTGGATGCATCTGTATACTCCCGAAAATCAGCACGATAGCATTATAGCTCGGCCTCGCGCCGCGTCTACCGGCGGTTGCGAAAACTGTGATGTCCATCAGAGTGTGCGGGGACCCTGCCGTTGACACTCTGCAGCGGGTGGCTTTACCTTTCCCCCGGTCAATGACGCTTTACGGCTTTCGAAACGTGCCGGTATAATTGTGCAATTGTCGCTTGTGCCAGAGCGTGCCTGGGGCGACGTCGAATGGGTACAAGTTTGCCGACAACGTCACCGATCCATGAGGATTCCGGGGAAAGGAGAGATGCCGATATGATGCACTCGAAACAAGGGACGATCGTCGCAGTCTTCGTGACGGCCGCATGCCTATTCTACGGCAACCCGGCGCCGGCGGACCTTCGCGTGGGTACGGCGGCGGTAAAGATCAGTCCACCGAGCGGGACGCCCATGGCGGGCTACTATTACGCCCGTGGTAGCGAGGATGTGATTGATGACCTGTTCGCCAAGGCTGCCGTGCTGGATGATGGGAGCACGAAAGTAGCGCTGGTGGTCTGCGACCTTATCACCCTGCCCCGCAACACCGTGCTGGATGCCCGACAGTTGATCGAGCAGCAAACGGGCATTCCGGGCGGCCACGTGATGATATCGGCCACACACACCCATACCGGGCCATCCCTGTCCCGCGGTTCCGTGCGTGATAAGCAGGACGGTGGCACCAGCGATCCGGCCCGGAAGTACACGCTGGAATTGCCGAGCCGGATCGCCCAAGCCGTGGCCGAGGCGAACGGCAAGCTCAAGCCGGCGGCCGTCTCCTGCGCGCGAGAGCACGAGGACCGGCTGGCTTTCTGCCGGCGCTTCTGGATGAAGGACGGCACCGTCGGCTGGAATCCGGGCAAGCTCAACCCAAACGTCATTCGCCCGGTCAGTCCCATCGACCCGGAGGTCGGGGTCGTTTATGTTGAAACGACCGATAAAAAACCCCTTTTGACCTATGTAAACTTCGCCCTGCACGCGGACACGACCGGTGGGACGAGGATCTCGGCCGATTATCCCGGCGCCTTGTCCCGGCGTCTGGCTGACTACCGAGGGCCGGATATGGTGACGATCTTCGCCAACGGCGCCTGCGGCAACCTCAACCACCTGAACGTGAACTGGGCCAAGGCTCAGACCACCCCGGCGGAAGCGAACCGCTTGGGCACGATCCTCGCCGGGGCGGTGTTCAAAGCCTATATGGACCTCAAGCCGGTGGGCGACACGACCCTGCGTACCCGCAGCCAAGTGCTCCAGCTTCCGTTGCCCAAAGTCACGCCGGAGGACGTTCAGGAGGCCAAGGCCATCGTGGAGAAGAAGGACAAGGCCAAGTTCATGGAGCAGGTCAAGGCGTACAAGGTCCTCGACGTGGAAAGGCGGGCCGGCACGCCGCAGGAAGTGGAGGTCCAGGTCATTACGATGGGCGACACACTCGCCTGGGTGTCCCTGCCCGGCGAAATCTTCGTCGAGCTGGGCCTGAGCATCAAAGCGGCCTCCCCCTTCGCCCAGACTCATATCGCCGAACTCGCCAACGGCTCCATCGGCTATATCCCGAACCGCTCCGCTTACCCGGAGGGCAACTACGAGGTCGAAAGCGCCCGCTGCGCGGAAGGCTCCGGCGAACTGCTCGTCCAAGCCGCCGTCAAGATGCTGGAAGAGCTGAAAGCAGAGACCTCATCCCGCAAGTGAGGCGGGCGGGACCAGTTCCGCAAGCCAGTCCCATCCATCATACCGGCGAGTGAATGGGCTGGATTGCGGTGCTGGTTCGTAGTGATGCCGTAAGGTAGTTCCTCGCCCTACGAGGAGCCGAGCCGTGCAAGCAATGGCTTCACGGGCGAGAGACCCTGATATTTCCGGATTTCATTTGACGCCAAGGGCAAAAATCGGTAAAAGGATGGTATCTGCTTTGTGGTTCTCCGAATCACGCAGTGGAGGAGTCTCTGGTGTTCCATGGTGAACTGCCACTCACCGGCGGAGCCCGCCCATCGGCTGACAGACGGAGGGACTGTCGTGGAGAGAGTCTATCCGACGCTGGGGGAGCAGGAGCGCCAGGGCCCAGATCACCGCCGACCGCTTGGGCACATAACCCGGGCAAAACCATCTGAACCGCATGTATGAAGTAGGAGGACAATCATGTACAGAAAACTGGTGTGTGCCATCTGTTTTTCGCTGGTGTTCATGGCGGCGTCGGTGGAGGCCGATGCCCTGACGGGATTCTCGGATATCACCGTGGCGAGCGATGCGATCGTGAGTCTGCGGTACGCCGGGACCGAGTACGTAGTGGCCAACGGCGATCTCATGCTGGGTACGACTACCCGGTGGTACATCCCGGCGGCTACCGGGGTGGCGACTCTCTGGAAGGAAGGGGATCCGGCTCCCGCCGCAACGACGACCGCTGGGGCACCCCCCAAACCGGAGGACCCGGCCTCGGAGGGCGACAACTTCCTGTTCCGACGGAATGGGGCCAACGACATGTCGTCACTCGATGCGATCAACTATCAAGAGACGATCTTTCCGCGTCTGACGAATACGATCTTCGTGTTCGAGCGCGGCGGCAATGATACGGGCACGTTCGAGGCGATCCTTCCGGACGGCACCCTGAGAACGGCCGTGACGTTCAAAACCGCCGCCGGTGGCGGGCCTTGGGCCGACACGAAAGTCGACGTCGCCGGCCAGAAAGCCTTCGGCACGGTGTTCACGACGGATGTCCCAGTGAAGGGGGTCCGCATCAACGCACCGGGGTTTGACGCACTCAGCGTTTGCGCGGTCAAGGTCAGCACCACGATCAAGGTGAATCCGGGCGAAGACATCGCCGCGGCGAGCGCGCTCGCTCAGTCCGGGGATACGGTGGAGATCGCCGCCGGGACCTACGTCCTGAAGTCTCAAATCGCCATCAAGGACGGCGTCACCTATCGCGGCGCAGGGCCGGGCCTGACCATTCTCGATGGCAATAACGTCACGCAGGCCTTCGTCGCCTGGGGCGACCGCGGCGCCACCAACGGCCAAGTCGACGCCAACGGCGTCGGCGTGCGGAACGCCACCGGGCCGAAGAACTGGGTCTTGGAGGGGATGACCATCCGAAATTGCGTGGCGGACACCAAAGATCGCCAGGATATCCTGAGTTCCGCCCGCGACCTGCTCACCAACTATAAGGCTACGCCTTACACGCGCACGGCGGCACAGACCGAGAACGGCGCTATCACGGACAATCCCACGTGGTTCGATATCCTCAGTGGCGGAGCAGATGACAGCCTCACCGACGTGGAGCTCAAGGCCTACCTCGCCGCCAATCCCGTCGGCAGCGCCGGCCACCTGGTCGTAAACGGCGACTTGGCCGGCGACGGCGGCGCCCTCACCATCGACAACCAGGCCCGCGGTACCATTCAGAATTGCGAGTTCCTGAAGAACCATACGCTGGCCGAAGGCGCTGGCGACGACGGGGGCGCCGTCAACGTTACGGGCGTCTCCGTGGTGACCATCAACAACTGTCGCTTCAACGGCAACTACACCGTCGATGACGGGGGTGCGATCAACATCAATACCCTCTCGGTGGTAACCCTCAATGACTGTCGGTTTGACGACAACTATGCCGTTTCCCCGGATTCCGCCGTCGTGGCGGGGCGTGATGGCGACGGCGGCCATATCGCGCTCCAGGGCGGCTCGGCGTCGGCCCTCACGCCCGGCACGACCCTCATCGCCAACCGCTGCATCTTCCTCAATGGCGACGCTTCCGATGACGGCGGCGCGATTCGAACCGGGGCGGTGGGCAACATTGTCCGCCTCGACGCGTGCTGGTTTGAAGGGAATACAACCCAGGACAACGGCAGCGTTCTGGCCATTGGAAACGAGGGCTCCGGCGAGCTGACCGTCACCAACTGCGTCTTCGCCAAGAACGTCACCAAGGCCGCCGGTCCCGACCGGATGTGCGAAGTCACGCGCAACTCCAAGTTCGTCAACTGCACGTTCGTGGGCAATAACCAGGATGATGAGGACCTGATCTACAACAACGCCAACGCGACAGATACGAACGGGGACGGCGTGGACGACGAGATGGCCGACACGACGAAGGTGATCAACTGCATCTTCCTTAACAATGTGGTGGGCACCGGCGACGACATTATGGGTTCGCGCGACACCAAGTTCACCGTCGCGGCGACGAATTGCCTGTTCTTCGGCAACAAGCTCCAGAACGGCAGTGCCGCCGACAACACGCAGAGGCCGGAGTTGGAAGTCGGCAGCATCAATGCCGACCCGCTGCTGGATGCCGCGACCTACGCTCCCAAGGCCGGCTCGCCCGCCATTGATGCCGGGGTGGACCCTGCCACGGTCGGCGTAACGTTGAAGACGGATTACGACGGCAAGCCGCGGCCCCAGGGCGCCGGCTACGACATCGGCGCCTGCGAGTCCGGCCCCGTCCAATGACACCGGAGCGACTCTGCAACTGAGGTCAAGGGAGAGCCCTGGCGGCTTGGAACAACGGTACCCGGAGGGATCGGACGATCCAACGCGTCCGCCCCTCCGGGAAACCGGAGAGTGCCTATTTGGTTTGACCCCTGATCGCAGAGCTTTTTCTGTTTGGGCCGGGCGCCCCTACCCCGAGAGTACTCCTTCCTCCTGATCCGCCGTGGCAGGCAATTTCTGACCGGGCGCCGGGGGTCTCCATGCGTATTCCTGGCCGGTGGCCAGGGCGTACTTCAGGGCCTCCAGGTCCGTCTGGCAGGGCAGATCCGGCACAACGGCGCGTGGGATATTGCGGATGAGGGAGAACGCCTGGTCGATCTGAGGCCGCCGGATGACCGGCGAGTGACACGACGCCACGACCTCGATGTCGAGTCCCTGCACACGGTCCACGTGACGCGCGAACTTGGCCGGGTCCAGCAGCTTGTACCACGGGCTGTTCCAGCCGTTGAACATCTCCAGCCCGCCCTGCCAGGCGGAGGGATCAAGCTCGCTGATGTCGTTCATCGGCCCGGGCAGCGGCGTCGCGAACGAATCCACGGCCCAGTACACCCCCGTGCGGTCGTCGTACAGGCCGCGCGTGACCGGCGAATCGAACAGCGGCGGCAGGACTGCCGTCAGCGTGCGGTCGCCGGCCTGCCAGGAGTCGCCGTCGTTCACCCACCGGCAGCGGTCCTTCGGGAAGTCGAAGTCACAGGTGTGTCGCTCGCTCAAGAACCACGTAATGACCAGCGTCGCGTTGGGGCACGCCTCCAGGACCGGTCGAAGATTGCCGGCGTGGTCGTCGTCGTCGTGCGAAAGGAAGATCCACCGCACGTCGCCCGGATCCACCAGGGAGAAGACGTCTTCCATCCACTGCCGGCGGTTGGCGGGTGTGCCCGTGTCCACGATGATCGGCTCGGCCCCTTTGATCACGAGCGAGTGCAGGTACACCCACAGCGGTCCGATGGCGGCGCGCTGCATCTGCTGAATCAGCCACGTATCCTCAGCCACCTTCAGAGGCGGATAATGCACGGCCGGTGCGATGGGTTCGAACGCCATGGCTCCTACTCCTTTTCTGCGTCTCTCAAGGATAAAATAATCGGTTAGGGCACAGACCCATGGTAGGGCCTGCCCGGCCCAAAGACAGGCAGGGATCTCCCGAATGGGATGCAGGCTTTCGATGATAAAGGGAACACAATGTCGCATGGATTGACGCGCCGTTCACTCCTGCAAGGTGCTGCTGTACTTGGTGTTGGCAGTGATGCCGCCCAGCGCTTCTTTGGATGCCCTGTCGGGCACGCTATAAGCTTTGCCTCAGAGGCACGAGAGCGATTTCGCCATCGCGGCTACCTCGGCTGGATCACGGACCTGGCAAGTGAACCGGACCCGACGGCGTTCTGGCCCTCCATGAGGCTGGACGAGAGACTGTTGGAGGACTATCGGCAGACCTTTGACCTCATGAGACATCTGGGCTTCAACGAGATCTCGATCTGGGGTCTGTATGTCTCGCGGTCGTGGCCCGTGGATGTCACGAGTGCGGTCGCTCCGAAACGCGGCGCGATGGTCGAGAAACTGATCGACGAGGCACACCGGCGCGGCATCCGGGTCTACTCGGGTCTCGGCGTCTATAGCTGGGGCTTCGAGCAGATCATCCGGGCGCACCCGCAGCTCAGCCGGGGCAATGCTCAGGCAATGTGTGCGAGTCTGCCGGAGGCGTGGGAGTGGATGCAGCGGGTAGTCGACTTCGTGTTCTCCCGGTTTCCCATCGATGGCGTAAGCATGCAATCGGCGGACCAGGGCCGCTGCCGGTGCGAGCAGTGCCAGGCCCACACGGATGCCCAGTACCACGCCCTGCTGAATACGCGCACGGCCGAGTACATCCGCAGCCGGTACCCAGGCAAGACCATCGGCGTCAATAGCTGGGGCCTGGGATTCCAGGATGAGAATGCCTTGCCGGTGCTGGCGCAGATGAGCAAGCACATCGACTATCTGATCGACGTACACGACAGCAGTCGACGCAAAGACCCGACGTATCGCAAGAAACTGATCGATGCTCTGGATTGCAGCTTCGGTACGATTGGCGGGCCGCAGGTTGAGCCGCCGCAGCACTGGGCGCGCGATCGCTGGTTCCTGCCCACGCCGCAACGTACCGCCGAGCACCTGCAACAACTCTTCACCGACGGTGGCCGGGCCTGCGAGTACTTCTTCCACATCCTCGGCAATCCCGGCGACGAAATATCCTTCTGGATGGCGGGCAAAGCCCTTTCCGATCCTCTCACGCCATGGGAAACGCACTTGAAGTCCTGCATCGAGGAACTCTACGGGACAACAACTTCCGCCGTCTGCGAACGATTGGCCCAGGTGTTTTTGGAAGCCGAAGAAGCGTATATGCGCTATCTGCCCCGGGACCATTGCGGCACGATGTCGTTGGAGCCCTTGGTCTCCAACCGCACCGGACCGCCGATCTACCTGACCGAGCGACTCAGCGAATCCCAGCACCACGACTATCGCCACCGGCTGGAATCCCTCAAAGCAGAGGTGGGGAAGCTGGCACCCAACGTTCCACGAAAGGACAAGATCGCGAGGATCAGCCGGTGCATTGACGGATGTCTGGGCACCATGGTCGGCTGAATTCGCCCGTGGTTCCATCCGCTACATCACGGACCGGTCGGCTCACCCGGAGGGTAACTACGAAGTCGTCAGCGCCCGCCGCGCCGCAGGCTCCGGCGAAATGCTCGTCCAAGCCGCCCTCAAAATGCTTGAAGAGATCAGAGCGCAGGCCACGCTGCCCAAATAGGGCGAAGTTGTGTGCTCCGCGAGACAGTCCCCTACCCGCCTCGCCGCCTCATGGAGCCTTCCCGCCGGCATTCAAGATGCAATCTAACGCCTTCCCCAAGGAAAGTACCGTAGACCGTAATTCCCCCCTTCAGCGTGGAACGTTGTGGCTTACTTTCATGTCATTCGTGCCTAA
The DNA here is from genome assembly GCA_964354535.1 of uncultured Pirellulales bacterium. Taxonomy (GTDB): domain Bacteria; phylum Planctomycetota; class Phycisphaerae; order Sedimentisphaerales; family Anaerobacaceae; genus PLanc-01. The sequence continues at coordinate 34,106 of CAYHAJ010000018.1, forward strand.
CACCGTCAATTCGTTCCGTAGCCGTGCGAGGCCACCCGCCATAGTCTTGCGGTCTTGTCGCTTGAAACAGTCAGGATATAGGCACCATCCATGCTGAGATCGACAGACACGACGCTGTCCAAATGACCGGCCAAGGTCGCAAGTTCAGCACCCGAATTGGCATCCCAGACCTTGGCGGTTTTGTCGTTGGAAGCTGTCACGAGCCACTTGCCATCCGCGCTGAATATGCCAACGTTGACGCAATTCGTGTGTCCCGTCAAACGGAACATCTCTCTCCCAGTTTCTGCATCCCAGACCTTCGCGGTTCTGTCGTCGGAGGCCGTGACAATCCGTTTGCCGCGAGCGTCAAAACACGCGGAGTTTATCCGCCCTGTGTGCCCCGTCAGTTGGACGAGTTGTTTACCTGTTGTGGCATCCCACACCTCCGCCGCTCCATAGTAGGAGGCTGTCACCACGTAGCGGCCGTCCGGACTGTAACGTGCGTCTTGAAGATGGTCAGGAAACGTATGTCCGCCGGTATCGGCATCCAGCACCAATAATTCGCTTCCCTGCAACGCATCCCAGATTGTTGCTGTACGGTCGCTGGATGCAGTCACAACTCTCTTACCGTCTGGTGCAAACGATGCCGAACTGAGCCAATGTCCCTGTCCATCCAACGTACTCACTTCGCTGCCGCTGTCCGCCGCCCAGACCTTTGCAGCCCCCTCGAAGCGAACGACGATTCTGGTTCCGTCAGAGCAACACGATACGGATTGGCCGTCGCGGTACGATGGGCTCAACGCGGTAAGGAGCTTTCCTGTTTCCACATCCCAAATCTGCCCCCCGTAGTCTGCTGAAACGGTTACGACTCGGTTGCTGCGCGGAATGAAACATGCCCCGCTGATCGCTCCAAGGTGCGCTTGGAGCGTCGCCCTTTCCTCCCCGGTCTCGACGTCCACAATCTTGGCTGTGTCAGAGCGTGCGGCCAGGACACGCCTGCCATCAGGGTTGAGCGTGGCGAGAGCAACGTCGGATAGGCACCAAGCCGCCGTAGTGGTCATGGGAACCACGCTCTGGCGCGAGGTCCCCGCGGAACGAAACGCATCCCAGGTCTCGCGAAAGCGAAGCTGTTCTTTCCAGGCATGGTATCGTTCTCGTTGCCACAATCGAAACCGTTGTTCCCATGACATGTCAGGGTCACCTGGCAGTTGTTCGTCGCGAAAAGGTGCGGCATCCCATATTCTTACTATATCACGATCGGTGACCGCCAAGATCCGCCTCCCATCTGGGCTGAAAGCTGCGGAGAGGACCACTCCCCGCAAGTCCCCAGAGAAGACGAAACCGTGCTCTGACATCAACTCCGCCACGGGTAGAGCGATCAGACTTGTCCCCGTCTTGGCGTCCCACACGATTGCCGTTCCATCTTGGGATGCTGTTACTACGCGTTTTCCATCCGGACTGAACGAAGCAGATGTTACGTAGAACTGGTGCCCAGCCATCGTAGCCAGTCCCGTTCCCATAGCGGCATCCCACACCTTAGCTGTACCGTCGGCCGAGGCTGTAACTACGCGGCCACCGTCCGGATCAAAGGAGACATCAACAACACTGTCGGAATGCCCTGTCAAGGTCCTCAGCAAATCCCCTGTCCGTGCGTCCCATATCTTCGCGGTTTTGTCGCGAGAACCCGTCACGACAGAGCCTCCATCCCGGCTGAAGCACACACACATTATGTCATCGGCATGCCCTTTCAGATGAGCTACTTCTCTGCGTGCTGATATATCCCACACCTCTGCCGTATTGTCCTCCGAGGCACCTGCTGTAACAATCAGCCTGCCGTCAGGGCTGACAGCCAGTCGCACATTTGAACTGAGACGGCCGGGTAGAGTTACCAATTCTTGGCCTGTCACTGGATTGCGAACAACGATGGCTTCATCAGCCATCGACATGGCCAAGAGGTCAATGCTGAGATGATCAGGGCCGCCCCCACCTTCCTGTTGGCTCGCCAGTTGGTCGCTGGCATTTTTGACGGGTTTGGGGTAGTGCCCAGCTACCAGAACGTCCTTCCCGTTCATGTCGAACCATGCAGATATGACCCAGCGCAGATCCTGGCGCATTTCCTGCAGCTTTTCACCCGTTGCGGCATCCCACACATGCAAGGCCGAAGGAGACGTTGTGAGGATGCGTTTGCCATCCGGACTGAACATCGCAGACTGAATCCCCCATGCTCTCAGCGTGAGCGATTCAGGTCGAGTCGTGGCATCCCATAACCTGGCCGTACCATCCTCGGAAGCAGTAACGACCAACCTTCGGTCCGGGCTGAATGTCGCGTAGTACACACACCCATCATGACCCGCCAAGATCGAGATCTCTTTCCCGGTCCGCGTGTCCCACACGCGAGATGTTGTGTCCCATGAGGCTGAGACAACATGCGTACTGTCGGAACTGAAAGCCGCCGAATTGAGCATGCTGGTGTGTCCCTGCATGGCGTGGCGTTCACTTCCCGAAAGGGCATCCCAAACATGCACGGAACCTCCACAGATGCCAACGACTTGGGAGCCATCCGGACTGAAGGAAGCGGACACGATGAATTCTGGTTCCCTGCCCCAGAGAATCGGGAGTGTATTTCCGGTCGCGACATTCCAAATCAGGGCTTTCGCAAATCCGCTAGCCACAACTCGTAGACCGTCCGTGCAGAACTCTACTGAAGACATACCGTCAACGCCACGTGCAGTCCTGACAACTTCGCCCTTTTGGGCGTCCCACAATGTCAGTTCGGTTTCTACAGAGTCGACGGATCGCGACGTCACAAGATACCTTCCGTCCGGGCTGGGAGCCGCACCACGAATCGGGCGTCCTCCCTGCGGAAGGGCTGCGACTTCAGAATTCGTGGCTATCTCCCACAGCTTCTCCGAATTAACAAAGAGCAGCCTGCCGTCGCGAGTGAACGAGGCGGTGCGAAATGCTGCTTCCTTGTCACGAAAAGTGGAGAGCAATTCGCCGGACTGTGCGTTCCAAAGCCTTACTTCGCCATCAACAGAACCTGTAGCGAATCGCTTTCCATCTGGGCTGAACCGCGTCCAGAAGAGTCCATCCTGATGCCCTCGCAAGGTGACTATCTCCTTACCGCTTTCGACGTCCCACAGTTTTGCTGTCTTGTCGTCCGATGCTGTGACGAGGTATCTGCTATCTGGACTGAACGCAGCATGGTGGATGGCCTGAGCATGTCCGTCGAGTGATAACAGTTCGTGCCTGCATTGCAGCAGCAGATACCCCCACTCCCAGTTACGCAGACGTTGTGGTGCCTGCCAGAGTGTTTCCCGAGCCAAAACGTATTGATGCCCTTCAAACTGCGAACGAGCAAGCTGGATCGTAGACAGGTAGAGCCTCTCCTCAGCCACTTCGCGGGCTGCGGTGGCCACATTCCGCTGCCACAAGGCCAGTGCCGCCAAACCGGAAACGGTAAGCAATAATGCTGTAGTCAAAGCACCAAAGACTGTCAGCCGGTGGATATGTCGCTCATGATCTCGCCGTCGGAGGTCATCAAACCGACAACCTAGAATACAGGCAAGGATCCGCAGTTTGGCCATCCGCCGGAGATATCGCGGACTCTCGGGACGTTGCGGAAGCGAACGCACATCGGCGGCGAAAGGCACCACTTCTTCGATCCGCTCAGACTGCTTGCCGTTACGGGTGATGACTTCGTGGCGAATCTGTCGTAGCGCCGCAGGAAAAGCCTCACATGGCTCTCCTTCGATCAAAAGGGCTATGATCCGGCCGGAACGGCCTATGTCACGGAAGTACGTGACCTCCTTGTTCACCCACTTTGATTCGGGCGTGCGCAATGAGCAAATTACGACCAGAAACCGTGATTCCTGCAACGCCGTTTCGATTTCCTTGCCCAGATCAGCCGAGGCCCGCATTTCCTCCCTGTCACGAAAGACATGCTTGATACGCTTGGCAACACCTTGCTGGCGGACAAGTTTCTTCGGTACTCGATACGTCTCCATCGCCGAATGAAGCCACTTTGCCCACTTTCGGTCCGGGTCCACATCGCGGTAGCTTATGAATGCGGCATAGCGGTATTGCTCAGAGTCTTTCGACTTCTGCGCGGCCAAGCCTATATCTGTCGCATCCGACATGCGCGCCTCGCCATCATCACAACTTGATTCCGATCCGGGGGCAGTCATCCACGACTATCTTTTCACAAACGATCTAGCCGAAGCCAATAGACTCTCGTGCTCGGTAGCCGTCAACCTTTGAGAACTAAACGGTGGCAGGTACACCCTTCGCGGACAGCCCTACCGTGGCGTGAAATCACGGATTGTCGGGTACAAGGTATCACCATCGCTTTTTCTCCGTCTCGCAGAGCGCGATAGCCTGCGAATCCATAGCCGTATTGTAGGGTCAGACTGGCGGAAAGGCAAGAAGAAGTGACAGGAAACACGTGATAAGTGAAAAGCAGGAGGCAAAAGGCACGTGCGCCAGGAAGTGTCAACTGCAGTCCTGCCGGCGTTTGGCGATCCTGTCGCGGACGACGGGCCAAGGGGCGCCGACGGCCGGGTCCTTCCGGCAGGCGTCGAGCCGTCTGTCGAGTTCGGCTCTCTGGGCTTTGGTCAGCGGAACAGCCTCGGGAACCTCGGTCAGACTATCCCAGAGATCGCCGATCAACTCGATCCGCTCGGCAACGCTGAGATTCAGGATTTCCTTTCGTGCCACTTTACCCATGCCATCATCATACCGCATTTTGCGGTCTCAGGTGAATTCATCCGGCCATTATCAACGTCCATCGGGTCCATCGGCCGTGATGGAGAGAAGAAAAGAGGCGGGTCTCTGGTCGAGGCCCGCCTCGAATGCGTTGCTGTATTTCCTGTACTTTGGCTGCGACAGGAGGCGCTACCGGCTGGGGGCCGCCCACTGGACGGCGTTGGCCATGATCTTGCGGATGTTCGGATCGAAGAAGAGCGGGTTGGTCTCGTGGCCGGGCTGGAAGTAGAAGAACTTGCCCTTGCCGATGTCCCAAGTCAGGCCCTGCTGGCTGGGGTCGGGGTCGCCGTTCTTCAGAGAGGCCACGCCTTCGAACACCACCGCTTTCGGCGTCGGCACGGCGTAGGGATCGCTGTACCGCTCGCTGTGGTCGATGGTGAATTCCTTGATGTCCTTGGCAATCGGGTGGTCGGGGCTCTTGACGGTGACCTTCAGCGTGGTGGAGTCACCGACGTAGGCCTTCCAGGAGCACGGTGTGCCCATGAGCTTCTTATTCGGTTTGGCGAAGTGCGAGGAGTGCAGGGAAATAAAGCCCATGCCGTCCTCCTTCACGCGCTTGACGATCCGGTCCACCAGCTCATCTTTGACATCCCCGTGCTTCTGGTGACCCCACCAGATCAGCACGTCGGCGCGATTCAGCAGACTGCTCGGCAGGCCCTGATCGGGGTCGGACAGATTGGCGACAACGACCTCCCAGTCCGTGAGATCCTTCGACAGCCCCTCGGCGATGGCGCCGTTGATGTCCTTGGGATAAACCTTCTTCGGCGCGGTGCCTTCCGACCAGACCACCACACAGCGTTTGGCCTGGGCCTCGGCCTTCTTCTTGCCCTTGCCCTTACCCTTCTTGCCCTTTTTGGTGGTGGGCTGCTCGGCCCCGCCCGCGTCCAGACCGACCCCCAACACCAAACCCGCGGCCACCGCCGCCCCGGGCCACAGCAACTCTCGACGTGAAAACTCCTGAGTCATTGTTCACCCCTTTCCCGTAGACCTTCGCCGCCATTCGATTGCGTCTCGACCCCCGGCGAGGACAGGCCGAGACCGCCATGTTGCACCGGCTCTGCCGTGACAGAGCGGTTTTCTAATATACCCGCTTGAGGCCCAAAATGCAACACTGGTCGCGAATCTCCCGTCAACCCTCTGGCGGCTCGTTTGCCGAAGGTGCCCCATTCAACTCGGCGAACTTCCGAGCCAGGGCCCCATCGCGAAATTCGTAATCTACGCACGTGCGGTGGACATCCACCTGGAACGCGGGAGGAAAGAACCGGTTCCAGATAAGGACCGCCAGAAACCCCGCGCTGCAGAGGCCGAGTACAATCAAGCCCACCGCCCAGCCCTCCAACCGAGGCCGCAGGTAGATCATGCCGAAGGCAAAGCTCGCGCCTCCGATAATCAACGTCCGGCAGAAATCCCAGGCCCGCCAGAGTTGCAGCCCCACACCGCACGCCGGACAGCAGGGAACACGAACGCAGAACCACCCCAGCCAGAGTCGACGCCCGTTCAAGTTGTCCCGGGCGATGAGCCGCGTGGAGGAGCCCGGATGGTCGGCGTGGCAGACCACACACTGGTCCGGAAAGGCGGCAGCCTCGTGTCTTGGGAGTGCGATGCCGTAGACAGCCAACGGTACGAACCTCGATGCATTCGGAATATGTGCACTTGCTCTGTCATCGTCAAGCTACGGCATCTTCCGTTTGAAGACATAGCTGCGATCGCTCTGCAGGCAGACCAGTTCCCAGCCCTGCTTGCCGAGATCGGTCATCCGGTGCGACACGTCATTGTTCAGAGCCTCCATTTCTTCCAAGGTCCGGGCCTTCTCCGGGGCATCCCCCAAAGAGGCAACTCCCGCAAGCTCCGCTCGGGACACGATCGTATACTCCCATCTCACTTGGGCCGCTGCATTCTGAGGCTGGTTCCTCCCGCTGCAAACCACGGCCGCCAGGATTACGGTCGCACCGACGGCTGTCAGTGTCACGCTTCGCTGCATGTGGTGGTCTCCCTTCTACAAAAACCGTTCGTTTCACGTTGGGCTCCCAATGCGCGATCCCGCATTTGGAGTCTCCGCTATCGCATGGTGCATTGTACCGGCGTCCTCCGCGCGGTCAACATCTTGTACGGCCGTGCGGATGCGGTTAGCATGTGGGCTTGGTCGTGGATGGCAACCTGTGCAGCGCAGAAAGGGTGTGATCGTGAAGACAGACTGGCCCTATGAGTTCCCAGGGATCAATTGGATAGGCAGAGAGGAGGAGAAGGCGGTCGTGGATGTCGTGCGGAAAGGGTCGCTGTTTCGTTACTACGGCCCCCAGGCGCCCACGCACGTGGCGCAGTTGGAGGACTGGGCCCGGCAGTTCTATGGCGTCAAGCACGCCCTGGCGGTCAACAGCGGCACCGGGGCCCTGTGCACGGCGATGTCCGCGCTGCAGATCGGGCCAGGGTGCGAGGTGATCGTGCCGGCCTTTCTGTGGGTTTCGACGCTCACCGCGATCGTGCAGTGCAACGCCATTCCCGTCCTGTGCGAAATCGACGACAGCTTCAATATGAACGCCGAGGACCTGCGCCAGAAGATCACCAAACGCACGAAATTGATCGTCGCCGTACACATGGCAGGCGCTCCCTGCGACATGGGCGCGATTATGCAGGTGGCGAACAAGCACCAGATCCCCGTCCTGGAGGACTGTGCCCAGTGCAACGGCGGGTCCTTCCAGGGTCGCAGGGTCGGTGCGTTCGGCAAGGTAGGTATCTTCAGCCTTCAGATCAACAAGAACGTCACGGCGGGCGAGGGCGGATTGATCGTGACCGAGGACGATGCTCTCTACAAGCGCCTGGTCGCCACGCACGATGTCGGCGTGCCGTGGGAGGGCAGCGCCCCGAATGAGGCCAGCGACATACAGTTCTGGGGCCAGGGCCGGCGAATGGGAGAACTGGCGGGCTCCGTGGCCAACGTGCAACTGCGCCGGCTGCCGGGCATCCTCACCCACATGCGGGCCTCCAAACAGCGAATCAAAGCCGCGCTCACCGATCTTCCCGGCGTATCGTTCCGCCGGCTCAACGACCCGGACGGCGACACCGGGCCGTTCCTGGTTCTCTGCTTCGCCGATGAGGCTCGCGCGCGGCAGGCGACCGACAACCTCAAAAAGAACGTCCGCTACGTCTGGCGGCTCAGCGAGTACGGGCTGCACATTTATCACAACATCGGTGCGCTGGTGAAGAAGGTGCCCTTGTCCCCCGCCGGCAATCCGTGGTCCCTGCCGCAGAACGCGGAGAGCGTGCGCGACTATCGGAAGGGTGCCTGCCCTGCGAGCGATGAATTGTTCGCCCGGTCGGTCCTTATCACGATTCCGTCGAAGCTGACGCGCGCCCAGGAGAAGGAAATGATCGAGGCGATCCGCGCCTCCATTTCGAGCACTACCGCCCGCTGAAGGTTGGTCCGCTTGAGAGGGTGTGTGAGAAGGGGCACGGGCCTCCTGCCCGTGAGTAGCACGGGCGTCCCGCCCGTGTGAGAGCAGGGCCAAGATGGCCCTGCGACTCATGGGCGGGACGCCCATGCTACGGTAGACCGACTTCTCACATACCCCCGGACGGGGACATTGTGGAAGAATGGCGAGTTTGAGTTCCCTCACACCGACGGTGTCGGCGGAGGGGTGTCGTCGCCCTCGATCGGGGCAAAGGGCAGGGGTTTCGTGAAGAAGGAGGTCCGCCACGCCCCGTAGAGCACGCCGGCCGCGAGCCAGCACAAACCGGCCATCTTGGCTTTCCAACCAAGGCTCAACCAAAGAAAGAGGCATACGCTGAAACCAAGAAGCGGGGGAAGGAAACTCCAGACGGTCCTGCGCTGGCCCCGCAGGAAGTACCGCACGAACGAAGAGACGTTGACCCCCATGAAAGCAATCAACGCCCCGAAATTGAGCAATTCGGCACCGAGCGAATAGGTCAGCGTGAATGCGCCGATCAAGGTGAAGATCCCAACCAGGATGATGTTATTGCTGGGGACGCGGGTGCGCGGGTGAATAGCCGCGAAGAAACGGCGTGGAATCGCGTTGTCGCGACCCATGCCATAGAGGAGGCGTCCGGCGCCGAGATGAGCCCCAGCCCCCGAGCCGATTTGGGCCACCAGCAACGCTACGTTTACGGTCAGAAACAGCCATTGCCCCCCCGCCTTCCCGGCGACATAACAGAAGGCCGTGTCGGTATCGGGAAACGTCGTTTCCGGCCAGACAAGCTGGGCGGCGTAAACTTGAATGGAGGCCAGAACACCCGTGATCAAACAGACCAGGACAGTGGCCAGCAGGATGTTGCGGCGGGGATTGTGGACTTCTTCCGAGAGGGTGGAGATGCCGTCGAAGCCGATATAGGTCAACACCGCCAGCGCGGCCCCGCCCGAGACGACCGAAAACGAGTAGGTCTGGGGATCGTAAAAGGGTCGCGTCCAGCCCGCCAGGCCCGCAGGAGGCTGCAGCCAGAGAAAACGAACTACCGCGCCCAGGAACAAGACAATGACCACGCCCAGGCCGGCACTGATGATCGCATTGGTTCGCGAGCTGGCTTCGATGCCGCGGAGGTTCATGGCCGTGAACAGAATCGTGAAGAACACGGCAAAGACCGCGAAGGGAATCTCGGGAATGAAATTCATCGCCGCCTTGCTGCACCAGATCACGGAGATGATCGGATTCATCACATAATCGAAGATCATCCCCCAGCCCACCAGGTACCCGAGCGAAGGATGGATCTCCCGGCTAACATAGGCGTAGGCGGATCCGGCACTGGGGTAGGCGTTGGCCATGCGCCCATACCCGATGGCCGTGAACAGCATAGCCACCATACCGATCAGAATGGCCGTCACGACATGACCCTGGGCCTTCACGGCGGCGGCGCCAAAGAGCGGCATCGGGGCCGTGGGTTGAATCAGGATGATCCCATACAGGACCAAGGCGGGCAGACCGAGGGCACGTTTCAGACTTGGGGCACAAGCGGGTGATGCCGGGATTCCATCCATACAGTCACAGATCCCATCTGCATAGCCTGTAGACCGGCTTACGTGACCGGTCGAATTGATCGCAGAGTATTCTACGAAACCCCTCATACGATGCAATCATCTTTCGGTACCATTCACGATTGCCCCCGTCATTCTCTTCCACGTTCCGCCACCTATTGGCGCCTCGCCCCGCCGATTGATATCATGAGGAAATGAATCACAGCATGTTCGCCCGAACGTTATCGATTGTCGCACTCAGTATCGCTCTCTCTTCCTCTTCTCCAGCGCGGGCGGAGAACTGGCCCATGTGGCGCGGGCCGCGCGGAGATGGAACCAGCCTGGAGAAGGACCTCCCCGCGCAGTGGAGCAGCACCCAGAACATCGTCTGGAAGACCCCGATCCCCGGCAAAGGACACGCTTCGCCCCTCGTCTGGAATGACCGGATCTTCGTAGTCACGGCGGACAAAGAGAAGAAGCAGCGTCTGCTGCTGTGCCTCGATCGATCGGACGGCAAGATCCTGTGGCAACAGGTGGTTCTGGAAGCGCCACTGGAACGGCTCAACGCGTTGAACAGCCACGCGTCGTCGACACCCGCCACCGATGGCGCACGGGTGTACGTCAGCTTCCTCGATGTGGACAAGATGTTCATTGCGGCCTACGATTTCGAGGGCCGTCCGGTCTGGGCCGTACGTCCCGGGGCATTTTCGAGCATGCACGGCTACTGCTCCAGCCCCGTCCTTTGGAGGAATACGGTGATTGTCAACGGCGACCACGATGGCTCCGGCTATATCGTTGCCCTCGACTGCGCTACGGGCCGAACGGTGTGGAAGACCCCCCGTCCAAACCAGACCCGAAGCTACTGCACACCGCTTCTCGGGCGGATGGGCGGACGCAATCAATTGGTGCTGTCGGGCAGTAAGTGTGTGGCCGCTTACGACCCCGACTCAGGGAAACCACTCTGGATCATTGATGGTCCCACCGAGCAGTTCGTCGCCTCACTCGTCTATAACGGTGATCTGCTGTTCATGACCTGTGGCTTCCCGCAGTTCTTCATGCAGGCGATCCGGCCGGACGGCGCGGGCAACGTCACGAAAACGCACGTCGCCTGGCAGAAGGACAAAGACTGCTCGTACGTTCCCAGTCCCATCGCCGTCGGGCCGTACTTCCTCCTTGTGTCCGATACCGGCGTGGCCACCTGTCTCAAGGCCGCGAGCGGCGAGGCCCTCTGGAGAGAGCGGCTTGGGCCTCACTACAGCGCGTCTCTCGTCACAGCCAACGGCTTGGCGTACTTCCTGTCGGACAAAGGAGTGATGACTGTCGTCCGACCCGGCCCGAAACTGGAGATCGTCGCCCGCAACGAATTGGGCGAGGAAACCTACGCCTCGCCGGCGCTCAGCACGGGGCAGATCTTCTTCAGGGGCGCAAGCCATTTGTATTGCATCGGCGACGGCAGGTTGTCGAAGTGAAGTAGCACGGACAATTGTACATGCAGAGAGCGAAAGTAGCAGTCCTGAAGACCCATCCTCAGACCGTGCTGACGGACATCGGGCGACTCATGGCCCTGGCGGGCGTGGAGCAGGCGTTGCCGAAAGACAAAACCACGATCCTGAAGGACAACATCTCCTGGCACATTCCCTATCTCAGCGCCAATACCACGCCCTGGCAGCTCGAAGGCACGATCCAGACCCTCCAGAAGGCCGGCTACGGGGCGATCGTCGCGGTCCATAACAACACCGTGGTGACGGACCCGCACAAGGGAGGCATGCTCAACCGGCTCACACCCATCTACCGGCGGTACGGAATCGAGGAGAAATACAACTTCCGGCCCAAGGACATCCAATGGTGCCAGTACCAGCCGAAGGCCCGTATGAGGGTGCTCGATCAGGTGTACCCCGAGGGCATCCGGATTCCCGAATACTTCATGGGCAAAAACATCGTCCATCTGCCCACGGTCAAGACCCACATCTACACGACGACGACCGGGGCGATGAAGAACGCCTTCGGCGGGCTCCTGAACACCAAGCGCCACTACACCCACAGCGTGATCCATGAGACGCTGGTCGATCTGCTGGCGATCCAGAAGGAGATCCACACGGGGATTTTTGCGGTGATGGATGGGACCCTCTGCGGCAACGGCCCCGGCCCGCGCACGATGATCCCCGTGGAAAAGGACTATATTCTGGCGAGCAGTGACTCCGTGGCCATCGACGCGGTAGCAGCCCGGATGATGGGCTTCGACCCCATGAACATTCCCTATCTCCGCCTGGCCCATGAGGACGGCCTGGGGACCGCGCGACCGCAGGAGATCGAGATCGTGGGGGAGGACATTTCCCGCGTGAACTTCGGTTTCCAGGTGGGGGACAACTTCGCCAGCCGGTTCGGCGATGCCCTGTGGTTCAGCCCGCTGAAAGTGCTCCAGCGGCTCTTCTTCCAGACCCCGGTCGTGTACCTGTTCATCCTGGGCTCCTACCTTTACCACGATTTCCTCTGGTGGCCTCTCCGGGGCAAGAAGGTACAGGAAACTCACGCCCTGAACACGAAATGGGGCCGGCTCTTCCAGAGCTATTCTTCGGGGGCGGGACCAGGCTCCAGGTGAAAGGTCCGGATCAGATCGTCGATGATCTCCTGCGACATGGGGACATGGCCGCCGATGGGCAGGGCGTCGAGGACCGCTTCCGCCGAGTGCTCTAGGACCTCCAGCTTGTCGAAGGCCGATAGGACGGTGTCGCCCACCACCATCACGCCGTTGTTGCGGAGCACCGCGGCCGGACTTTGCGGAGTCAGTACCCGCGTCAGCTTCTCCAGACCACGGAACGGGGCCTCGAATGGCAGCAGGCTCACCTGGCGGAGAAAAACATAACTCTCAGGAATCGTGCAAGTATCCACCGTCCGGTGGCAGACGCTGAACGCCATGGCATTGATCGGGGAGGCGTTGACGATGGCCCCGATGTCCGGGTGGGCGTCGTACAGGGCTTGGTGGGCCAAGACCGCCCGGCTGGGGTGCTTGCCGGACTCCTTCTTGCCCTTGCGGATCATGACCAAGTCCTCCGGCAGCACGGAGAGACGGTCCAGCGGATAGGGCGTGATCAGGAACTTCTCACGGTCGATCCGCGCGGAGAACGTGCCGGTGGTCGTCGTCAGCAATCCCTGCCGATAGCCCCGCTCGATGAACCGGCAGAGCTGATTGCGCAGGTCCTTTTCCCGGATCGTCACCATACTCGGATCGTACTCGAAGGAGTCGATGGGTACATCGCTCTTGCCCTGGAGTTGAAGCTGCTGATCCGTGAGATAGTGGGGCTCGCCCAGGGTGTGGGCCTTGATCAGGACCTTGCAGCACACTTCGAGCGTCTCAAACTTCTGGAAGGCCTCCTGGAGGGTCCGGCCGCCGCAGCAGACGCCGTGATTTTCGAGAATCACCCTGTCCGAACCTTCCGCGAACTGCTGCGCGATCTTGTTGCCCAGGTCCTCGCTGCCCGGCGTGCCGTAGGGTGCGAAGGCCACGGCCCCATTGGACCGCCACGCCTGGTGAAACAGCCGCGTATTCGGCACTTTGTGTGCGATGCTGAAAGCGACCAGGGCCATGGGGTGGGCGTGAACGATGGCCTTGATGTCCCGCCGGACCACGTAGATGGCCTTATGGAAAGGATATTCCGAGGAGGGCCGGTGGAGCCCCTCAATCCGCCCGTCAGCCCGCACGCACATGATGTCGTTCGGCGTGAGCGTGCCCTTGTCCACTCCCGTGGGCGTGATCCAGATATCGTTGTTCTCGTCGAGAATGGAGAGGTTGCCGCCCGACGTGGTGGTCATCTTGTAGCGATAGATCCGCTGCATCGTAAGCACGAGCTCATCGCGCGGATGAAGATATTCGTATCGCATAACACACCCCCGATTGCGGATTCGCTTCGTCCGCCTTCTTCAATCCGAAATCCGCAACTGTAGGGTGGGGCTTGCCCCACCGATTCTTCCTCGCTCAACCTCCTGGTGGGGCAAGCCCCACCCTACGGCTCCCGCCCCCGCTCACTCACTTGAGCGTCAGCGTGATGAGCCGCACATCCATCACCTGTTTGCCCGTCACGGTCGGCGCCCGCAGCGTCAAAAGGCCTCGACCACGCTCCAGATGCATCGTTCCCAGGTTCAGCGGGCGAAACTCCTTCATGGTCGACTCGCCCGCCGGACGCGGGATGGTGTCTTGACCGGTGATGAGCGGCGGGTCCCAGGCGGGAGCGACCTTGCCCTGCACTCTGCTGCCCTGGAAACTCAACTCAATGGTTGAGCCGGCGTCGGCGGGCGGACACGTGTAGTAGATCGCCACGTCGTAGTCCCCTGTCGTGTGAACTTCGATATCCCACGTCATCCTGTCGTCCGGACTGGTCCAGTTCACGAAATAGGAGCAGTTCGGTGCGCCCGCGCTGCGCCGGACGTTGCCGCGTGGCACACCATCCCGCGCCGGCAGCGGTGTCATCGGGAACTGCCGGTATCCGACAGGAAATGGCCTGTCGTCCGGTCCCTTGGGCAGCACCTCCGCGCGCCACGCGGCCACCGCCTGTCGCAGCTTGGCGGTGACTTCCGGCTGTTTCCCGGCGATGTTGGTGCTCTGGTCGGGATCGGCGACCATATCGAACAATGCCCCACGGTCGTCCAGGCGGTATTGCTGCGTGCGGACGCTGACCTTGGCGTTCTGATGCGAGAAGATCATCCGGTCCGGCCAGTTGTTCGCGGGGCCGAGCAGCAGAGGCGAGATGTCTTTTCCATCGAGTGGCTTTTCGCCCACTCGTGATACACCCGTCAGGCTCGTGAGCGTGGGCAGCAGATCGATCGCTCCGGCGATCTCGCGGACCCTGGTCCCACCCTTGATCTTGCCCGGCCAGCGAATGAAGAACGGCGCCCGCACGCCGCCTTCATCGGTTGAGCCCTTGCGGCCCTTCATCCCGCCATTCCAGCGCCAACTGTTCGGCCCGTTGTCGGAGAAGTAGATCACAATGGTATTGTCGCTGAGCCGCAGGTCGTCAAGTTTGCGCAGCAGCCGGCCCACGTTCCAATCGATGTTCTCGCACATGGCCAGGGCGCAGCGGGTGACGGCCAGGTCTTCCTTTTCGCCGGCCCGGGCGCGCATCGCGATAGGCTTGTCCTTGAACCGGTCCCAGAACTCCTGGGGCACACAGAACGGCGAGTGCGGCGTATTCAAAGGTAGGTAGCAGAAGAACGGCCGGCCCTTGTTCTGCTCCATGAACGCCAAGGCGTGGTCCGTCAGATCGTCGGTGATGTAGTCCTTGCCCCGGACGAACTTGCCGTTGTGCTCCAGGGGCGGATTGAAATACTCGCCCCAATGGCCGGAGGTGAAGCCGTAATATTCGTCGAAGCCGCGTGCGTTCGGATGATACGGCCACTGGCTACCGTTGTGCCACTTGCCGAAGGCGCCCGTGGCATAGCCGGCCGTCTTGAAAGCATCGGCGATGGTCTTCTCATCGGTGTTCAGGCGTTCCTGGCCGGTGGAAACGCCGCGGACGCCTCCGCGCGAATGGTAACGACCGGTGAGAAACTCAGCGCGGGTCGGGGCACACACGGCACAAACGAAGAAGCGCTCCAGCAACGCCCCATCGCGCGCCAGAGAGTCGATGTTAGGCGTCCGCAGATTGGTGTTGCCGTGAATGCTCAAGTCGCCCCAGCCCTGATCATCAGCGAGGATGATCAGAATATTCGGGCGGCCCCCTTTCTCACCGGCCCGGGAGGCCCAGGCCGGAATTGATGTGCTCAAAGCCGACCCCAACGCAACCTGCCCCATGCGGGTCAAGAACTGTCTTCGTGTCAAGTCACTCATCGCCTTGCTCCTCAGATGGCCAGCGGGCACAATTGCAGAGGTCACCATGTTACGGGTGGCAGCGTCAAGCGAAGCTTGGCGATGGTCTTCCGCGATTCCAAGGCACGATGCCTGCGACACAAAGAGCCATCGCCAAGGCCTTTGGCCTTGACGCTGCCACCCGTTAGGTATTCCAGATGAACGCTTAGTATTCGCGATTCTTGACGATGCCCGGCTGCGGAACGGGGTACCGGCCATTCGGTCCTGGCATCAACGGCGCGGGCGAATCCGACGTTATCTGATCCAGGCCCGGCGCCATCTCGTGCTCGCAGTTGAGCATCTGCTCGAAGGTGATCTCCTGGGCCGTGTGGGCGGCCATGCGGCCCATGCTCGTCACGAGACTGGCTTCGACGCCGCGTTTCGCCTCGTTGTAGGGCTTGTTGTCGCGGATCGCGTCCATCAGGTCGTTCCACTCGTTCTGATACGGGTCGCGCTGATCGGGGGCAACCCTGGACTCCCAGACCATGTTCGCACGATCCGGACTCTGACCCTTGTAGATGCTGGAGGGCATGCCGCAGTCGCCGCTCCGGGAAGCGATCCCGAAGCCTCTGCTGCCGTGGAGGTAACTCGCGTAGAACTCCTGGGCGCCCTCCATGCAGCGCCCGTCCATATTGAACTTGGTGCCGTCCGCATATGTGTATTCGACCGCGTAGGTGTCGAGGTTCTGGTCCACGTACGTCACGCCGTCCGGGCTCTGGCGATAGTGCCGGCCACCCAGCGCCTGCGCCTTGATCGGCCAGGAACCCTTGATCCAGCCCAGGTGGTCGATGATGTGAATGTAGAAATCGCTGTAGTTGCCGCCGCTGGCCCAGATGAAGCTGTGGAAGTTGCGAATCTGGTACGCAAGGTCGCTGATGCCGGCCGGCTTGGGCAGGGAGCGGAAGGACCCGATCGGGCCGCTCATGCGGTAGCCACGCTGCAGGATGATGTCGCCGAGCTCGCCGTCCTGTACCCGCTTGACCAACTGTTCCAGCGCTCGGCTGTGCCGGGACATCAGGCCCACGCCCACCTTGAGATTCTTGGCCGACGCCTTCTCGGCGAGATCGAGCATCCGCCTGCTGGTCGGGCCGTCCGCGGTGACGGGCTTCTCCATGAACACGTTGAGGCCCTTCTCGATGGCGTACGTGAAATGGACCCAGCGGAAGGCTGGCGGCGTGGCGAAAATCGCGATGTCGCCCGGCTTGGGGCAATCCATC
>CAYHAJ010000019.1:0-44601 GCA_964354535.1 uncultured Pirellulales bacterium
CATCCATCTCCGGCTCCAACGACTGGTACTTGCTCTGAATCCGTGCGATCATCTGTGCATCCTGCATGCAGGTGTTATCACACAATCCCTCAAATCGATCAATAGTAATTTGTGCAAGTTATTTATGCGCGATCACTTAGGCTGTGCCGGAGGGTGCCCCCCGCGTTATCGCTTTGTACCCGTTCGCAAGCAGAATCCGTGTTGGTCTTCGAGAGAGGAACACCATGAGCAACGAAGCGCACGAATTGACGCCGGCGTACCTCAAGCAGGCGATGAAGGCATTCAAAAAGCGTCTGAAACTGACGTGTCTGGATGAGGAGTCGAACCTGGGAGGCGGTCCTTTCAGCAGCGGTCGTAGCTCAGGGATCGTGGCGATTCAGCCGCCCAGTCAATATCCCCGGGAGGTGTGGGAGAAGCTGGTCGAGCAAGGTCGGCTCCGCCGGGCCGGAGGCGGCATGTACGAATTGGTCCAGGACGAGAACGCCTCATAGGACGGGAGAAGTAATGACGAAGACCGCTGTACGGAGACAGTGGCTGATCGTTTTGGCCTTGGCGGGTGTGTTGGCTGGCGGCCGGATCGCACAGGCGGGGTCCAATACACGTCCCGGCATCCCGGCTCTGCGCCGCCAGGGCGCGACGACGCAACTGCTGGTCGACGGCAAACCCTTCATCATCCTCGGCGGCGAGCTGCACAATTCGAGCGCTTCGAGCCTCGCCTACATGGAGCCGATCTGGCCGAAGATGGTTGCCCTGAATCTGAACACCGTATTGGCCGTGATATCGTGGGAATTATCGGAACCACAGGAAGGCCAGTTCGACTTCTCTCTCGTGGACGGCCTACTCGAGGGGGCGCGCCGACATGAGCTGCGGCTGATCCTTCTATGGTTCGGCAGTTGGAAGAACGGCGTCTCCAGTTACATCCCTGGCTGGGTGAAGCAGGACGTGGGGCGTTTCCCGAGGATGCAGCAGCGGCCGGGCGAGAACGGGGAAGTCTTGACGCCCCTGAGCGAGGACAATTGCGCGGCCGACGCCCGGGCCTTCGCCGCGCTTATGCGGCACCTCGAGGAGCTGGACAGGAGCCGGCATACGGTTCTTATGGTCCAGGTGGAGAACGAGGTCGGTCTGCTCGGGGCCTCCCGCGACCGTTCGCCCCTGGCCGAGGCGGCCTTCGCGAAAGAGCCGCCGGCGCAATTGATCGGCTACCTCCAATCGCACAAGGACAACCTGATCCCCGAGTTCAAGAAGTACTGGGAGGCTGCCGGCTTCAAGACTTCGGGCACATGGACCGAGATTTTCGGCGAAGGAGCGGATGAGGCGTTCATGGCCTGGCACATGGCCCGTTACGTCGGCCGGATCGCGGCCGCCGGCAAGGCCGAGTATCCTCTGCCCATGTTTGCCAACGCTTGGCTGGTCCAGCATGAAGGCCAGAAAGCAGGACAGTATCCCAGTGGCGGTCCCGTCTCCAAGGTGCTCGACCTCTGGCGTGCCGCAGCGCCCGCCATCGATTTTCTGGCGCCGGATATCTATCTGCCGGACTTCAAGGCGATCTGCGCCAGCTACACCCGCTCAGGCAATCCGCTGTTTATCCCAGAGTCCACCGCCGCGCCGGAACGCGCCTTTTACGCCATCGGTCAGCACGAAGCCCTGGGCTTCTGCCCCTTCGCCATCGATTCTCTGCCGGCGGACCACGCCCTGGAAGACAGTTACCGACTCTTGGCGCAATTGCTGCCGATGATCGTCGAGAACCAGGGCAAGGGCCGGATGTGCGGCCTGCTGCAATACAAAGAGGACAATGAGAAGATCGAGTTAGCGGGCTATCGCCTGGAGGTCTCCTATCGCAAGGAGGCGAGCAACAAGGGTTACGGCCTGGTAATCGCCACCGGCCCGGACGAATTCTTAGTGGGCGGCTCCGGCGTGGGCATTCACTTCTCGGCTCGCACGCCCGGCCCGCGCCACACGCGCATCCTGTCGGTCGAGGAAGGCCGCTTCCAGGACAGCCGCTGGATCCCCGGCCGGCGGATGAACGGCGACGAGAACGCCGGCGGCTGGCGTCTCCAACTGCCCGCCGGACCGCCGAACATCCAGCGGATCAAACTGTACAGGCACGATTAGGTAGGGTGGGGCTTGCCCCACCGATTCTTTCTGCGATATGGATTTTGGTGGGGCAAGCCCCACCCTACATGAGGAACTGTCCCATGCTCGTCGGGGTCATGACGGCTCAGTTGCATCTGCCGGGCGTCAGCTCGCTCAAGGAAAAGCGTCACATCATCAAGAGCGTGATTGGGCGGCTGCAGAGCCGGTTCAACATCTCCATCTCCGAGGTCGAGCACCAGGACAGCCACACCAGCGCGGTTCTCGGCATAGCGGTGGTCTCCAACGAGCGGGCCTTCATCGACCAGCAGCTCGACGCGATCCTGTCCTTCCTGCGCAACGACGGTCGCTTCTACGTCGGCCAGGTCGAACGCGAGGTCTTCTCATAGGCATGCATTCAGACGGCTCGTGTTCGACGCGGATGAACACGGTGCGAATCACGTGTCATCATCCAAGACTCGCCCGCCGCAACGAGCACACGTCCCAGACGCGATGGCGCGTTTCGCCGAACGTTTACTGATAAGAAATCTCCGACAGTGTGGGCATTGTAGCCCCAGATCTGTGGCGGTCTTCTCCACGTAGCGAGCGAAAAGGATCATGCCCGTTCCCCATGCGGTGACGTAGACCAGGAAGAGCAGACGCACCAACAACTGACTCGCCCATAGACCGCTTGGCAACTTCGGGCCCTGAGGCACGGGAGCCATCAGCAGGACGAGTAGCGGCAGGTAGATGATCGCAATCTCCAGCATAGTTGGGACTGCAACGGCTTTGCGACAGCGGTTCTTGCGATTGATGAATTCCTGAACAGTCATATCAGATCGCTCGCGCTCACGACCAGGTGTTAGCGGCAAGCGGGGTCTTCGGAGCTTGCCGATGGTATTGGCGCGCATTCAATTCAGAAGCCCTCGGCAAGTTGGCGCTTGCCGCTGCCACCCACCCGTCTGTCGTCTGCCCTCTGTCGTTCGTCTTCCATCACTTGGCTTCATCGCCCCAGAGTTCGCAGACTTGGAGACTGCCGGCGTGGCAGGAGTAGAAGATGCGGCCGTTCGAGACGACGGCGCCGACACATTCGCTCGGGTCGAGTCTTGGGCCGGTCGAGATCAGCTTGATATTCTTGATGTCCGACAGGTCGTAGACGTCCAGGTTGGGGCCGAGCAGGTACGGCTCCGACAGGGTGAAGCGTGAGCACTTGTAGCTCTTCGTCAGGGTATTGAGGATTTTTCCGGTCTCCTTGTCCAGTAGGAACCCGTTCTGGTACTGGGCATGGACGAAGAGGAACTGCGAGCCGATGGTCACGACCTGGACGGCCTCACGGACGGGCTCCGATTTCCAGAGCACCGACCCATTGCGGGCGTCGACGCACCAGACGAGACTGTTGCCGCCCTCCAGCTTGTTGTAGCCGCCCAGGTAGAGGCGGCCGTTCTCGCCGCAGATCGTGCAGCCGCCGTGGATGAAGGCCTGCGTGGTCAGCCAGATCACGCGGCCGGTTTCGGGCTCGAGGGCCGCCGTCAGGCCCCGGGCGCTGGGCAGATCGCGCTTGCTCTTGGCGGCCAGACCGAAGTAGCAGGAGTAGTAGAGGGTGCCATCCATCAAGCAGACGCCCGCATCGTCGCCGCCGGAGCCGAACTCGGAGAAGTCCACGGTCCAGAGTTCTCTGCCGGTCGCGACGTCATACGCGCGGACCAGCGGCTTGTGGCTCTTGGGGAAGTTCTTGTTCTCCTGGTGGCCGAAGAGCCACCCGATCTTCTCCTCCTTGTCTGGAAGTGCGAATTTGCCGTAGCGGCCGGTGCTGAACATGTAGATCGCCATATTCTTGTAGATGACCGGCGGCAACTGCCGGTTCCAACTGGGCGAGCCGGAGAAGGGGGCCTCCCACCCGAGCTTCCCGGTCGCGGCGTCCAGGCAGCGCAGGCGGCATTGCTCCTCGCCTGCCTGCGGGATGAGCAGCTTCTCCTGGTAGTAGAGAGGCGAGGTGTAGCTGATGTGCACGCCGGGGAAATACCGGCGCCACAGGAGCCGACCGGTCTCCTGCTCGACCGCCAGGATCTGGCCTTCGGCCGTATGAGCGTACATGCGGCCGCCGCCGAATGTGGGGAAGTGCTTCGCCGTGCCCTCGAAGCGGCGAATCCATTTGGTCTTGAACGGCGGTTGCACGCCCTGGCTGTCCCGATTCGTATTGGACCAGTTGCCAAAACTGGTGAAGCGGTCGTACTTCGGGTCGGCCAGCTTGCTCGTCAGCGGGCTGCGAATCTTCCGGAGCTCCAGGTCCTTCGAGGGCAGGGCGGCGGTGCCGCCGGCTCCCAGGATGTACAGGTAACCGTCATCGCAGCCGAAGCAGACGCGGCCATCCGCGACCGCTACCGGCGTAGTGATCGCTGCGCCGAAGGCGGTCTGGAACGACCACGGTTCTCCCCGGCCCGTCAGCGGCACGACGTACAAGTTGCCATCCAGCCCGCCATAGACGGCTTGATCGCGCAGAAGAATCGGAGACGCCAGCGCCGGGTGTGGAGACAGGCGCTCCGGCTCACCTTTGCCGACGTGGTGTCGACACAATCCGAAGCCTTCCTCGGGCCGGCACCGGTAGACATCGTCCCCGCGCAGGCTCACGGACGCGAAACCGATCAGTCCGCTGCTGGTGTTGGTCTCGGAGCCCCCGACGAAAGGAGTCGGCGCCTTGCGACCGGCGCTGAGATCGGCGCCGGGCCGAAGCACATCGACGCGCCCCCCATTATCGAGGAGCGTCCACTGCCGATAGACGGTCCCGTCCTCGCCGATACTCAGACCCAGGGTGATGTTACGCGCCATGAGGGTGTTCTGGACCTCGGCCTTGTCGCCGCCATCCTTGAGCCAGACGACATACGCGCCGGCGGGGATGAGAAGCGTCTTGCCCTGGGCCGCGATATCCCGCGAGCAGCAGAAAAGCTCCGCCGCGGTGACACGCGCCTCCTTGCGCTGGAGCCAATCCCGGCCGCTCCAGCGGTCCCCCTGGAAACCGAGCGTCTCCTTGACGAAATCCCACGTCCAGCAGACGGTGCCCTCCGGCTCCAACGCATAGACGCGCGAGCCGAGCGTGGCGAAATAGACCCGCCCCTCGCTGACGACCGGCGCACTGAAGATCGGCTCGCCGCAGGCGATTGCTTTCACGACCTTGCCGTCGGCCACATTCAGGACATAGTAGGTCCCGTACGTCGTGCCAAAGTGAAGGTATTGGCCCGCGACGGCAGGCGAGGACACGTTGTTGCAGTTGGCTTTACCGCCCGCGGTCTCCTGTTTCCACAGGACGCGGCCCGTCGCGGCGTCGAGGCCGAAGGCCACGCCGGAGCCATCGACCACGAACACCCGCCCGCCGGCCATGACCGGCGACGTGAGAATCGCGTCGGTCAGCGGAACAGCGCCGACCAGACCCAGCGGCAGATTCAGACTCCGATCCGCCACGTTACCCGAATGTCGGGCATCGAACTTGGACTGGGTCCAGTCCTCCGCCCGGCAGACGCCCAGGCTTCCCCAAATGACTACACAAGCCGCGAGCACAGCGATGGGTCGGTTGCACAGCTTCATAGGCGTGGCCCTCCATACAAAATGTCAATGCGGCAATCCCAACAGTCGGTAGAGCACCCCGACAACGGGGGCAATCAGTCTTTCGAATCCGCCGAAGTACAGAAACCCGATGAGGATCAGGATCCCATACTGCGAAAAGTTCCGGTAGGCGGCGATCGCGTTGGGCGAGGTGAGCCTCGCATCCACGATCCGCGAACCGTCCAGAGGCGGGATCGGGAGCAGATTGAAGACAGCCAGCATGATATTGGCCTGAACGGCCACCATGACGAAAATGGCAAGGATGGGCAGGGCCGACAGATGAAACAGATGAAAGATCGCCGCCAGGCCGACGGCCAGCAGGAGGTTCGAGGCCGGGCCGGCGACGGCCACTTTGAGCATCTGGTTGCGCGTCAGGACCGCAAAATTCACCGGCACCGGTTTGGCCCAGCCGAAGTTCACGAGCAGCGGCAGGATAATCGTGCCGAACAGGCTGATGTGCGCGATGGGGTTGAGCGTCAGCCGGCCCAGGCGGGCAGCCGTATCATCGCCGTAGCGGTATGCCGTCCAGGCGTGAGCGTACTCGTGGATGGTCAGAGAAACAAGAAAGATGGCGGTGGTAATAGCGTACACCGCCAATTGGTCGATCGGCATTCTATGTCCTTTTGAAACTCGTAATTCCACTCGCTCCGCGCCGGCCCTTTCCGTGCGGGCCCGTGCAGTTTCCTTTCACTATCCTACGACTGACGACCCCATAGTAGCCGAATCCCAACGAATACGCCAACGACAAAACGTCGCCTTTGTGCGTGCATAACTTGACAGGGCTGAGAATAGAGATAAGAAAGGTTCGCGACGAACTCACATGAAATGGAGATGCAGTGTGAAAGCAGTGGTCTTTGAGAAGTTTGGCGGGCCGTTGACGGTGGCTCGCGTAGCCGATCCTGTTCCGAACGACGATGGCGTGGTGATCCAGGTTGAAGCCAGCGGGATCTGCCGGAGCGACTGGCACGGCTGGCTGGGGCATGACCCGGATATCACGCGGCTGCCCCATGTGCCCGGCCACGAGTTGGCCGGCGTCGTCGCCCAGACGGGTAAAGCTGTCACCCGATGGAAGCGGGGGGATCGCATCACCGCGCCGTTCGTCTGTGCGTGCGGGACGTGCCCGCAGTGCAGCAGCGGCAATCATCAGGTTTGCGAGCGGCAATTCCAGCCGGGCTTCACGGGCTGGGGCTCGTTCGCCCAGTACGTCGCGCTGCGATACGCGGAAGTCAATCTCGTCCGTCTGCCGGAGGAGATCGACGTCGTCACGGCGGCAAGTCTCGGCTGCCGGTTCGCCACTTCGTTCCGGGCCGTGGTCGCGCAGGGCCGGGTCGCGCCCGGCCAATGGGTGGCCGTCCACGGTTGCGGTGGCGTGGGTCTGTCGGCGATCATGATCGCCCGCGCCCTGGAGGCCCGGGTGGTCGCGGTGGATATCGACGAGAAGGTGCTGGCGCTGGCGCAGCGGGTGGGCGCCGGCGTGACCATCGACGCCCGGACGACGGCGGACGTCCCCGCCTGGATTCGTGAAGTCACTGGCGGCGGGGCGGACGTGTCCCTGGACGCCCTGGGCAGTGCCGTGACGTGCGCCAACTCCATTTCCTGCCTGCGCAAGCGGGGGCGTCACGTGCAGGTCGGATTGCTGGCGGGCGACGATTACCTGCCGAGAATCCCGATGCACCAGGTCATTGGGCGCGAATTGGAGCTTTGCGGCAGTCACGGCCTGCAGGCGCATAAGTACGCCGACCTGCTCGCCATGATCGTCTCGGGCCGTCTGAATCCTAAAGCCTTGATTGGCAAGACGATACCGCTGGATGACGCCCCGCGCGAATTGGAGAAGATGGGCCAGTTCGGCGCGGTCGGGATCACCGTCATCAACAGGTTTTAGCAGGCCGTCGCTTGGCACAATTGCAGACAGATCCGTGTCCAAGCACGCGTGCAGGCCCAGGGCCAAGAAACACGCGAGACTGGCGTGCGTCACCCGCTCTGTCCGTCTCCCGCCCGTCAGGTCATTCTCTATCCGGACCGTGTGCCCGAACAAAAAAATGCTACAAGACCGGCGAAAAAAATGTGACGGATTCAGGGGGCGCAACGTCAATACCTATAAGGCCAGATGTGCACGGATAAGGAGAAATAGGTCTGGAACTGCGGGACCATCGTTCCGCGGCGTCCCCCGATTCACGGCAGGTTTGACTATTTTTATCTTGACTTCTCTGTTTCCTGTGGTGTAATAGAATCGGTTGGACGCGGCTTTGGTCCTACTTGCTCTTGTAGCGGCGCTCCCTCTCGGCGGAGTTGGGGAGTGACAGGCAGACTTGATTTTGCACCTTGATGGACGGCTTACCTGCCGGGACGGCTCGTAGGGGAATTTTTTTCTACGGGCCTGCAACGAGTAGCGGCAGGGATGGCATCAAGGTGGTTTTTCGCCTGCCGCCAGGCATCGTGCAGGTTCCTGGTATGCGCGCACGGCGCAGGCAGGAAGGAGGTGTTGTTTAGGGTGATGCGATTCTCAGGCCTTTGAGCGAGTGATCTACGGATTGAGAGATTGCGCCACGGAGACGCGCCGGCTGGGGACTTGTTGTCCCAGGAGGCGTGACGGTCGCAGGGGGGTGCTTTGGTGTGTAGCCGGAGCAACGAACACTGGGGTGTGTGACGACTTTGATGAAAGGGGACAGGGTATGGTTAGAAAGAAATGGTTCTGCGTGATGGCCGCGCTCGTGGCGGTGAGCCTGGCGGCCAATCTGGTCGGGGTGAAGGCAGCGGAGCCGACGGGCAAACCCGCAGTCGACCCGACTCCGAAAGATGGCGCGACGGACGTCCTTCGGGGGGCAGCCCTCCTGCAATGGTCACCGGGCGAACCCACGGCCAAATACGATGTCTACTTCGCCCCGGTCCACAAGTACGTCGAGCAGGTCGAACGGACCAATCCGGTCTATGTGCTGGCCAGCATCGGACAGAAAGGCAAGACGTTCGATCCGGGTCGCCTCGAGCTGGGGCAGACCTACTACTGGCGGGTGGACGAGGTCAACGAGGCCGATCCGAACGCCGTGAAAGTGATCCGGGGCACCATTTGGAGTTTTATGGTGGAGACGCCGGTGCTGCCCGCCGGGAACATTACGGCGACGACTTCTTGTTCCATCTATGAGAACATGGGGCCGGAGAAGACCATCGATGGTTCCGGCCTGACAGGCGACGAGCACTCGGCGGACATGACGCACATGTGGCTCAGTTGTATGCCGAGCCCCCAGCCGAAAGATCCCTGTGATCCCAACAGTCCGAAGGTGACGCCCGCCACGTGGATCCAGTACGAATTCGGCCGGGTCGAGAGACTGCAGGAAATGCGGGTCTGGAACTGGAACAGTGCGGCAGAGAAGTACTTCGGCCTGGGTGTCAAGGGCGCCGCGGTGGAGTATTCCTTGGATGGCACCACGTGGACCGCGTTGGGCGATTTCGTCTTCAAGGCCGCGTCCGGCAAGGCGGGCTACAAGTACAATACGGTCGTCGACTTTGCCGGGGCGGCGGCCAAGTTCGTCCGTATTGTCCCTAAGAGCAGCCAGCAGGGATTGTCCGAGTATGGCTTGAGCGAGGTCCAGTTCTTCTCCCAGCCGGTGCAGGCCCGGGAACCGAGTCCGGCCCCCGGCACGAGGAACATCCCCCTGGACGGCGTCCTCACCTGGCGGGTGGGTCAGGAGGCCACTTCGCATAAGGTCTTTATCAGCACCGATAAAGCCGCCGTGGAGAACGGCACCGCGCCCTCGTTCAAAGTAAACACCAACAGCTTCAAGCTCACCTCGGTCGACCTGCAGTTGGACCAGACGTACTACTGGCGCGTGGACGAGGTCAACGAGGCGATGACGCCCACGTCGTTCGCCAGCGCGATCTGGAGCTTCAGTGTCGTGGACTACCTGGTCGTGGACGATTTCGAGAAGGGGGATCTGGCCACCACTTGGCCGAGTGTCGCCGGCGGCACCACGGCCGCGCCTGAGAAGAGCATTGTCCACGGGGGCAAGCGGGCGCTGGCCATCAAGTTCGATCCCACTTTCATGCCCAATGTGGAGGTCAAGGGCGCCATCGCCGCGCCGAAGAACTGGACGAAGAACGGGATCAAGAAGCTCGTGCTGTTTGTCCACGGCGATCCGGGCAACTGGAACGAGCCGCTCGTTCTGCGCCTCAACGGCGTGGACGCGGGCACGTTCAGCCCGATCACGAACCTCTGGTGGGGCTGCTGGGTCATCGATCTGGCCCCGCTGGGCTCCACGGTGAAGAGCGTCGATTCCATCACGATCGGCCATACAGCGGGGTTCGGCATCCGGCGCCGGGGTGCGGAGAAGCTGTATATCGACGATCTCCGCGTGTACAACACGAAGGCCCCGTCGCTGCCCGATATCGTGACCAAGATGGCGGCCCTCAATGCCTCCGGCAGCACGAAGGGACAGTTTGACACGTTGATCGCGGCCGTCACCACCGCCGACCTCTCGCTACTGGAGATGTTGTCGAGCGCCGAAACCTACACGCTGTTCGCGCCCACCAACGCCGCGTTCGCGGCCGCGGGGGTCAGCGCCGGCACGGACAAGGCGATTCTCAACGACATCGTGCGGAATCAGATTGTCGCCAAGAACGTCTCGGCCACGAATAAGGGCAACCTCAAGTCCCTCGAAGGCAGCATCCTGATCCAGGACGCCAATGTGGTTATGGATGACCTCGGCGGCCAGGCGGTGATCACCGCGAGTGCGGACGTCCTCAACGGCACCGTGCACACCACGAACGCCGTGCTGATGCCCTTCAACCTGGCCAAAATCGTCGACCTTCTCAAGTCGATGAACGCCGCGGGGGACTACATGGGGAAGTTCGACACCCTGCTCGCCGCGATCGGCGCTGCCAAGTCCACCGTGCGCGACGCGTTGGGCAAGAGGCATACCACGCTGTTTGCCCCGACCGACGACGCCTTTGCCGCCCTCGGTTACGATGCGGTCAGCATCAAGGCCGTGGATCAGTCCCAGTTGAGCGACATTCTGCTGTACCACATGGTCAGTGGCCGGCTCATGGGCGCGGACCTGACGGCCTCCGTCAAGACACTACAGGGCGGCGACTTGAAGTACAGCAAGGACAAACTCACGGATGCGATGGGAGGCAAGGCGGCCATCCTCGGCTACGATGTCGAAGGCTCCAATGGGGTGATTCACGTGATCGATGCGGTGGCGATGCCGTTTACCCCGACCAAGCTGCTGGACGTCGTTTCGCTGATTGTCGCACTCAATGCAAAGGGCGCTCTCGCCGGCCAGTTCGATACGCTGATCGCCGCGGCGGACGCCGCCGATCCGGCCGTCCTCGGTGCGATTGCGGGCAAAGGGCCGTACACGATCTTTGCGCCCAGTGACAACGCGTTCGCGGCCCTGGGCTGGGACGCGGACAAGGTCAAGACCCTGGACCGCAAGTACCTGGGCGATGTGTTGCTGTATCACGCCGTCGCGGGCAAGCTCGCGGCGAAGGATGCGGTCGCGGCAAAGGACATCAAGACGATTCAGGGTGGTGTCATTACCCGCGATCCCAACGATCCGAACAACCTGTTGCGCGGAGCCTTCAAGGGGGCGGCCAAGATCACGACGCCAGACATCGAGGCGCTCAACGGTCTGGTCCAGGTCATTGACGCGGTGCTGCTGCCTTATGAGGAGCCCGCGCCGGTGGTCGTGCTCCCGCCAGTGGTCGTACCCGAGCCGGTCGTTGTGCCGGAGCCGACACCGGTGCTCCCGCCTGAGCCGGTGCTCATCAGCATCTTGGACACGGTCACGGTGTTGAATGCGGCGGGCGACTACGCCGGTCAGTTCGACACCTTCCTGGCCGCCGCGGCCTCGGCCGACAAGGCGGTCGTCAATGCCCTGTCCGGCGCTGCAGTGAACACCCTGTTCATCCCCACGGATGCCGCGTTTGCCAAGCTCGATCCGAAGATCGACAGCCTGAACCGGGTGGTCGTCACGGATATCCTGCTGTACCACATCGCGGCCGGCAAGCTCCTGGCGGCGGATGTGTCGGCCGCCACGAGCCTCACGATGCTCAAGGGCGGGTCGCTGCAGCAGGCGGCGAATGTCCTCACGGATAACACGGGCCGGCAGGCCAAGATCACCGGACAGGACCTCAAGGCGTCCAACGGTGTGATTCACGTGATCGATGCGGTCATGCTGCCGGCCAAACTGTAGCCGTGGTGCAGTAGATGGCGTTTTCCCGGAACACCAGGGAAGCGCCGGTAGCAGTCAGATGGGGCCTGTGCCACCTGGCACGGGCCCCTTTGTTTCCTGGGCACGGCCACGCGGGCGCAGATCGGTGATTACCCGGACCGGCGGCCTCTCCGGGCCAGCAGCGCGCGCGGGTCAAGCCGGCGGAGCAGCCGTCCAAGACGGCCTGTCAGCAGGATCAGCCGCGCGCTGTGGTCCAGCATCCGCAACTCGCAATCGTTCGGCAGCAGGGCGCGGGCGGCGGCAACTCGCGCGGCGGCTTCTTCGGCCTCGCCGCGGGCCAGGCAGGTGTACGCGGAGTCCCTCAGCGCGCCGGTGTGCTGAGGGTTCAGGTCGAGGGCGTGAGCGAGGAAACGCTCCGCGTCGACCAGTTGCCCCTGGTTGGCGGCGCTGACGCCGAGATAGTGATAGGCGTCGGCGCTGCGCACGTCCAGGCTCACGGCCCGCAGCAGGCATTGCGTGGCGTGCTCCGAATCCTTGATCGTCAGGAACATCGAGGCCATGGAGATGAGGGCGTTGGCGTCCTCGATCTCGCGTTCCAGCTCCGCCAGCAAGTGCACCTTGACCTTCTCGTGCTGCGGGGTGGCCAACAGGCACTGGGCCAGCCGGTAGTGCGGTCCGGCCAGGGTCGTGTCCTTCTTCAGGGCCTCCTCGAACAAGCCGGCCGCCTGGTCCGCATCACCCTGGTCCAGCATCATTTCGCCCAGGTAAAACAGGGCGGGCGCGAAATCCGGGTTGAGCTCCAGGACCCGGTGGCACTTCTCCTTCGCCGCTTCGAGATCGCCGGCCTCGAGGAGAAACAGCGCGAAATCCATGATGACATCGACGTCGCCGGGATTGACGCGCAGCTCGATCAGGAAGTGGTCGCGGGCGCGGGCCTGGTCCCCGTCGGACCAGTAGGCCTGTGCGATCCGGTAGTTGATTTGGGGATGGGTGGGTTCCAGGTCGGCGGTGCGCAGCCAGCAGCGGACCGCCCTTTTGAAGTCGCTCCGGGCGAAAAGGCTATTGCCAATGTTGTAGTAACACAGGGCGCAATCCTCGTCGATCTGCTGGGCCAGGTAGAACATCTGCTCGGCCATATCGTGCTGGCCCATCTCCGCATAGGTGATGATGCGGTTGCAGTAGCACGGCTCGAACTTGGGGTCCAGCCCCTGGATGTATTCGAACGTCTGGAGGGCGCGGTCGTACAGACCCACGCGCGTGTAGTCCACCGCCAAGGCGTTGAGGATTTCCAGGTCATCGGGGCTCAGCTCCAGCGCCGCTTCGTATTCGGCGATGGCCTCCTGGAACTGGTTGATCGCGTCGAGGGTCAGGCCCTTGTTGAAGCGCCAGGCGCTGTTCGCGGGGTTGATCTCCAGGGCCTGTTCCAGCTCGAGCAGGGCCTGGGCCATTTTGCCGTCTTCGTACAGCTCGTACGCCCGGCGTGCGTTGCTCTCGGCCCGGTCGTACGGACCGAACTCCACATCGTCGTCAAATAGCATGCTGCCTACACCCAGTCTCAAGTTTCAAGTTTGAAGTTTGAAGTCAACACCTTTTCAACTTCAAACTCCCAACTTTGTACTTCAAACTTCCCACTTCAAACTTCCCACTCTCGTCCTAATTCGGCTGCGGCCGGTGTTTCACCCTCGTTATCGCCCGGCGGGACCTCGCGCCTTAGCGTTTTTGCGGCTGCCCAGATTCTGCTGGCTATGCGCGCGGTAAGCCCTTATAATACTGGCGTTTACCGTGGTGGTGTCACGGATCTGGGTGTGGGGGCTCCCACCCCGGCGTCCGTTTTTCTCGGTACGCCTGGCGGAGAGCCCGATAAAGTGCCCGTCGTAGCGTTTGGAGAGCCGCAACTATGATCGAGGAAATCAAGGGTCGCTTGGCGGCCGGCCAAGGCAAATATGCCATCGTCGTCAGCCGGTTCAACGATTTCATCACCTCCAAGTTGCTGGAAGGCGCCCTCGACTGCCTGCGCCGCCACGGCGCGACGGACGACCAGATGTGCATCGCTTGGGTGCCGGGCGCCTGCGAGATCACGATCGTGGCCAAAAAGCTCGCGGAGAGCGGCCGGTACGTGGCGGTCCTGTGCTTGGGGGCTGTCATACGCGGCCAGACCGGCCACTATGACGCCGTCTGCCAGCAGGTCGTGCGGGGCGTCGGGCAGATCAACTACGATACCGGCGTGCCCGCGGTCTTCGGCGTGCTGACCTGTGATACCCTCGAGCAGGCCATGGAGCGGGCCGGCACCAAGATGGGTAATGCCGGCGCCGATGCCGCCCTGACCGCCATGGAAATGGCCCACGTGTTGGAGCAAGTGAAGTGAATTATGATGTATGAATTATGATTTATGATTTGTCCTCTCCGGCTTGCGCGCGGAGGCCGTCATGTTGCCTGCGTGGCCACAAATCATAATTCATAACTCATCATTCATAAATGACAATATGGACAAACGAACCAGGGCCAGAGAGCTGGCGATGCAGGCCCTCTACCAGCTTGATATCCAGGGCTCCGAGGTGCTCCCGCGCCTGATGGGCGAGTTCTTCTATGAGAACGAGGGCGACGAGCGGACGCGCAAGCTGGCCTGGGAGTGGACCAGCGGCACGTGGGCCAAGGTGGCCGAGTGCGATGAATTGATCACCAGCGCGACGATCCGCTGGCAGTTTTCGCGGCTGTCGCCCGTGGATCGGAGCATCCTGCGTCTGTCTGTGTATCAGTTGAAGAGCTGCCCGGAGATCCCGCCCAAGGTGGTGATCAACGAGGCCATCGAGCTGGCGAAAAAGTATAGCACGGAAAAGTCCGGCCCGTTCGTCAACGGCGTCCTCGACGCCGTCCTGAAAAAGCTCAAAGAAGGCCAGAAGGACATGGGGTCAACGCTCAACACTTGACAGATCTGAAAGTGTTGAGCGTTGACCCCCTGAATGCAGATGGAGCAACCTACGCGCTGTGGATTGAGATTGCTTCGCTTCGCTCGCAATGACAGCTGGTGGATGGTCATGCCATTGCGAGGAGCGCAGCGACGAAGCAATCTCAGACGCACGATTCTGGAAATGGGACAAGAGAGGTAAACGGATTGAGAACGATTGCGGTCCTGAATCAAAAAGGGGGGGTCGGGAAGACGACGACGGTCGCCAATGTCGCCGCGGCCCTGGCCGCCGCCGGACAGAAGGTGGTTGCCATCGATCTCGATCCTCAGGCCCATTTGACGATCCATCTCGGCGTCGAGCCCCAGGCGATTGAGGCCGGCGGCTACGAGGTGCTGACCCAATCGGCGGACTTCGGCGCCAGTCTGATGCTCGTGCGCCCCAACCTCTGGCTCCTGGCGGCCGACATCAATCTCGTCGGCGCGGAGACCGAGCTGGTCAACGTCGTCGGCCGGGAGATTATCCTGCGCGAGGCCATGCAGGCGAGCCAGGACAAGTTCGATTTCTGCCTGATCGATTGCGCCCCTTCGCTCGGATTGCTGTCGCTCAACGCGCTGGCGGCCGCCACGGAAGTGCTGATCCCGCTCCAGCCGCACTTTCTGGCCTTGCAGGGCTTCGGCAAGCTGCTCCAGACCGTCGATCTGGTGAACAAGCGCATCAACCCGCGCCTGCGGGTGACAGGTGTGCTCTTGTGCATGCACGACACGCGGGCCTCCCTGTCGAACGAGGTCCGCGCGGACATCGACCGCTTCCTCCAGAGCGCCCGCGGCTCGAACAACGCCTGGTCGGGGGCCGAGATCCTGCCAACCTTTATCCGCCGCAACATCAAGCTGGCCGAGGCCCCCAGCTACGGCCAGACCATCTTCGAGTACGACCCCGACTGCAACGGCGCCGAGGACTACGGCAAAGTCGCGAAATTCCTGCTTGGCATCGACGAAACGCCCGCGCCGGCTCCGCTCGTCGCCGCACCCTCCGCGCCGCCAAAGGAAGCTCCGGCACGAGTTCCTCCCGCTGCTCCACCGATTCCTATCGTATCGGTGAATCTGCCTGCCCCGCAGTGCTACAACCCCGTCCCGATCTGGACCGAGCCGGCCGCAGGCACACCCGAACCGGCGCCGCCCGAAACCCCGCCGGCGCCTTGTATCTGAGGTGGCCGAAGACTGCGGTTCGTAGTGTGCTCGTAAGAGCATAGAAAGAAGGTAAAAGGGAAGAAGGAAAAGGTAAAAAGTAAAGACAAGAGCGCAGCCGGTCGGAGGACGCCGTGTCTTTTTCCTTTTGCCTTTCTACTTTTTACTTCCTCTTCTAACGCCTTACGGCGTCACTACAAACATGCGGCCGAATCACTGACCGTCGGTGGGCGCCATCGGAACCAGAGATCGGTCGGCGATCAGAATTGGGCTGTCATAGCAGGGGATGCCGCGAAACTCGCAGACCGTTCCCCGCCGGAACCAGTGCGATGAAGGAATCTCATAGACCCTACCCTCGCGCAGATCGACGTACACCGGCTGCTCGAAGTTGCCGACTGGAAAGGCGAGATCGATACTGGCCTTCTCGATCTTGTCGGAGGGAATCTCGCCATCCTGCCAGATCGTCACCACCTGCCTGCCGGTGAAGCGGCTCTCATATGCGAAGACCGAGAGCGACGCAGTGCAATCGGCCCGCCAGGCATAGTGAGAGATTCTCTTGAGCCGGTCGTCAAAGATCGCTGCGAGGTTCTGCAAGGCCCCGTATGCGGGCTTGACCCCCTCGACGGTCTGGTCCGCGCGGGACCGCAGCAGCCCTTTGCTGTTCATCTCGTCGGGGTACTTCATGTCCATGATGGAAAAATACGAGGAGGGGATGTCCCTGCCCAGGTCGCCCAACAGGCGTCGCAGCGCCCACTTGGCCTGGGAAACCTCGGTCCAGTCGTACTGGCTCAGGGCTCTTTTGGTCCTGCGTTCACTGGGGGCGCCGTTCTCACCTTGGCGGATCGTGATCCGGCTGCTGTACCTGGCGATGACCTCTCTGAGTTTCGCCACCACCTCGTAGCTCTTGTCGGGATTGAAGGAATAGGGGTGATACGTGACTTCGTCGATCAGGTCGAGCTTGCTCTCGGCCGCGACGATTTTCAGCACCGCGTCGGTGAATTTCGTGTCGACGCCCGCCAGGGACAGCGCGAGGATGCGCGCTTTCGGCTGCACCTGTCGCACGGCCTGGGCCGTGCGGATCAGAAAATCGGCATAGATCGCCGGCGTCACGCCTTTGCCCGGATTGGGCTCGTTCCACACCTCCCATTCGTCGATCACATGCTTGTACCGGGCCACCATCGCGCGAACGAACTTCTCCCACGCCTGCAACGCCTCTTCCGTACGCGGGAGGGCCGCTCCCAGAAGAGTGCCCCCGCCGTCGGCGTAGATGGGATTTCCGTAAGACAGGCACATCCACGGCTCGACGCCCTGTTGGACCATATCGAGAATGATCTCATCGAGCCACGCCCAGTCGTAGACGCCTTTCTCCCTCTCGGTTTTGGCCCAACCCGCCTGCAAACGGGCTTTCTTGAAGCCCAGCGGACCCAGATACGACTTCCAGTTCCGGTAGATCGTGTAATCGCGGTCCATCGTCTCCGCCCCGACCGACCAGTTCGAAGCCTGAATCTCGGATGCCGGTCGCACCTTGATTCGTCCCATGCAGCGAAAGGTCGTCGGCGGGCTGTCGTCGCCGACACAAACGCCTGCAACCATTACAATGAGCCACGCGCCGAGTGTCTCGTATCGTCTCATCTCATTCTCCAGGTACCCATGTTGTCGCGCCGAACGTCACGCTCAAGCCACGCTGGCAACGTGCCAAGTTCTTGAGATCTCTTCGGCCATGGCTGGGTGGCAGCGTCAAGGCCGAAGGCCTTGGCGATGGCTTTGTTCCCGCGTGCGAATCGAGCCATCGCCAAGCTGCGCTTGACGCTGCCACCCATCCCAGAACTTATGCCAACCGAAACTTGAGAACTCCGGACGTACCCAGCCGCGCTTGGGCGTGCCGCCCGGAGCAGTGAGACTTCACTTCAGAATCGTCGCCTCGCCGGTTTCGATGTCGAGGGTCCACTCGCGCGGTTCGGGCAGCCACAGCTTGCCCGCGCCGATTTCGAGCGGCATCCAGAGATAGCGCGAGTCCCATTGCGTGCGCGGCTTCCAGATGTCGCCCAGGAAGATGACCGTGGTGGTCTTCGTGCCCACCACCTTCACCAGCATCGTGGACTGCGAACCGTACGTGTTCGTCTCGGGCGGGGCGATGTCCCGGAACTCGGACCAGGGACCTTCCAGAGAAGGGGCGGTCGCGTACTTGTTGGGATTGGGCCGCCAGCCGGTCAGCGCCGAGCCGACCACGTAGTAGAGCCCGTCAAAATGCACGATGGCGCCACCCTCCAGCGGCGCGCGGATCAGGCACACGTCTTTCTCGACGGTCAGGTAATCGTCCGAGAGCTTGGCGATGTGAAAGCCCTGGGCCGGCCGATCCTCGAAGATCAGGTAGGCCGAGCCGTCGTCGTCGATGAACTGGCCGATGTCGCGGCTCTCCTGGCCCAACGGGCGGAAGCTTTTAAGATATCTATAATCGCCATCTACCGTAGCACAGGTGGCTACCCCCACGCGGGCCAACTGGTAGCCTCCACCTCCCCC
Organism: uncultured Pirellulales bacterium; assembly: GCA_964354535.1. GTDB lineage: Bacteria > Planctomycetota > Phycisphaerae > Sedimentisphaerales > Anaerobacaceae > PLanc-01. The sequence goes on from CAYHAJ010000019.1 coordinate 18,445, forward strand.
GGGCGCCGGCGCATCGATGTGCATGTACATGACGTACTGTTTGGTCTTGGCGTTGTAGAAGACTTTGGGTCGTTCGAGTACCCAGGCCGGCCCGAAATTCTCTGGGTCGGCGAGCTTGACCACTTGGTTGCGGAAGGTCCAGTCCATGAGATTCTTCGACGAGTAGCAGCTCACGTAGCGCTTGCCGCGCTCGTTGTCGCGCGCCCGATCCTCGCCGAACCAGTAGAACGTGTTGTCCCGCTTGAGGATGCCGCCGCCGTGCGCCTGGATATGGCGGCCCCGGTCATCCGGCCAGACTTCGCCGGGTTGGATGCTGTGCACCGTGCTGGTCGCATTCGCGGCGATGGCAGATGACGACGGCCCTTGCGGCCGATAGGCATCCACGCCGAATTCCATCGGAAGTGTACCCGCCTCGTGCGCGCCGATATCCGGGCCCTGGCCCGTAGGATTGTCGTTGAAGCTCGGCAGCCGCAGGGCCGTATCGTAGCCGGGGCTGGCGGCCGAGAGCGGGAATTGACCCTTGCCATCTTGCAGACCATTGCCCTCGGCATAGATCGGCTCGCCCTTGATCCCGTGCAACTCCTGACCGGCGGGGATGGCAGACCGCCCGCTGTAGAGGTCGTAATCGTAGTCGCCGAGCGAATCGCTCTTCTGATTGCGGATCGCGCCTCGGATGACGTGGAGAATGTTGTTGCGGCTGGTGACGTTGACGATGGCACCGCCCCAGCCGAGACCCTGTTGTGCGCCCGCAGTCTCCGGGCCGGCCTCCGGGGTTCGCGGCGGTTGCAGGATCGTGTTGTGGAAGACGAAGATCCGGCCACCGCCGAGATTGTCACTGGTCTTGCAGAATCCGCCGGTCCACCGGTCCGGCGTCTCCTGCGTCACACCGCTGACGTTCCGCCACACGTACAACGGTCCGAGCGACGTGCTCGCGCAGGCGATCCCGACGAGGCAGCGCGCCACGTAGTTGCCCCAGATGCGCACATTGCAGTTGGCACCCTCGGACTCGATGGCATCGTCCCAGCAGTGGCTCAGGCGATTGCCATAGAGGTCGGAATCCTGATTGGGAAAACCCCGCACGCTGAAGTTGTGCCCGGCGCCGAAGATGTCGTTGTAGTAGTGGGTGTCATCCGAATCGACGGTGTTGTAGCGAAAGACGTGGTTGCCTTCGCTGTCCCAGAAGACGATGGTCTGCGGCCCTTGCGGATGGGTGGACTCGCGCGGGTTCGAGATCACGCGTGACTGCCGCCAGTTGTTGGAATTACTGCGCGGGTGGTGCATATAGTTGCGCTGGATGATCACGCGCTTGAGGGCCTGGTCCCGGCAATAGATGGCGGCGTCGTAGTCAACGCCCCAGCCGTCGTCGGCAATCCGGCCCCAGCCGCTGATGTCGCAGTTCTCGATCACGATATCGTGACAATTCTCGAAGATGCGGATGCCATGCTGCTGCGCGTTCTTGAGCGTCAGGCCCCGAAGGATCACGTAGGAGGCCCGGACCTCGATACATTGGGGGTGCTGGCCCGCGACGTCAATGGTCGCGGTGGCGCGGCCCTGCGCGGGTGTGTAGAGCACATAACCATCCGGTGAGCCGGACTTGTTCACGATGACGGGCGTCGGGCCGTCGCGCAGGAGCGCGGTCTGGCCGATCGGGAAGTTCTCGCTCCACGTCCGCACGGAGATCGTCGCCTGCCGGCCCGTCTTCTCCAGGGATAACTCGATCTCGTACCGTGTTCCCGGCGTGAGGTTGACAATGCTCCCTCGGTACTGGCGGTGCCGCTCCGTGGGCAATTCCGAGGACTGCCGTCCATCGAACCACAGCGGCAGTGCCTCCCGCCATTCCTGCGCGCCCGCCTGCCGGTAGCGTACACGACACGTGTTCTCCGGCGCGCCATCCTCCGGGCTCCAGTAGAGCCCGACGCAGTGAAACGTCGGTACCGCCTGCGGCTGGCTTTCCCCGAAGGAGAGCCCCGCACACACCAGACACGCTGCCAAGCCGATCAAGTTGGTTCGCATCCGATTCTACCTCCAAACGACTTTCATCAATGCGATCTCCGATGACGACGGTCCTTACGGCCGATAGGCATCCGCGCCGAATTCCATGGGCGGACTGCCGGCCTCATGGGCGCCGATGTCGGGGCCTTGGCCCGTGAGATTGTCGTTGAAATTCGGCAGCCGCAGCGCCGCGTCGTAACCGGGGCTGGCAGGCGAGAGTGCGAACTGCCCCTGGCTCTTCTGCAGGCCGCTGCCTTCGGCGTAAATCGGTACGCCCTTGATCCCGTGCAACTCCTGGCCGGCGGGGATGGGACGCGTGCCGCTGTAAAGGTCGTAATCATAGTCGCCGAGCGGGTCGGGCTTCAAGTCCCAGAGGGCGGCGCTCGCGACGTGCAGGATGTTGTTGCGGCTGGTGGCGTTGACTATCTGGCCGCCCCAGCCCAGGCCCACGCGGGCGCCCGCCAGTCCGCCACCGCCCCCGGGAGTCCGGGCCGGTTGCAGGATGGTGTTGTGGAAAACGAAGACCCGGCCGCCGCCGAGCCTGTCGCCCGTCTTGAGAAACCCGCCGTCCCACTGGTTGGGCGCGACCTGCATCATGCCGCTGACGTTCCGCCACACGTACAACGGTCCGACCGACGTGCTCGCGCAGGCGATGCCCACGTAACAATTGCTCATGTGGTTGCCCCAGATGCGGACGTTGCAGTTAGCGCCTTCCGACTCGATGGCGTCGTCCCAGCAGTGGCTCAGGAGGTTGCCATAGATGTCCGAGTCTCGGTTGGGGAAGCCCCGCACGCCGGAATTGGCCCCCGCCCCGAAGCAATCGTTATAGGCGTGGTCGTCGTCCGACTCGATGGTGTTATAACGGATGACGTGGTTGCCTTCACTATCCCAAAAGACCACGGTCTGCGGCCCTTCGGGATGCTTGGACGGGGGCCTGCCCGGGGGGGTGCGTCTCTGCAGCCAGTTGTTGGAGTTGCTGCGCGGGTGGTGCAGGTAGTTGCGCTGGACGATCACGCGCTTCAAAGCCCGATCCCTGGAGTAGATCGCACCGTCGTAGTCCTGGCCCCAGCCATCCGCGGCGATCCGGCCCCAACCGCTGATGTCGCAGCCCTCGATCACGATATCGTGACAGTTCTCGAAGATGCGAATTCCGTGCTGCTGTGCGTTCTTCAAGGTCAGGCCCCAAAGGATCACGTACGAGGCCCGGACCTCGATGCACTGGGGGTGCTGGCCCGCCACGTCAATGGTCGCAGTGGTGCGACCCTGCGCGGGCGCGTAGAGCACATAGCCGTCGGGCGTGCCGGACTTGTTCACGACAACGGGCGTAGGGCCGTCGCCCAGACGCACGGTCTGGCCGATGGGGAAGTCCTCGCTCCACGTCCGCACGGAAACTGTCGCCTGCCGGCCCGTCTTTTCCAGGGATAGCTCGACCTCGTACTGTGTTCCCGCCGTGAGATTGACGATGCTCCCCCGATATTGCCGACAGCGCTCCGCCGGCAGGTCCGGGGACTGCCGCTCGTCGAACCACAGCGGCAGCGCCTCGTGCCATTCCCGCGTGCCGGCCTGACGGTAGCGGACGCGACAGATATTTTCCGGTGCACCATCCTCCGGGCTCCAATAGAGCCCCACGCAATGAAACGTCGGCACCGCCTGCGGCGGAGCCTCGGCGGGTGCCAGTCCCGTACAGACCAAACATATCAAGAGGACAATTGGAGCGCACCGGAATTTGTTCTCGCGGGCACCTCCTTTACGATCGCCCGTGCCACCGCCCCAGCCCGGAGGGCGAAGGAGTATAACCCACCGTTTCAACGGTGGGTAACAAACACGCGAAAACAAAAGGAGTCCCGTCAGGGACGAAAGAACGCCCTCGCCTTGGGACCGGCCTTCTGTCGCCCCGCTGGGGCTTGGTGTCGTTTCGCACATCGGGACCCCTCGTTGAAACGGTGGGCTATTGTCGGCTGTCCCTGCGGGACTCCTTTCATTCCTCTTCATATCACTGTGCCTTGCTCTTGAGGAATCCCGATTGCTCCATCCACTTTTCGCAGAGCTTCGGCCAGACCCCGGTGGCTTCGAGCTTCTGGCCCAGGCCGAACCCGTGCGGTCCCTTCAAGAAGATGTGCATCTCCGCCGGCACTTTGGCCTGACGCAGCGCCAGATAGAAGTAGATGCTGTTCTCCGCGGGGACGCCTTTATCTTCCCAGGTGGCGATGAGGAAGGTCGGCGGCGTCTGCGGCGTCACCTGCTTTTCGTTCGACATCTTCTCCACGAGGGGCGGGTCCGCGTCGGCCCCGAGCAGATTTCTGCGCGAGCCGGTGTGGGTGAAGGGCTCGGTGAACGAGATCACCGGGTAGACCAGGACCGCAAAGTCCGGCCGGCAGCTTACGCGGTCGATTTTGTCCTTCGCCTCATAGACGACATCGTTGAAATGGGTCGCGGCGCTCGACGCCAGGTGCCCGCCGGCGGAGAAGCCGAGAACGCCGATGCGGTTGGGATCGACGCCCCATTCTTTAGCCCGCCTACGTACGGTACGAATAGCGCGCTGGGCGTCTTGCAGCGGGCAGGGATGGCCGTAGCCCGCGCCGCTTCGGCTATGGCGGTACTTGACGATGAAGCCGGCCACGCCGAAGGAGTTGAGCCACTGGCCGATCTGATGGCCCTCGTGATCCATCGCGAGCGCCCCGTAGCCGCCGCCGGGACAGATCACAATCGCGGCACCGGTGGCCTTCTCCGGCGCGGGCAGGTAGATCGTCAGCGTCGGCTTATCGCCCTCGGCCTCGCCTTTCGCGCCGGGCGCGCCATCGGGCCACAACAGTTCCACCTTCGGCTCCGCCGCGGCCGCCAGGCAGGAAAGGCTTGCGGCCAGCGCGACAACGAACGCCAGGGTTCTTCTCGTGTGACTCTTCATCGAATGTCCTCCTTAGGAGCCAAAGTGAATGTGTGCTTGCTTCGTTTCCGCGGGCAAGACGAACCCGCGTTTTGTGCCTTCAATCGCCTGGCCACCGACGGATATGCGGGGCTGGCGCGACGCCGGCAGCGAGAGCACAAATCCGTCGGGCGGTGCCGCCTTGCCATCCAGACGGAGCGTCGCACCCCGGCCGCTCGCTTCCCATGAGATGTCGACCGTGCCGAAGTGAGTCGGCAGATTCTTGATCTCCATGCCTTTCGGATTAGTGAACCAGTCCACCGGGACACCGGCAAACAGGATGAGCCGGCCGCCATCCTCATAAGCGAGACAATCGCGCAGGAGCAGGTGGACCTCGGCGATAGCCCAGCCGTGGGGCATGGCGACGCTGCCGTTCCAATTCGTGCGCAGATATCCCCAGCCGCCGGAGCCGCTTTTGCCCCCTTCATCGAAGGCGTACCAGTGCTGCATCTGCGCCTGATCGAGATGGGACTCAAGCGTCCGGTATCCCGCCTCGCGATTGCCCGCCAGCAGGCTCTGATGCGCCCGGGCCAGCGGGAAATAGCGCCAGCTTTGGGGCTTCTGCGGCCCGAGACCCCGGAACTGCTCATAGGCATTGCCTTCGTCGAACGGATATAGTCGGCAGGGCCAAAGCACGCAATAGCTGCCGTATTTGTCGGGCAGTTTCGCACTGTAGGTGCGGTCGTACCTTTCGAACAGCTTCTCGGCGAACGCTTCAGACTCCGCTGCCTCCGCGTTCTTCTGCAGCGCCTTTGCCAGCAGGGCGGCGGCGCGGATGCCGGCGAGGTCGAAGGCCTCCGTGTAGGCGGGATTATACCCGTCACAGCGGCCCGGCTGGAGTTCCCGGCGCTTCTCGACGGGCACATCCGCGCCGAATGTTAGGGCATCCATCTGCACCCAATGGGGCCTCTGGGTCGTGCGGCAGTAGCGGATCATGGCGGCGAGCTTCTGGGCTGCCGGATAGACTCGCTCCAACCACGCCCGGTCGCGGGTGAATTGCCAGTGCTCGCCCATGATCCAAAGGATCTGGCCGGGATTGTCCGCTTCCGGGTACGACCGGCCGTTGAAGGGCTGGGCGAGGAAGTAATCGATGGCTTCGGCTGCCAGATCCGCCCGGCCGGCTTTCTGAAGGATGTTCGCGACGTAGACACCGTCGCGGTTGAAGACATTGTAGTTGACCACGGCAACATCCGGTGCGCCCTCGTTCATGGCGACGGCCGCATGGCCGGTAATCGCCGCGAAGGCTTCCGACCAGCGTCCGTCGGGCAGCCGCAACTCGACCTGGCCGACCAGCGCTTTCCAGTAGTTGCGGGCTTCGGCGAATAGTCTGTCAACATCCAACCGGCGGTAGTAGGGCAGGCCGGGGTCGGGTTGCGGGATGCCGCCCGTATCGGGGTTCGGCTTGGCCAGGTCAAATTGAGCCCACTCGCTGACGCCATCCCACTGGTGCCGCACGGCCCGCCGGCCCGGCAGGACCGGGCAGACGAATTCGAACGTCCTGCTCTTGCCCGGCTCCAGCGTGACCTCGAATCGCAGCGCCCCGGAGCAATCCCCCTGGGCCGAGCTTGCCGACCGACTCTCCGGCAGGGTCCCCCGCAGGGCGAATTGGCCGATGGTGTCGGTCGGGACCACGCCCGCGCCGCTCGGTGGCTGCTTGGCGACCAGGGCTGCGTTGCCCTCGGCCAGCAGGGTGTCGCCCGGGCCATCCACGCGCAGATGGTGGACCTTGGAGCCGGCGGGTCCCAGCGGTCGCAGCGCCGCATACAGCGAGACTCGTTTGGGCTCGGGGCCGGCGTTCCTGATGGTCACCCGCGCCCCAGCGACGTGGACCTGCCCCGGAGGCGAATCCTGCAGGACGTGGCACACGTCGCTCCTGACGTCGACCTCGCGGGCGATCCACTTCGACCAGGGCATCAGATAGCCGCCTTCCGCCAAGCCGTGCTCACAGGGCACATCCTTCATCGTGGGGACGGACAACCGACCCACCGCGTGATCGTAGAGCCAGAAGTAGATGCCGTAGGTCCCGACGCCCGGCGAGAAGCTGCCCTCGGCCTCCACGAACGTTTTGAGCGAGTCGAGCGTGTTGGCGATGCCGATCGGGATGTGGAGAGCGCCGCGCGGGTCAAGGGCCGCGGTCCTATCGTTGTCGGCCGTCGCGGCCGAACCAATCCAGGCCAACGCGACCAGACCGAACCGGAGTCCGCCTCTGCCGGAGCGACGAATTCGGCAGGGTTCCAGCACCATATTCATCCCCTTAGATCAGCCGCTCGGGATCCTCCAGCTTTTGCGTGAGGACCTGCAGGAAGCGGGCGGCGTACGCGCCGTCGACGATCCGGTGGTCCACTGCCAGCGACAGGCTGACCATCTTGCGGACGATGACGTGGCCGTTCCGGGGCACCGGCGTCTGGCACACCTTGCCCGCCGTCAGGATCGCGCTCACCGGGGGCGGCACAATCCCCAGGAAGGTGTCGATGTCGTAAGCCCCGAGATTGCTCAAGGCGACAGTCTGCCCCTCCATGTCGGCGAGCGTCAATTTGTTGCTGCGGGCTCTGTCTGTGAGTCGCTTCTCCTGCGCCGCAATCTCGGCCAGCGTCTGGGTTTCCGCACCCTGGATGACCGGCACGACCAGTCCCTGCGGGCTGTTGACCGCGAAGCCGATGTTGATGTGGTCCGCGATCTGAATTACCTCGGTGGGCCTCGAGTCCTGCGGTTCCAGGGAAACGAGTCGCCCGACCATCATGGGAGATTGTGTCACCGCCAGGGCCAGGGCGCGAATGAAGAACGCGTTGCTGGTGATCTTGACGCCCAGGGTTTTGCTCAGCTCATGCCGGCGCGTCATCAATTCCGTCACGTCCGCTCGCGCCGCCAAGTAGAAGCAGGGCTTGCTCTGCTTCGAGGCCAGCATCCGCGCGCCAATCAACCGCTGAATCCGGGACAGCGGCACGTACATGGGGTCTCGGGGCTCCTCCTCACTCTCTGTCGCGTCAGGGGCTCCTGGCGAGACGCGATTCGTGGTGTCCTGGGGGGGCCGCCCGGCGGCGACACGCCGCCTCCGGGGATTCGATTCTATCTCCGTTGTCCTATCCAGTGGTGCCTCCGTATGTACTTGCACAAGGACCGCTACGATGGCCGGGTCTCTTTCCTGCTATGATACTCTCCCGTACGCCACATGCAAGCCTGCCCGCGGCGAGCGGACAGGGGTCCCATAGGACTCGATGGACGAATAGGACGCGTAGGACGGATAGGACCTATAGCTTCGCTTGGATTTGGTCCAAGCTGTCCAGGCAGAGTTGCGACCAGGTCTCCATCTGGTCGCGGACGGCCCGCAGCTCGTCGGCGGTCATGAACTCCATCTGCGTGATCATCTGCTCCCGCCGGGTCACGCTCGGAGCGTCGAGGACCCAGCAGTGTACGATGCCCAGGTGCACCTGGCCGACCTCGTTCGAATCGTCGTTGAGCAGGGCGACCACGTGATCGGTGTGGCCCGTCTCCACGTCGACTTCCTCGGAAACCTCGCGCTCGACGGCGGCCCGGTACGCCTCGCGGAAATCGCTGCGAAACAGCGGCATCGCCTCGTCGGCGGGGTTGATGTGGCCACCGATGCCGATGGAGCGGTTGCCCACAAGGCGCGTCTCGCCGGCCCGTTTGCCACGCACGTAGGTCAAGTACCGGCCCTCACAGGTCATGATCACGTAGGGGATGAGCTGCTTGTGCGTCGGGTCCTGCTCCGCCTGCGACCGGGGCAGGAACCGCGGCACCCCCGGCGCGAACAGCTTATCCAGGTACCGCGCCACGTCGAAATTCAAGCCATAGAAGGCCCCGACCTCATCGAACACCTTTCGCTGGACCACCAGAATCTGCTCTTGCTTGGCCATCGTGTCCTTCACCACAGAACCATACTCAACCTGCGACCGTGGGCTGCCATAGTATCGGAAGGCGCGCGAGCAGGTCAAGCGCATCGCGCAGCCGCATGGGCTAAAGCCCATCCTACAACTACCGCGGCGGGTCCATTCCCCCACGGGCGCTCAAGCGATAAGATGCGCCTTGGCAAAGGAACAACTGGGCCGAGGTGGCAGTAGGGTGCTCGTGTAGGATGGGCTTTAGCCCATGCGGTCTTTCTGTATGGTCGGGGTGTCGATTGCGGATGATTCGAGATTTGGAGCCGAACGTGGCGGGTGGCAAACTGGCGGAGGCTCTGGCGTTGGCCACGAGCGAATTCCGTGGCGGTATGGCGCACGCCAATCTCTTTCTCCTGCCGAAGGGACCGACCTGCCCGACCTCGACGGCCGTTGGCGATCTGCTGTGCGAGTGTCTGCGCCGCGAGTTTCGCATCTCAATGCACGAAATTGCCCTGCCGACGGACGGAACCGGCGGGGCGGTGGAATACCTCTGTCTCGCTATTGATTCCTCCCAGCCGGAGCGGGTCCGGGATGCCATCAAGGAGCGCTTGTGGCGGACGAGGCAACCGGTCCTCACAAGCTCGACGCTGGGCAACCTCCTCCGAGGCCGGCAGGAGAAGACGATCCGGGAGTTTCGCTTGGAGGAGTACGGGATCTTCATCCCCTCGCGCACGCGGAAGTTCGCCGAGATCCGGACCCATTCGTTCCAGCACCGGCCCGCGTTCTACCGTTATCGCGTCGCCTTGGCGCGCCTGGCTCGGCTGCCGGAGCCAATGGCAGATTACCTGCACGCCTTGTTCACGAACTGCCCGAACCACCTGTTCGGCGAAACCGTCTTTCGCGCCTCCGGGGTTAGCCGCCGGCAGTTGGGGATCGAAATTCCACTGACGCGAGTGAACGGGCACGAGATCATTGCTCTGGCCCGGCGAAGTCATGGTTTCCGCGGCGTCAGCAGCCGGCACGAGAACCTTCAGAAATACTTCCTCGAACACGATCCTGCCACGATCGCCTGCGAGGTGCCCGTCTGGATGGAGTCGTGGGAGCTCGCAGACTACTCCCAGATCCTGGGGACGCACGAGCCGCTGACCGGGCACATCGACGTCCTGCGCCGGGAGGAGGATGGCCTGCTGGGCGTCTGGGACTACAAGCCGCGTGCCGCCGCCGAGCGCAACGCTCGCCTCCAGGTTCTTCTTTACGCCCTGATGCTGTCCTTGCGGACCGGCTTGCCGCTCACGGCCTTCTTCTGCGGCTACTTCGATGAGAAGGACGCCTACCTCTTCAATCCGGCTGAGGCCACGCTTGCGCAAGAATGAAGGTCGGCCCGAAGGACCTGAAGCTTCGCGCTCACGGCGAGGTTCGCTGCTGATAGGCCCGCCAGATAGCGTCGAGTGCGGGGGCGGCCCGCATGGCCAGCTTGAGGTCGACCAGCTCGCTGATCTCACTGATGCCCGGATTGATCTCAATCGTGGGCTGGCCAGATTCCAGTGCCATGTGGACCGGCTCGGCGATGTAAGGGAAGATGCTGCTGGTGCCGATTGAGAAGACCAGATCGAAGCCTTCATCCAACTCCGTACAGAGGATCATCATCCGCTCCAGGGGCAGCGGTTCGTCGAACAGCACCACATCCGGCCGCAGCAGACCCGGACATTTCGGGCAGTGCGGCGGGAAGGTCAATTCGTTGTAGTCCTCCACGGTCCGGCGGTACAGGCATCTCATGCACCGCAGGTGGTGCAGATCGCCATGGATGTCAATCACGTTGCGGCTCCCGGCGGAGCGGTGCAGGCCGTCCACGTTCTGCGTCAGCGTCCAGACCCGCTCGAAGTGCCGTTCCATCTCGGCGATGACTTCGTGCGCCCGATTGCACCGGCTGCCCCGGCAGGCCTTTTCCATTCGGGCCAGATGCTTCCAGGTCAATTCCGGGTGGTCGCACAGGATATCCCCGGACAGGGCCCGCTCCATCGGCATGCCGTCCTCGGCCCTGTCGGTCCGGCACAGCCCGTCATCGTCGCGATACGTCGGCAGGCCAGAATCCACCGAGATTCCTGCTCCGGTGACGAACAGAATGCTTCGGCTGGTGGCCAGCAGCTCGACGATTCGCCCGATGATTTCGCGCTCGCCCGCGGTCGTTTCCAGGACGGAAGCAGTGCTCGCTCGCGGGAGAAGATCCGCCGTGGTACCGGCCAGGATGGGGTCCAAAAGGGTCTTGTCGAGAACCGGTACCAGCGTTTCCCGTGTTTCGTTCTGAGCCATTTCTTCGGTTCCCTATCAGGGATGACTCTCATCACGTGCTTCCACTCCATAGTAGGCCAGGGGCACCTGTGGACTGTACGGAATCCTCTGAAAACCCCCTCAGCATTTCCCCCGATAAGGCTATCGGGCCGGATTTCAAGCGAATAGAGAGGAATCCCGCTCCCCCAGGCGCGCCAAATGCAGCGACAGATCGAGGGCAAGACAAACGTCGCTGCCCCCTCCAGGACAGTGATTCCATCAGGGTAGGCCTGAGGACCGATACCAAGATCACCTGACAGAAGTCGAAGGAATTCGGCCACCGGCTCCGCTCTGCGTGCGTCAGTTGGCAGTTGTCCCCGTGGGAAGCATTTGGTAAAATGGGTTCCACGAATGGAGGTATCAACCATGACGAGGAGAAATGAAAAGCACACCGGAATGGTCTGCCCGAAAACAGGCCGTCCAATCCATGGGACGCGACGACCTTGGTGGCTGCCCTGGGTTTTTCCTCTCGTTGGGGTAGTCTCACTGTTATGGTTCCTGATCCGCGTCCTCCCCAAACCTTCGCGGGCCACGTACCCCTGCCAGCGTCTGGCGGCTCCCCTGGCCAGCGGATTCGTCGTGTGGCTGATGGGGATGATTGCCTCGGTCCTGGCGTATCGCCGGGCGCAGCGCCTGGCGGGCCAGGCGCGATACGTGGCGGCCGGCGTCCTGGTCGCCGTCGCGGTGGCGGCGATCTGGTGGTCCGTGAACATCGCCGCCGACAACGGTGCCGGTGCTGCATTCACGCCCTCGGACCCACCGAATAGCCCCATGGGCATCGGCAAAGGGATTCACCCGGGGCGCGTGGTCTGGGTTCATGACCCGGAGGCAACGCGTTGGGACGGCACGACCGGCGCGTGGTGGGAGGATCGCAACGTCGACCAGCAGGTGGTGGACACGATGGTCTCCCAGGCTCTCGCGACGCTGACGGGCGCGAAGACCGATGCCGCTGCGTGGGAGGCGCTGTTCCGCCATTTCAACCGCAGTCGTACTCTTGGGGACGTCGGCTACCAGACCGGCGAGAAGATCGTCATCAAGATCAACATGAACCAGGACAGCGGCGGGACGTGGAGTGCGAGCGCCGGCATGCCCAGCCCGCAAATGATCCACTCCATGCTCGACCAGCTTATCCACGTGGTGGGCGTACCCGCCTGGACGATCACGATCTACGACGCCGCCCGGTACATCGGCGACCCGATCTACAACAAGGTGCGGAGCAATCCGGACTTCGATGGTGTGCAATTCGTGGGCAGCTCCACGCGCAACGGGAGAATCGGCGCCGTGTACGATCCGACGAATCCCATCCGCTTTGCCGACGCGACCGTGCCGGGCAACGCCCGGGCTTACCCGCCCCGCACGGTCACAGAGGCCAAGTACCTGATCAACATGGCCCTATTGCGGTCGCACAGCATGTTCGGCGTCACCGCCTGCGGCAAGAACCACTTCGGCTCGATCTACTGGCCCAGCAACGGCGGCTGGACGCCCTCGCCCCTGCACACTTATGGCGAGCGGAACCGTCCCATGGGCTCCTACAATTGCCTCGTCGATCTGATCGGCCATCCGCACCTGGGCGGCAAGACCCTCCTGTACCTGATCGACGGCCTCTACGCCGCGCGGAACCAGAGCGCCGCGGTGATCCGCTTCACGTCCTTCGGCAACGACTGGACGTCGAGCCTCTTCATGTCCCAGGACCCGGTCGCCATCGATTCGGTGGCGCTGGATTTCGTTCGCAACGAGCCCCTGGAGACCGACTGTACCGGCCAGGGCGTGGACAACTACCTCCATGAGGCGGCGCTGGCGAACAATCCGCCCTCGCGCAGTCCCTACGATCCGGACGGCGACGGCGTCCGCCTGCAAAGCCTCGGCGTCCACGAACACTGGAACAACGCCATCGACAAGAAGTACTCCCGCAATCTGGGCAAGACGAGCGGCATCGAATTGGTCATGCCCTCCCCCGTGGTCGACGATGGCCCTGTCGAGAACAAAACGAAAGGGACCAAATACAAATACATTCGGCATGCCGTACAGGACGCGAACGAGGGCGACACCATTGTGGTCGCTCCCGGCGTCTACCAGGAGACCGTGTCTTTCGGTGGCAAGGCCCTGTCGATTGAGTCCAAGGACCCCCTCGATCCCACTGTGGCCGCCACGACGGTGATCGAGGGCACGACGGAAGGTGTGAGTTTCACGAACGGCGAAGACGCCAATTCCGTGCTCGCCGGGTTCACCATCCGGGGCGCCACGCGCGGCATCTATTGCCAGGCTGCAGCGCCGATGATTACCCACTGCCGGATTGTGGACAATGTGGAGGCCGGCGTCAAGCTCTGGGACATCAGTAATGCCACGCTCGCCAACTGCATCATTGCGGGCAATGGCGGTGATGGTATCGAGATGTGGGCCCCCCGGGTGAGCCGGGTGATCACGTACAACTATGCGACGGTCCTGCACTGCACCCTCGTTGGCAATCGCGGGAACGCCATTCGGGGTGGCAAGCCTGTCGTCGTCAACTCGATTGTCCGCGCGAACGGCATCGCCGCGCCCGGGGCGCAGATCGCTGCCGACGTCGCGACCGTCACGTACTCGAATGTGGAGGGTGGGTTTCCCGGTACCGGTAACATCAACGCGGAGCCAATGTTTGTCGTGCCGGGACGCTGGGCCGATCCGGTGGATCCAACAAAACCCGCGGCCCCGGGTGATAAGAAAGCCGTTTGGGTCGGGGGTGACTACCATCTGCAGGCCGGCTCTCCCTGCATCGACACCGGTGATCCTGCTACCGAATACGAAGGGCCCCTCTTCTACGACATAGATGGTTGGCCGCGACCCACCAGCCTCCCTCCCGATATCGGCTGCGATGAGTTCGCTCTGCCGCGCCCGCCCGTGGTCCTCACGTGGATTGGCCACGCGAGTGTCAAGATCGCCTGGCAGAACACCGTTGTCTACGTCGACCCCCGAACAATCAACGGGACACCCCAGGATGCGGCGCTGGTTCTGGTCACGCACAGCCACAGCGATCACTATGCGCCCGCGGACATCGCCAAGATCCGCAATGCTCAGACGCACTTCCTCGCGCCGCCCGATGTCGTCAAGGCCTACGGGAGCGGGCAAGCCCTCGCCCCAGGCCAGACGGTCGAAGCGGCCGGCGTGCGGGTGACTGGAATCGCCGCATACAACCTCAACAAGACGAACCATCCCAAGGCCAACAACTGGATCGGGTTCCTCGTTGAGCTTGGCGGCAAGCGTCTCTACTTCGCGGGCGATACCGACCTGACGGCCGAGATGAAGGCCCTGACGAACATCGACGTCGCCTTCCTGCCGGCGGGGGGAACATACACGATGGATGCGGCCGAGGCGGCCGACGCCACGAAGTACTTCCAGCCGCGCCTGGCGATTCCGTACCACTGGGGCACGGTCGTGGGCGCCCGCGCCGATGCGGAGCATTTTGCCAAGCGGGCCGCGTGCAACGTCAAGGTGATGAGTTACGGTGAGGTCTTGAGCTCCGACGATTGGCAAAAGGACTTTGCGATCGCCGCGCACTGGAAGTTGGATGAGACCCGGGGAAGTGTTGCCGCTGATAGCGCCGGCAGCTATCCCGGCGCTCTGGCAGGGGGGCCGCTCTGGCAGCCGACGGGCGGCAAGATCGGGGGCGCGATCCAGCTTGACGGCGCGGACGACTGTATCAAAACACCGCTGGTCCTGAATCCCGCCGAAGGAACCTTCAGCGTCTTCGCTTGGATCAAAGGCGGTGCACCGGGGCAGGTGCTCCTGTCCCAGGCGGGCGGCGCGAATTGGCTGATGGCCGGCAACGCCACCGGGGCCCTGATGACGCAACTCAAGGAGTCCGGCCGCAAGAGCCGCGACCTCGCCTCCCAGAAGGTCATCACGGACGGCCCGTGGCATCGTGTCGGCCTCATCTGGGACGGCGCCAACCGGGTCCTGGTGGTGGACGGCGTGGAAGTCGCCCGGGACACACAAGCGGGCCTGATTGGTGCGAACGGCGGTCTGTATCTCGGTGCCGGCACTGCCCTCGGTCCGGGCAGCTTCTGGACCGGTCTGATCGATGACGTCTACATCTATACCCGGGCTGTCACGCCTTAGTCACCGCGACCGTCTTCTCTTGTGGCGTCCCCTTGCTGATCCTCGCCCCCTCTGGTTTCCTGAAGGCCGCGTCCGGTCCCGTCCACACGTTGGTCTGTGCCCTTCTTTGCCTGGCGGCGGTGTTGCCTGTCATGTGTCTCCTGTTTCTCCCAAGGATTACGCATTTATCCCAGAGGGCCGACGATCTGGCCCGTTCCTCTCCGAATCCATTGGCGGCTTCTTCTCTCCCATAGGCGCGTGCGTCCAGCGGGGGCCCCGCCCGGCTGGATTACCGGCCCGCCCTTTCTCGGACTTCCCGTCGGCCCCCAGTGATGGGGGACTATTCTGAGTCGGAATGTAAATCTGCGTCCCAATCCCGCCGATGAGAGAACGCGTGCGCCCTGAAGTGGTGGCGGATGTC
Source organism: uncultured Pirellulales bacterium (assembly GCA_964354535.1). GTDB lineage: Bacteria > Planctomycetota > Phycisphaerae > Sedimentisphaerales > Anaerobacaceae > PLanc-01. The sequence continues at coordinate 34,022 of CAYHAJ010000019.1, forward strand.
CCTCGGCTGCGGAAGAAAAGGAAGGAGTCAGATATGGAAGAGACCAGAATTCCTGAAGAGACCGGAATTCCCATCAACGGCATCGACGATTCGAACCCTGAGCGCGCGGGATGGATCAAATGGGTCCCGCCTTTGCTCCTGCTGCTGCTGGTCCCGGTTCTGGTAGGGATCGCGGTCTTCTCCCGGCAGCCGCCCACTCTCTGGAGCGCCACCGATATTGCGCTGTTCATCCTGACCGCGCTGCTGTGTACGCTCGTGGCCGTGTCCCTGACGCTCGCGGGGTGCAGCGATTGGCTCCGTCGCATGGACCAAAGCAGCCAGGCGATGGTCGCGCAGATCCTCGCCCTGCAAGACACCCAGACCCGGCTCGGCGAAGTCGTCCACAAGAGCAATCAGGAGGTTGGCACCCGGATTTCGCAACAGGAGGGGCAACAGCGTCTCGCGTACGACGGCGTGGCCCTGCTGACCGGTAGCGTGCAGACGATCGCGTCGAACCTGGCCGCGCTCAGCCAGGCGCTGCAGGCCCAGAAGGAGGCGACCGCCACCACGCTCGCCACGGTGAGCGGCGGACACGGGCAATTGGTTACGGATGTCCAAAAACTGCACACGTTGATCGAGACCCAGGCGGAAACCGCCCGGCAGACCAGCGCGGCGGTGACGGCCGTGGCCGGCGGGCAGACGGCTCTTCAGGATATGGCCAAACACGCTCTGGAAGAACTGACCGGCCTGGAGACCAAGCACAGCGCGCTGGCCGACGCGTTCCAAAATCATGAGCAGGCCAGCCATACGGCGCTCGCCGCCTTGACCGCGAGCCATGCCGACTTGACCGGCGGTCTCCAGCAGTTGCGGGAATTGACCCAGACCGTGACCGGCGCCGTGACCGGCGTTGCGCAGGAGCAAGCCACCGCGCATGGCTCCTTGCGGGAGACCCTGACCGCGGCGACCGACTCGATCCGGCAGAGCCAGCAGACTCTCCAGACCGAACTGGGGACCCTGGCGGAAACCACCAGGCAGACCCATGGGACCGTGACGGCGCTGGCCGCCAACCAGACCGCCCTTCAGGATGCGACCCAACGGATCGTGGAGGAATTGCGTGGCCTGGGGGCCAGGCAGGTCGCGCTGGGCGATGCGTTGCGCGGACACGAGCAGGCCGGCAATACGGCGGTCTCCGCGCTGACCGGTGGCCTCCAACAGGTGCGGGAATTGGCCCAGACGGTGGCCGGCGCTGTCACGGGAGCGGCGCAGGACCAAGCCGCGGCGCATGGCTTGTTGCGGGAGGCCTTGACGGCCACGACCGATTCTATCCGGCAGAGCCAGCAGACTCTCCAGACGGAGGTGGGGACCCTGGCGGAAACCACTCGGCAAACGAGCGAGGTTGTGACGGCCTTGGCCGGCGGGCAGACTGCCGTTTACGCCGCGACCCAACGGATCGTGGAAGAACTGACCAGCCTGGGGGCCAGGCAGGTCGCGCTGGGCGACGCGTTGCGCGGCCAGGAGCAGACCAGCAATGCGGCGGTCTCCGCGCTGACCGGTGGCCTTCAGCAGTTGCGGGAGTTGACTCAGGCCGTGGCCGGTGCCGTCGCGGGCACCACGCAGGACCAAGCCGCAGCGCACAATTCGTTGCGGGATGCCCTGACCGTCGCCACGGCGGCGCTCCAGGAGGGCCAAAAGACCTTGCAGGCACAAGGGGAGAAGGTCGCGGAGGTCGACCGGCAAATGCTCGCGGCAGTAACCGCGTTGACGGCCGGACAGGGACAATTGGCCAACGACCTCCGGCAACTCCAGGAATTGGCCCGGTCCGCAGCCGGTAGCATCAGTGAGGTCGCCCGGGAGCAGACCGCCGCCCACGGTACGCTGCAGGGCAGTACGCAACTCCTTATCGCCGCGGCCGGGGCTTTGCAGCAAGGCCAGAAGAACTTGCAGGCACAGGCGGAGAAGGTTACGGAGACCGACGGGCAAATGGTTGCCGCGGTCACCGCGTTGACGGCGGGGCAGGGACAACTGGCCAACGACCTCCGGCAGCTCCAGGAATTGAGCCGGTCGGCGGCCGGTGGCATCCGCGACGTCGCCCGCGAGCAGACCACCGCTCACGGGGCGCTGCAGGACCGCACGCAGCTTATCGTCGCCGTCACCGAGGCGGTGCAACGAGACCAGCAGGCTTTGCAAGCGCAGATTGAGAAGGTGGCGGAAACCGCTCGGCAAACGATCGCGGCCGTCTCGGCGGTGGCCGCGGAACAGACGACCGGTCGCGAGGCCGTCCGGCGCATGGTCGGCCAGGCGGCCAATGCCGCTCTCGCGGCGCTGGCCCTGGGGCAAGGATCGTTGACCGGGGTGGAGCCGCGGCTCCAGGTGTTGGCGCAGACGGTAGCCAGCAGTGGTCTGCTGGACGCTGCGCCGTCGGAGCTCATCGAGAAGGCGGGCAGTCCCTTGCGATTGGCCGCGGCGCAGGCCGTCATCCACGGTGAGCAAATGAGGTACGAGGCCGGTCCCAATCGGGACAACCTCGGGCACTGGGCGAATCCGCGCGACCGGGCCCAGTGGGAGTTTGACGTTCCCCAGCCCGGCCGCTTCACTCTCGCCGCCGAAATCGCGGCTCTGGGGCCCGGCCGGTTCCAGGTCCTGGTCGGCCACGAGGAACTCGCCGGCACCGCGCCCACCACGGGCGACTACGGGCGCTTCCAGACGGTCGAGCTCGGTGTTGTGGAATTGGCGGCCGGCAAGACCAGCCTGGCCGTACGGCCCATCCCGGAGGGCTGGCAGCCAATGAATCTCAGATCGCTGGACCTGACGCCCGTGCCCTAATGAGTCTTGACGGGCAACCTGGGTGATGATCACAGGGGGGCTCGCAGGGCTGCGCTCTTGGTAGGTCGTGCGTCCCGCACGACGTCTTTCGGCGAGCGGGACGCTCGCCCCACGAAGATCGGCGCGCGCCGGGTTTGACTGCCGAGTTCGTTCGTCAAAGCGCATAAGACTGGTCCCCGGCCGCCTCAGAGCCAGACCACTTCCTGGAGAATGTGCTGGATCCAGGGGGATTCGTCCCGCTGGAGAGTCACGATCTCGGCAGTCGTGTAAGGGAAGACATCACAGGGCACGGAAATCTGCGCCGGCAGAAAGTCCGGAATCCGGTCGCGAAACGACTTGTCGCTCGTGCGTAGAAGAATCAACAGGTCCGCGTCACTGCGCGGGCCGTAGGTGCCGGTCGCGTAGGAGCCAAAGAGCCCGACTTTCTCCACCTCCGGATGTTTCTCCCGCAGGCAGGCCGCCCAGGCCCGCAGCTCCCGCAGCACGCGCTCTTTATCGGCGAAGAACACCTTCACAAAACTCGAGGATTTGTCCCGCATATTCGACGGCCTCCGCCGCCTCTTTCTTCGTGTAGTAATTGCCCGGAAAGCCCTGATCGAAACCGTTCGGGTACCGTGTGGGAATGTAGTGTTTATCCAGCGTCCTGGCGGCGTCGAGCAGGCCCTCGGAAATGCTCACGTGGTCCGCCAGGCCCTCCAGCAGCTTCAGGACCGAATGGCCCCAGCCCTCCCCATGCAGAGACAGATATACGGCTTTGACCGCTTTCTCTGCGGCTTGTTGGGCGCTGAAACAGGTCCATTCGAAATGCCCGTTCTTGGATGCGTCGACCGCATGGCTCAGATCTCTCTGTGCTTGAGCAAACCAGTCTCCGGACCTGTCAGCCATAGTTGCGGCCTCACGGAATCATCTTCGCACGTCGATTCTATGCGGGCTACGTCTTCCAGGCAAAGGATTTGCCCGTCAGACGTTCATAGGCTTCGATGTATTTCTCGCTGGTCTTGGCGACGATGTCGGGCGGCAGCTCGACGCCGGGGCCGGACTTGTTGAAGCGGATTTCTTCGAGCCAGTTGCGGACGAACTGCTTGTCGAAGCTCTCCTGATCGCGGCCGGGCGCGTATTTGTCGGCGGGCCAGAAGCGCGAGGAGTCCGGCGTGAGCACCTCGTCGATCAGGATGATCTTGCCCTCTGTCGTCAGGCCCCACTCGAATTTCGTGTCGGCCAGGATCAGGCCCTTGCTCTCGGCGTAGCGGCCCGCTTTCTGGAAGACCTCGATGCTCTTATCGCGGACGTAACGGGCCTGGGCGGCGCCGATGATTTTGGCGGCCTCGTCGAAGCTGATATTCTCATCGTGGGTGCCGCGCTCGGCCTTCGTGGAGGGCGTGAAGATCGGCTTCGGCAGTTTCTGGCACTGCATGAGTCCCGCCGGCAGCGTGACGCCGCAGACCGTGCCGCTCTGTTGATACTCCTTCCAGCCCGAGCCGGCCAGGTAGCCGCGCACCACGCACTCGATGGGCAGAACCTGCACCTTGCGGACCAGCATGCTGCGGCCCCGGAGCTGTTCCGTGTAATTCGAGAACGGCTGGGGCAGGTCCGCCACGTTGTCGGAGAGCAGGTGGTGCGCGATCTGGCCGCTGAGGAAATCGAACCAGAACTTGGAGATCTGGGTCAGGACGATACCCTTGTACGGAATCCCGTTGGCCATGACGACATCGAAGGCACTGATCCGGTCGGTGGCGATGATCAGCAGCTTGTCGCCGAGGTCGTAGATGTCGCGGACCTTGCCCCGCATCGGCTCAGCGCCGGGAATCTTCGTTTGGAGGATGGTTTGCATGCCGACTCCTTCTTTTCGTTCGTGCTCCTGGATCCATGGACCGACCGCCCACGCCGCTCAGGCCCATGAGCCAACCGTATGCTAAAGGCCGAGCCACCATCCGTCAACCGAAACCCGAGGGCTTGGCTGCCCCGGGTCTTGTCGGCATACGGCAACGGACTCCAAGCCCGTCGCGGCGGAGCCGCCCCGGAAAATTGGCTTTGTTTCGCACGACACGCGGACCCTGGAATATTGGAATGATGGAATCCTGGAATGCTGGGATATCTCGCCCGGCGCTCGGTTCTCCAAAATTGGGTTTGTTTTGCGCAACCGACCCCCGGCTCGCGACCAGACCCTCCGGGATTGGGTTTGTTTCGCACCATTGGACCCTCCCCGACCCGCCGTCTCCCAGATGTCCCATCCTGCCCAAGTTTGGCTTTGTTTTGCGCAATTGGTCCTCCGGGTCTCGGTCAGGCTGCTCGAAATTGGCTTTGTTTCGCACAATCGCCATCGGATTGGAACGCTGGAATGATGGAATAGTGGAATGCACATCACATAAAGCTCTGAAACATAAAGGATTACGGAATTATACCTTTGGCAAAGCACGGGTGCTGCGGGGGCATTAGCTGGGTGACGGCAACATTAGGGCAATCCCATCATTCAGGTTCTTAATCTGTTGCAGCACCGCTTCATTTTGCCTGCGCAAATGGCTCGCCCTATCTAATAGGTCAACGATGAGTGTAAGTTGTGTGGAGGATCGCGGGATCGCTACGCGCGTGGCAAGAAAGTGATTCTCCTTGTAGCGATTCCGGCTCGTCTTCGTTGATCCCGTGGAAGCCCTATCCACCTCAGTGAGGTATTGAGGGCTGTTAAAACAGTGAATCACATAGGCCGACACGAATTCCGGGTTCTCCACACCGTCACGCATCCTGAACGTGGGAAATTCTCCAGACACAAAGCCGCCGTCATCCTCTTTGGTGACAACAGCAAACGATCCACGGAAGGCAAACAGCCGGTTGTATATGAGCCATCCTGCTGAAACCTGATTGAGCTTTGTTGCTTTAATGTCTTTGCCGGTTTTTCCCTCCCGAAGAAATGTCCCTTCTCCCCACCATCTGACACCAAGCAGTCGATAGGATTGCGCGCGATCAACCCGCACAATGTTCTTGACTGGCTCTATGAGTTCTTTGAGTGGGACCTGGACTACATCGAGACCAGTGAAAACCCTCTGTAGATCGGATTGCACCGCCGTGAGTTCTTGAGCCATCTGTTTTAGTGCGTCAGTGGCCGTGTTGGCCAGCGAAGCGACTTGCTTATGGTTCGGACGCTCAGGCATTGGGCGTGGCCTATAGAACTCCGCATCCATTCGCTCCAAGAGCCTCGCGACCCATGTCCGTGGACTAATATGGCTCTCTTTTCCGCGCGTAAATGCCTTGTAGTCCAAGAGAACTTCCGGCAGTTCATTGCCAGGAACCGCCATTCCATTCGGCGCGTAGCCGGTATTCTCTGCGACCGCCATGAACGTTGGCTGTTGTTCGCCTGTCTCGTCTGGTGTCACCTTCTTCTTCTCAAGGAACAAAATGCTCGTCTTTGCCCGCGAATTGTAGCCTTCAAACGTCACGGCAGGGAGACTTATGATACCCCGAACCCAAGCAGTCTTCCGAATATAGTCCCTCACGTATGCCTTACTGTCATTGTTCAAGATGCCGTCAATAACAACGATGGCGACGATCCCGGCTGGCTTTACCAACTGCAAGCCACGCTCAATCGCCAGAATCGACCTCTCTTGGGACTTACGTCCCTTCCCGAGATCATATTGTCGGAGAATTGCTGGGTCGTTTTCGATGGACCCAAATGGAGGGTTCGTGATGCACAGATCGAAACCGCCCTTTTCGATTTTTCCTGGTACATCTGTCAGGCCATGATGCAGCGATATCCCAGCACTGCCGTCTCCGTGAACAATCATGTTCATCTTGCAGGCGAGTGCCGTGCGTTCAGCCCAGTCAGTGCCGAAGAGGGAACGATTTGATAACTCCGTCTTCCATTTTTCCTTCTCGTCTTCGCTGAATTCTTGTAGGCGAATCTTCTCGCTAACGACCTCAAACGCATATATAAGGAACCCACCCGTCCCACAGAATTCGTCAACGATCTTCTGCCCAATTTTGGGGTCTACAGCATCCACCATGAATTCCACGACATTGCGCGGCGTGAAATACTGCCCCAACCCGCCCGTGAATGTCTCACCAAGGAAATACTCGAATGCTTCACCCTTTACGTCAAAGGCCGTCAGAGATAGATCGTAATCTTCAAACAGACTGACTATCTTGCGAATGGTGCGGTCTTGAAGGTCGATGACGCTCTTGGGCTCAAATAGTCCGACGAAGCGGGGGTCGTTTTTCGTCTCATTCCAGATTTGTGTAACGACATTTACACCCAACTTAGAACTGCTATCGTCAAAAATCAAGGTGCGGAAGCGGTTGGAGTCTTCCGGGTGGTTTTTCTCCTCATACATCTTGCAGAAAAGAACCTTGGAAAGCTCATCAAACGACTTTGTGGCATCATAGCCTTCATTGTTGCGTATCTCATCGTGACAGGCGCGTAGAATCACCTTGAATGACTGGACGTCGTCGATAATGAACAGTTCGTGCTTTGCCTCAGTGCGCAGTGCCTCCCTCATCTCGGCACTCACGACGAACTTAACGAAGTCCTCTCTGAGGTCTTTACGATGCGGCAACTCCGCAATGCGACTCTTGCTGAGTGACTGAAAAACTCGCGTTTGTGCCCCGTTGGTGACGAGAACCAATGGGGCAATTCTATCCAGCAGACGCGCATAGGATATCGCTTGGCCTTTGTCCCTGTTAGTCAACCCTTCATTGGGCGGTTTCGTCTCGCACACAATCAGCGGTGCTGTCTTGGCTGCGGTCGTGTAGACGACCGCGTCAGCAAAGATTGTTTTCTGCTTGCGGCCTTCTTGAATTTCGATGGGCTTATTGAAGTCAATACAGCGACTCTCATACCCCTTATGCTGAAGAAAGGGGACAAGAAACTTGATCTTAACGTCTTCCTCAGATCGGAGATCGGTAGGGACCGGAAATGGTTCTGATGTAGTCACGTCTGACTCCTTCATTGCGACGCCTTGTTCACCCTGTGCCCCGCGATCCGCTTCGCCTCTCGCAACAGCACCGCCCGTGCCCATGCCGATGCGTCCAAGCCGGACGCTCTGGCGGCCTCAGTAAACGCCCTATGTTCCTCATCCAGCAGCCGAAGTTGGAACAGCTTTGTGCGCCTATCCTGATTAGATTTCTTAGGTCGTGCCATGCCCAAATTGTACCACCGGGAACGGGCCAGTCAAGATTTTTTGTGATTTTTATAAAAGTACAGTTGACTCGTCATGTTTTTGTCATTACAATAACAAGAGAACAGTAAGGGGATGAAAACATGAAGTACGTACCGCTGAAGTTCACAAAGCTGTCCGACATGGCTGCGATTGACGTAGGGCGATTGACGGAGGATGAGGCCCAGACGATCTTGGAGTCGATTCGTTGGCCGAAGGGTCCAGTCTGTCCGCACTGTGAAAGCCAGAATGTGACGCGACTTCACGCCAAGTCGGAGAAGGTCCGGGACGGCGTGTTCCAGTGCAACGCTTGCCGGGGACAATTCACGGTGATCCTGGGCACGGTCATGCAGGGGTCGCACATTACCCTCCGGCAGTGGGTCCAAGCGTTCTACTCTATGTGCTCGCACAAGAAAGGCGTGTCGGCCCTCCAGCTTCAACGAAATCTTGGCCTTCACACCTACAAGGCGGCTTGGCATCTTGCCCATCGTATCCGTCTGGCAATGAAAATGGACCCGGTCGCCAGCAAACTCGAAGGCACGGTCGAGGTCGATGAAGCCTATATCGGCGGCAAACCCCGTCCGGGCAAACGAGACGAGAACGGAGAACTAATCGTCAACAAGCGGGGACGGGGAACAAAGAAGGTTCCCGTCGTGGCGCTCATAGAGCGTGACGGACGGGCGCGTACGCGAGTCGTGGAACATGTGACCGCCGACAACCTAAAGGCGGCAATCCGAGACAACGTCGAGGCCACGGCCACCATCAACACGGACGACTTGAACCTGTATCAAGGGATCGGCCCGGAATTCGCTGGGGGCCATCAGACGGTCAATCACAGTCAAGGGGAATACGCTCGCGGGGACGTTTACACCAATACCGCCGAATCGTTCTTCGCCCTTCTGAAACGCGGCGTGCATGGGACGTTCCATCATATCTCAAGGAAGCATCTTCACCGCTACTGTGACGAGTTCTCTTTCCGATGGGACGAACGGAAGGTGACGGACGGGGAAAGAGCCACAGAGGCCATCAAAGGGGCCGAAGGCAAGCGACTGGTCTATAAGACCCGTGCTTTGCCAAAGGTATAATTCCGAAGGATTATGTCTCGCGCCAAGACGCCAAGATCGCCAGGGCTTGAGGAATTCGCCGTCCTCAGTCTTCTGTCGTCCGTCCTCCATCCTTTGCGTTCTTCGCGTCTTGGTGAGAGGATAGGTTTTCGTTGCGGCCCAAGGCCGCACTGGGAAATTGGGTTTGTTTTGCAGAATCGACCCTCGGGATCCCAGCCGGGCTGCGCCAAATTGGCTTTGTTTCGCACGAACGTCCAGGGGGCCGGAGTCCGATACCATGTGTCGGGGCGCTGACCCCTGACCCCTGGCCCCTGAAACCTGATCCCTGTTCAAATTGGCTTTGTTTGTACATCGCTCTTCCGACCGACTACTGACTACCGACTACCGGCTACCGCCATTTGGCTTTGTTTCGCACGCTGGACCATAGCGACATGGCCGTCCCTCCGAACCCGGAATTTGCGATTCAGGCCGGTTCCTGATTCTTCAATTTTGCCTTTTGCCCTTTGACTTTTTACTTTTGACTTGCATGCCCCTCCCTATTTACCGCCGTGTTGCACGAATCTGTCGAAAAAAATGGGTGTCGGCGCGCCGCGCAAATGCCATAACTCCTTGTCCCGACGTGCATAAAGAAAATCTGAGCGTGCGGGCGTTTTGGGTCGGCGACTGTTGCACGAATTGATCGATTCCTACGGATTCACCGGAGTATTCCCCTTGCCTAAGGACCCGTGGCCCCGATCCCTGACCCCCGTCTTGCCGACTACCGACTACTGCCTGCCGACAACTGCTATTCAACCGCAGATGAACGCGGATGAACGCCGATACCGACCCTGTCATTCCCGCGAAGGAATGTCACCCCCGAGAGGTGCCCGCGTGGTCCGGCAGCAGGGGGCGGGAATCCAGATTCTTCGCCAGGGAGAGGGTAGATCCTTAAATTCTTTGACGTTAGGTTTCTGCTCCGGACTGCTACTCGTTGAGATCTTGGTTTCCCGCAGAGGTTTCTGAAAGGAGGCAACGTAACGTATTAAAGACCAAAGGATTATGTCTCGCGCAGAGGCGCAGGGACGCAGAGTATAGAAGAGGTTTGTGCTTGGTCTTCTCTGCGCCTCCGCGTCTCCGCGCGAGTGGCTTTTGGTTGCGGCCGCAGGCCGCACTGGGAACCCCGTCTGCTCGGTGGTGAATCCCGCCGGTGTTCTGAACCGCAGACTACATCGATTTCCCAGCCCGGCCTTCGGCCGGTACCCCTGCGTTTAGCGCGTTGCGGGTGCCGACGGGGGAGATGGTTTGACGGTTGGCCCTTGGAGTCCCAGCGGTCCCAACGCAGCCTGCGTGGCAGGCCCACCCTTCCCGTCGGTACCCCAAATGCGATAAACGCCTTCTTCGCTGTTGACATAAGATATCCTCTGGAAACGCTTTTCAGTTGTTGGGAGTTAGTGACTGCGCAATAATAACCTGAACAACTTTCACTTCCGTGGAGACAGGGTGTAGTTCCATTCGCCGTGGAATTCGTGACGTTTGAGGCGTAGTTGCCCCAGTTGCTCGTCGGTTACCTTGATCTTGGCAGGATAATGGT
>CAYHAJ010000020.1:0-11472 GCA_964354535.1 uncultured Pirellulales bacterium
ACCTCCATTATTGTTGCCTTTTGCTTACTTCGATGTTACACCGGCTTGCCAAGCTGGGCTTTGAGCTCGGAAAGCTTTTCTTCAAGCAGCTCCCTGCTCTTTGCCTCGACGGTCAGTCTCAGCAGCGGCTCGGTATTGCTCGGCCGGCAATTGAACCACCACTCTTTGAAACTGACGGTGACGCCGTCCAAGTGGTCGACCTGTCCCTCGCTGTAGCGGCGGGCCAATTCCTCCATCTTGGCCTCTTTGTTATCCACCTTGAAATTGATCTCGCCGCTGCTGGCGTAGCGACGCAGCGGTCGGATCAGCTCGCTCATGGACTTGCCGCCGGCATCGACGACGTTGAGCGTGTGGGCCAGGGTGATCATGGCCGAGTCGGCATAGAAGTTCTGCTCGTAATAATAATGACCGGACAGCTCGCCCCCGAAGATCGCGTGCGTGTCGCGCATCGCCTTCTTCATGTAGGCGTGTCCGACGCGCTCCCGCCGGGGCGTCCCGCCGTACTTGATGATCTCTTCCATCACCACCCGGCTGCTCCGCAGGTCGTACACGATGGCCGATTTGGGCTTCTTCTCCAGGAAGTAGGGCACGAGCAGCGCCGTCAGCAGGTCGCAACTGATCGTGGCGCCGTCTTCATCCACCAGGATCATCCGGTCGGCATCCCCGTCGAAGCAGATGCCGAAAGCACAGCCTTCTTTCTTCACCGTCGTCTTGACTTGAACGAGACTACTCTCCTTCAAGGGGTCGGGCTCGTGCTTGAACTTGCCCGTGTGCTCGAAATTGATGGGGACGACTTGGAGCGGGGCGTCGTCGAACAGCAGCGGCACCGCCTTGCCCGCCATGCCGTTGGAAGCGTCGATCGCCACCTTCCTCTTCCGCACGCCGGGCCGAAGGAACTGGAGGACGTGCTTCTTGTACTCGGGCCACAGGTCGCGATGCTCCAGGGGCCCGGTGGGATTGCCCTTGGTGTGCAGCAGCGCGGTCGCCAGATGCTTGATATCCTTGAGGCCGGTATCGATCCCGATCGGGATGGCCCCCCGGCCGGAGATTTTCAGACCATTATACTTGGCCGGGTTGTGCGAGGCCGTGACCTGCACGCCACCGCTGGTCCCCAGGTGATTGATGGCGAAGTACATCTGGGGCGTGTCGATCATCCCCAGGTCGATCACCGCGATGCTGGCGGACCGGATACCCTCGATCAGGGCCTGGGCCAACGGCTCGCTGTGCGTCCGCATGTCGCGCCCGACGCACAAGGCCGTGGACCCCGCCCGCCCGCGGTCATAGCCCTTGATCAGGGACGGCAGAAACCGCGCCGTCGCATGCCCGATCTTCCACGCATCCTCTTCACTCAGCTCATCAGGGTAAATGCCCCTGATATCATACGCCTTGAAAATGTCCGGATTCATAGCACTCACTCCTTCGATCCTATCCGCCACGTCCCACCGCTCACGCTCTTGGATCCGCGCAAACATGGGCATGGTACGCGCCGGTCAAGTCACTTCAATCCAAATCTCACAACAGCATACAGACGCCATCCCATCTGTCAATCGGCGAAGTTGGCCGCCGTCTCCAATTCACCGATCCTGTTCCCCGCTCTTCCCCGTTCTTGACAGCCGGGCGTCTTCGTGCTATTCTCCTATCCGTGCGAAATGAGAACGAGCATCTTCGCCGGTGTGCGGCATCGGGCCTGTGTCCAGATGCGCGGCAATGACGGGGATGCCGTGAAAGTGAGGTGAGAGATGAACCGATTGCGGACCCTATCTGTCGTTCCGGCCGTCTCCGTTGTTGCCATGTCTATGGCCCTGTTTGCCCCCGTTCAACCATCCCTGGCGGATGATCCACCCGCCCAGGCGGCAACCGCCGTTTCAGAGCCACCGTACGGGACCGCCGTTTTCGAGATGAAGTATCGCGGGCTGAGCGTGCCGGATGATCCCTTGAGCTATTGGTCGTACTGGGGTTTCGGTGCGCCGGGTGGCGGTGCTGACCAGAAGGACCCGTTCGTGATGGCCGTCAAGGATCGAGTCAAAGAATGCACGGTGGTGTACAACAGATCTCTGCCGAAGACCCAGTGGTCGGTCGTCGAGCTCAGGGACAAAAAGCCTGTCGCCTTCTACTTCGACGTCAACGCCGACGGCAAGCTTTCGGACCAGGAGAAGTTCCTGCCTACCGCGCCATCAGGATCGAGCTTCGGGTATCCGTATGCCTTCATCACCTCTGATTTCGTGATGCGGACCGACGACCGGCGGGAAATCCCCTTCCGTGTCATGCTGGTCGCCAACGCCAATGGGGCCGAAATCTCGTACATGTGGAGTCCTTCCTGTGTTTTGGAGGGGCAAGCGACCCTGGCGGGCCAACCCATGAGGCTGGTTCTCTTTTCGAACGGATTCGGCGGCTCGTTTACCGAGTTCGGCCAAGGCAGCCTCATGCTGCTCCCGGCCGAACAGAAGCTCGAAGGGTACATCCCCCGTTACAATCGTAGTACCCTGAGCAGGCTGATCTATCATCAGGGCACGTTCTACCGCCTCAAGCTGCAGGGCACGCACACGAGCAATAGCACGATCCGGGTGGTGATGGAGAAGGATACGACCCCGACCGGCCAAGTAGCCTTTGATGTGGCGGGGCAGGAAGGCCTGCAGACCCGCCTGACGGGGGTGCGACTTCAAGGGGCGAAGGACGCCGGCATCCAGCTCTACCTGACTGCGGCCGAGCCCACGCTTCCCGTCGGCCAATACAAGGTGTCGTACGGCTATGTCAGCTACGGACTCCAGAGCAGTGACCAATGGAACGTGAACTTCGAAGGCGGGCTCCTCCTCGACATTAAAGCGGCGGAGACTACGCGGGTGAGCTTGGGCCAGCCCCGTCTGTCGATCAGGGCCATCGAGGAGAAAGACCGCTACGTGGATAACGCCAAGGAGCGATCGACTTACGCCAAGGACGCGTTGATCCATCTGAGCCCGCAGATCAAGGGCAAGGCGGGCGAAGTCTACCTGCGGTTTGCCGAGAAGAATGCCGGGAACAACAATCCGACCGATGCGAAACCGCACATCACCGTTCGTGATGCGGACGGCAAGACGGTAGCTTCGGCCGACATGGAATACGGCTGAGGTGGTCGCTGCGGGTTCGCGTGGCGCGAACCATATGCCAAGGGGGGCCGATATACAGTCACCATGACACAGAACACCGGACCCCTGGCCGGGATGTTGGAAGGCAAACTCGTGATCACGGTGGAGTGAGTCTGTGGCGGCATGATCCAGGAGATAACCCAAGGGGAGCCGGACCCCAACGCTTCCAACCACGTGCCTCGCCTTGCGTGGCTCCGTGCCTACCAGGATCGACAGCAGCGGGACCGGGCTCGATACCGTAGCTCGGAAACGCTCTGGTCCTGGATCAGGCTTATCATCTTTGTGGCAGGCATGGTCGTGGTCGTGATGCTGCGACACGATACCCTGCCCGCCCTGCTGGCCGTGGTCGCCGGCGTATTCATCTTCGCGGGAGTTGTGTGGCGACATGCAGGCTGGGAGAATCGACGGACTTTTGTCGAACGCCTCCTCGCTGTCGTTGGGGAGTCGCTGCACGCGAGCACCCGTCGTGACCAACCTGCCCGCGCTTGGCAACGCCCCGAGGATCCGAGGGATTCGTCGGCGTCCCTGCCCGTGGCCCTCGAATCCGGCCCCACGTGGCGCCTCACCGAACAGGAGCAGGAGGACCTCGATCTCTACGCCCCGCCCGTGGGAATCTTCGGGCTGCTGAATCGTACCTCTACGCCGCTGGGGGCGCGGCGGGTCCGTGATATGCTGGACGTACCCTGCCTGTCCGGCGTGCACATTCGGGAGCGTCAGCGAGCCGTCCAGTGGCTCGACACGCATGATGAACAACGCTTGGGCCTGATGGCGGCCGCCGTCCCGCTGCGTCACCACGCGGAGAGACTGGACGCAATGGTCCAGCTACTCCGCGGCACGCCACCCCCGTGGCAATCCCGGGTATCCAAAGCCATCCGGTTGTGGTCCGTTATCAGTGGACCTTTCGTCCTATGGGCCATCCTTGCCGTCGCCTTCGGCCGGTATGTGTGGATTCGCCCTCTCCTGGTCCTGGTCACGGTGAACGTCTTCATTCTGCTCCTTCTGCGGCTCAAGCTTCGCCAACTGACCGCTTCCGTATCGCCGTGGGCAGCCCAGCGGTCCACGCTGGAGTGTTTTCTGACGGTCGCCCGGCATGCGAGTACGGAACTGCCGGAGGAGACACCACTGGGTCTTCTGAAAAGCCGATTCGGCAAGGTCGTCACGGACGCCCGCATCCCGTCCTTGTGCCAGTGGCTGGAATGGGCAGGTCTGCACGGGATGGTGCGCGGCCTGCTCGATGTCTCGGTCTTCCTGAACCTGCACATCGCCGAGGCGGTGTTGGCACGCGTGACCTCCGGCCGGGAGGTCCTGCTCAATGGCCTGTCGGCCTTGGCCGAGTTGGAGGCCCTGTGCAGCCTCGCCTGCTTCAGTGCGGAGCAACCGGTCGCCTGCTACCCCCAGCCCGCCGAGGAGACGAGCCTCACCATCCAGAACGGCCGCCATCCACTCCTGTTGGCACGGGACGCCGTGGCCAATGACGTACATCTGACGTCGGACAAGCGAACGTGGGTCATCACCGGACCCAACGCCGCCGGCAAAAGCACCCTGCTCCGCATGGTCGGAGTCAATACCCTGCTGGCCCAGGCCGGTGCGGCGGTGGCGGCCGCCGCGATGACGTGGTCGCCCGTGCGGCTGATGACGGATGTCCGGATACGAGACGACTTGGCCAGGCACGAGAGTTACTTCCTTTCTGAGGTCCGGCGGCTCCGCCGACTGGTCCTGGACGCGGGGGACGGCGCACCGATCTTCGGGCTGATCGACGAGCCCTTTCGGGGCACCAACTCCCAAGAACGGGCCGCGGCGGGTATCGCCCTGCTGGAGCATCTGATGGCCTCCCCCAACCTCTTCCTGGTCGCCACCCATGAGGAATTGCTGGCTCAAGTCGCCGCGAGCACCGCCTCAGCCGAGAACTGCCACTTCCAGGAGCATCTGCACGACGGCGGCATCACCTTCGACTATCGCCTCCGGCCCGGCCCGGCCACCACAAGAACAGCCCTGCGCATCCTGGAACGGGAAGGCTACCCGAAGCCACTTCTGGAGCGTGCCCGTGAGTTGATGCCCCCGGAACGCAGGGGTGAATAATCCTTCGCCCGTACACTTTTTCCATTTCTTGCGCCGATTTCGTGTGCCCAAAGAGACTTATAGGGATGGGTCAGTGGACACGACCCCGCCGCACCGGATAGAATGTGGGTAACAATAGGCGGAGTTCTGGAAAATCCTATGAGGCTCACGTACATTCGACGCGCACTGCTGCCAGTCGCTGTCGTGGCGGCAGTTGGGAGCGTCTCGGCCGCCGGAGCAAAGGTCAGGTTCAAGGAATGGCAGGTCCAGGGACCCGGCGAAGAGGTCCTCTGCTGCGACCTGGACCGGGATCGTCTCAAGGACCTTGTGCTGAGGGATGAGCAGAATCTGTTGATCTTCTACCAGGACGCGGAAAAGGGTTTTGCGGAGAAACCTGACCAGGTGTGCCATCTCGGGGGCAGACCCTCCATCCTCTGGCCGGCAAAGCTCGGCAGGGATACGGAGAGTCTCTTGGTCATGACCAGCGAGGGCGTGACGGAACTGGACTTCACCAATCGCGGCGGGCCCGCTATCCGCAGGCAGATCATCGCCCAGCCGACGATTCTGCCCGAGAGCGGCGAAGGGCCTGCCATCGCCTGCGTCCCGCTCTCGCCTCAGATGAACGACCAGCCCCCCGTCATTCTTGTGCCGGCAGGACGTGATCTTCAAGTCTGGCACCGCACGGACACTTGGCAGCACGTGCAGACCCTTAAAGACGCCCTGGAGACAACGATTTCGGCCTCCCAGAAGGATCTCGGCTACAACCGAATGGCCCGACTGACCCTGAGTCTCGGCGACCTCACGGGTGACCAAAGAGACGACATTCTGGTCCGCACCAGCCATATCCCAATGTGTCGCTACGCCGTATATGCACAGAACCAGGACGGTCTGTTCGGGGCCGATCCCAGCTTCACCTGGACCGGTCCGTGGGACTGGTCGTGGTACTGCTGGGTGGACATCAACCACGACGGCCGCGTCGATCTCATCAGGAACACCCTGCCGGATGACCCGTGGTTCCTTGCCGGGATTCTCTCCGGCAAAGTGCTGGTGCGGATCTACACCGCGGACGCGCACGGTCAAATTCCGGCCGAGCCCCAGCAGGTCTTTCGCAAAAACGACTGGATCGATTCCGTCCCCATCGTGGACGTGGATGGTGATGGATACCTGGACCTGGTCCTCGGCTACAGCCCCTTCAGCAGCCGCGAGGGGTATCGCAAGGTTTTCAGTGCCAAGCAGATCGATTTCAGCCTCGGCTTCCACTTCTACCGGCCGGGGGCCGGGTTCCCGGAGAAGCCCGATTTTGACACGAGCCTGCTGATCCACATCGATTATCGTTCGGTTGACCTGAGCTTGCCCCGCCACCAGTTCTTCAAGACGTTCGTTAATCTCCACGGCGACTTCAATGGCGACGGCCGCAAGGACCTTCTCATCCGAGACCGGGCGAATCGCATCTCGGCGTATACTTTCGTTTCCCGGCAGGCCGGATTCGCCAAGACAACGGACCTGTGGTTCCCCTACGCGGACCCCATCGACCGCTTGCAGGTCGAAGACCTCAACGGCGATCATATCAGCGACCTGATCATGAAGCTGAACAAGAAAGATACATTCCGGGTCTTTCGCAGTCATGGACCATAGTTGGGATATTGCATGAGTCTCGTGCGCATCAGCTTGGTACTGCTGCTGTGGCTGGCCGGTGCGGCTCCAGCCGCCGTGGAATTCCAGCGACAGACGATCACCATGGGAGCCGTCCAGGGATGGTCGTGGGTCTGTCAGTTGGCAGACGTGGATGGCGACGGCCTGACGGACCTGTTGGCGCTGCTGCCGGCGCAGAACCAGATGCTGGTTTATCGACAACGAAAGAGCGGCTTTGCCGCCACACCCGACCAGACCGTCGCCCTGCCGAGTCAGACAGCCTGGATAGCCCTGCGGGACGTGGACGCGCAGGCAGCAGGTAAGGAACTGGTGATCTCCACGGCCACTGGGCTGGTGTACCTGCGCCAGGATAAAGGGACCTTCGAGCCGTCGCCGCGCCCTCTCCTCGAAGCCCGCCAGGTATTCGCGGGGGACCGTCTCCGCATCGTACCGACGGCGCCTGGAGGGCAGGATGCCAATGGCGGCCTTCCCGTCCTTTTCGAGGACCGTGCCACCCTGTATGAAAAGGACGCCGATGGCGTCTGGCAGGCCGCCCGGACGGTGGACCTTTCCCCCAAGGAGACAACATGGGGGGCGCGGGAGGAACATTGGATGACGGGGCCGGCGCCTGCCTTTACCCTGGAAGTGCGAAAAACGGTGCGGGCGCAATCCCGCCACGACCGGGCTCAGGAGATTGCGGCTGAGAAGAAAGCCACGCAGGAGCTGATCGGGAAGATTGTCAAGGACGCCCAGTGGCGCCGCTATGGGGTGCAGTATCAGGATGTGAACGGGGATGGCCGCCAGGACGTCGTCTTGTGGACGATGCAGGGCGACCTGAACCCCGCCGCGACAATCCTGCTTCTGCTCCGCGGGCCGGACGGCACTCTGCCCGCGCGGCCCACGCGTGTGCTCCGCCACAGCGGTTTGCCGTTCGGCGTGGATCGCCAGTTGGGCGAGTCGCCCTTCTGGGACCTCGACGGTGACGGCCGCTGCGAACTGATCCTGGCTGCCCTGAAGACCCGCATCACGTCCTGGAGCGGCCTCGTCAATCTGGCCGTTTCCGGCGGGGTGGACTGGGTCCTCACCGTGCGCTCCGGCCGGGACGGCGCCTACGCCGGCAGCCCCGATTTTCAGATGGACATCACGAGCATGACGCCACGCAGCCCGTCGCTTGCCTCCCTGATCTGCTTCGATGGGGATTTCAACGGCGACGGCCGCAAGGATATTCTCGTCGAGCGTGGGCCGCAGCAGTTCGACGTGTATTTGAGCTCCGCCGCCACCGGGTACTTCCAGGCCGGTCCGGCCCTGAGTTTCGCCGCCCCCATCGAGGTCAACCTCATCAACACGGCCGACCTCAACGGCGATGGGATATCCGACCTGTTTGTCCAGAACCTGAAGGAGGCACAGATCGTCGTGTGCCTGTCCCAGTCAAACCAGCGGAAAGGGCCCCCCAAGTGACGATACCGGCATTGACGTTGGAGGATCTGTGCAAGCACTTCGGACGCATCCGCGCGGTGGAGCACCTCTCCCTCGAGGTCCCGGCCGGGCAGATGGCGGGCTTTCTCGGCCCCAACGGCGCCGGCAAGAGCACGGCCCTGTACATGATTCCACGGTTGGTGCATCCGAGTAGCGGCCGCATCCGCATCTTCGGCATTGACCTGCGGCAGGATTTCAAGCAGGCCCTGCGGTCGGTCGGCGTCATGGTCGAAGCGCCGGCGTTCTACGAGTACCTTTCCGCACGAAAGAACCTGCAACTGGCCGGCCGCGTCCTCGGCGGCGTCGGTCCCCGCGACATTGACGAAATCCTTGAGCGCATCGGCCTGGCGGACCGCCAGCACGACAAGGTCGGCACCTATTCCCAGGGCATGAGACAGAGGCTGGGAGTCGGCCGGGCCGTGCTGGGCAAACCCAGGCTCCTGGTCCTCGACGAACCCACGAACGGCATGGACCCGGAGGGGACCCGTGAGATTCTGGGTTTTCTGCAACAGAGGGTCAAGCACGATGGGCTGACCGTCTTCATCTCCAGCCACCTGCTGCACGAAGTCGAGGAATACTGTGAAACCGTCTTTGTGATCGACAAGGGCCATCTGGTCGCTTCGGGGAGCGTCCGGGAGATTCTCCGGCCGCAGGAGCGCATCGTCCGCACGACCTTCGCCGGCGCCGTCCCCGACTTCACCAGGCTGCGGGCCGATGCGCGGATCAAGCACGTGACATCGGTCGCCCCCGATACCCTGGAGATCACCCTGAACAATGCGGATTCCGCCTGGCTCAACCAGCATCTGCTCCAGGCCGGATACAAGGTTTCCGCGCTGGGCCCAAGACAGAAGACGCTCAAGGAATTCTTCCTCGCGATCACCGGAGACCACCGCCATGCGTAGTCAGTTCCTGCCCCTGCTGCACAATGAGATCGTCAAGGCGGCTCGTCGTCGGCTGCCGTACTTCGGCCTGGGGATGGGGGGACTGATCTGCCTGCTCACCTATGTGGTCGCGGGCGAGAGTGACGCCGCCAGTACGGCCAACGCCTGGGGCTATGTGGTCTTGTCCATGCAGTTGGTGTTTGCGGACATCGGCCTGATCTTTGTGCTGGTATTCGCGGCGATGCTCATGGCGGATGAGACGCGGTCCGGCACGATCCGCGCGGCCCTGGCGGCCCCGCTGCACCGGTGGGAATTCTATCTGGCCAAGGCGGCCACCGGCCTGCTCTATATGATTGTCATGTCCTTCGTGTGCCTGGTTTTGTCCGCTCTGCTCGCCCGCGTCCACTATCGCTTCGGCGCGGTCGCCGACAGCCTGGGGGAGATCTACTCGCAGGGAACGGTCCTCCGGCACTTCCTGTTCGCCTGGGTCTTGAGCTGGATTCCCCTGGCGGCAATCGTCTTTTACGGGCTGTGCCTGTCCACAGTCATCCGCAGCTCGGGCGCCGCCGTGGCGGTGAGCATCGGCACGCTTTACGTCATCGATTTCACCAAGCATCTGGTGGGTCTGGACCCGTACATCTTCACGAGATACATCGTCTATCCCTGGCAGATCACCGGGCAGATCGCGCAAGGCGTGGACTACCGCTGGCAGCCGGAGCTCTGGAAGATGCTGGGGCTCTGCGGCGTGTACGCGGTGGTTACCTTCACCGTCGGCCTGATCCTCTTCCTGCGGCAGGACCTGAACGACTGATGTAGAGGGTGGAGGGGTGGAGGCACTCATGGGATTGATGATAGCCAGATCCGGCTGACATCGTTAGAATATAATCCGAGTCCCACCGGAGTCGAGGAGGGGTGGGTGAAGATGATTCGATTGCCATGATCGCGCAGGCGCCTATGTTCTTCTACATCGAAGAGCGGCGGATGTGGCTCAGGACCGGCACCCACACGGCCCTGCGAGATATTGACCCGCACTTTGCGTGGTTCGCGGAAGGCCGGTGCGGGCAGATCCAGAGGATGCTACGGATCTGGCTGGCCGAGCCGCGGCAGACCAAACCTTTTCTGCGGGCTTACCTTGGTATGGTGAGTTGCTGGGCGGGCGCTTCTGCCTCCTATCGCGAGTTCCGACGCCTGTTCCGGTTCGCCTCCCGAGCGGCGATCGGCACAGGCCAGTCCGCCCGCGACCTGCGGCGGCTTTTGACACGGACACTTCGTGAATACATGCACGAGTCGGCCGGCGCGTGAGGTATGGTGTTCACCCAGGAAAAGTCGCGAAGATCTCATGGCTGAACATGTGTGTCCATATTGGGCGGGCTACTTGCTGGCCAACCGGCTCCGGAAGCTCCTGCAGAACCCCTATAAGATCCTTGCCCCGTACGTCCGGCCGAATATGACGGTCCTGGACGTTGGCAGCGCGATGGGATACTTCAGCCTGCCGCTGGCCAAGATGGTCGGCCCCGGCGGCAAGGTCGTCTGCCTCGACGTCCAGCCGAGGATGCTCGAAGTGCTCCGTCGCCGTGCGGCTCAGGCTGGACTGACCCAGCGGATTGAGACTCACGTGTCCGCCGGCGACTCGATCGGTCTGCACGGACAGGAGGCCACCTTCGATTTCGCCCTCGCGTTCGCGATGCTGCACGAGGTGAGCGACCCAGCCAACTTTCTGCACGAGATCTATCGACTGCTCAGGCCCGGCGCGTTCCTGCTGCTTACGGAACCGATCAAGCACGTGAGCCGGGCGGAATCTGCGCATACCGCTACGTTGGCAGCCAGGACAGGTTTCCAAACTCTCGGCCATCCGCTGATCCATCTGTCCCACACGGTTCTCTTGGCCAAGTCCGCCGCCGGCAATTCAAACGGTAACGGCGACCGGCTGTAGCGAGTCAATGACACTCTTGAGCCTGCGTTCCACATCCTTGGCGATGCGATGCAAATCCAGATTGTCGGTCATCTGCATAGCGGCTGTCGGCCGGATCACCGCCACCTTTGTCCCCCCTGCGCTGCTCTCGCAGACAACCACGTTGCAGGGCAGCATCAGGCCGATATCTTCCTCCGCCATAATCGCCTTGCAGGCATTGATCGGATCGCATACCCCCAGAACCATGTAGCGGATGTTCCACCTTTTGCTGCCTGGCAATTTGCGATCTAAGTGCTTTGTTTTGCGTGCTTTGGGCGATTCTCAGGCAGCTTCTTGCGGGTGGCTACAGTCACCCCTCGACTGGGCAGGACCTCGGGCAGCTTGACGTCGG
>CAYHAJ010000021.1:0-5275 GCA_964354535.1 uncultured Pirellulales bacterium
CGTGATTTGTGGAAAACCCAAAAAGTCCCCGGCGAAGCCGGGATAAGTTCAAACTCCTCTCCAAATTGGCTTTTTTTGCACGATTCTGCTGCGGGCGACAAGGCTTCCGGCCCCACCAGCCCGCGTACGGCGGTCCGTGCAGGCAGATTGGGTTTGTTCTCCCCTGCCCGTTTTCATCCGAAGCGGTCCCAACTTCGGTGCCACAAGGGGCCTACCTGCCCTCCGTGCCGGCGAAGATCGGTCGGTAACCAAGTTGGTCCCGATCCGCGCCGCCGAGAATTGGCTTTGTTTCGCACAATGGCTCCGTCGCCTGCCGCCCGTTCGTAGTGCCGCCGTAAGATACCTCGGCGGACATGGGAACCGCCAGGCTGGGAATTCGGTCCGGGAGTTTTGGAACCGGAGGATTCCACGCTCGGTCTTGTTGCCATGCCACTTGACACTCCAAAGCGGAGTCGGAAGTCGGAAGTGGGAAGCCGGATGACTCGGTGCTTCGTTCCCCAACTTCAAACTGGAAACTTGACCCTTGACGCTCCTCTCTTCCCTTGAAACTCTCCGCTCCTTCCGCAGGTTGCGCAGCTCGGCCCGGGCCCGGTACAGACTGCTCTCGATCCGCCGCTCGTACAGGAGCACCCGCTCCAGCACCCGGTCCCCCGAGAAGTCCGCCAGGAGCATCCGCCCGAGCACCGGATCGCTGGGGACCGAGGGGATCGGCTCCGGCCGGGCACCCGGGTCCGCCGGCTCGCCAGCGTACTTGTCATAGAGAGCCTCAAAGACCGCGTTCTGGTACCGCCCCGCCCGGCGTAGCCGCCAGGATAGATCGACGATCCGCTCGGCCAGTTCTTCTTCCTGCATGCCGTCCGGGTACAATTCGTCCATCATCTCCTCATGGAAACAGGTGTATTCCTCCCAGTCTTCCCCCTGCAAGACCGCCGCCCGCGCCAGCAGGCCATGCTGGACCGCATTCTGCGCGACGACAGCCTTGCCCTCCGGCGTACACGGGCCGGTGGACTTCTGGGCATTGGCACGAGTGGCGTTGATTTGGGCTTCCGTCGTCATGCTCTTCCCTCCGAATCTCAAATTGTCACTCGGCCGCCCCCTACGGGCAGCACGGCCTACATGGTACAACTACCCATCTACAGTGTCAACAATAAACAAGAAATACACTCAGATTGTTTTGTGAATCATAAACTCTTGTCCCGCCGGAACTAACGCTAGTCACCGCCAAAATGTCGCCCCGTGTTGTCCTTCCCGCGCAGAGCTTGCCCCCGACCTGATTGGGGGCGGGAAGCGGCACTCTGCAGATCAGACAAGCGCGAGGAACGCAGCGACGCGGCAATCCCAACTGGAAACCTTGTCACCCCGGACCCTGATCCGGGGCGAGAACTGATAACTGCGAACTGATCTCTCACCACGGAGGTCACGGAGGCCACGGAGAAAACCGATGGAGAGGCCGGAGACCGTAGGGGCGGAAGAGCTTTCGCCCGTTCCGACAACGAAGGTCCAAACTGCCAACCGGTCTTCAGCCACAGATTTTGCCGATTGGCACAGATTCTCGACTGGGAACTGAGAGCGGACAACTGGGAACTGATTTGCCACCACGGGGAGCCCAGCGCGGCCGTCGGCCGCAACCAAATGGTCCTCGCGCAGAGACGCGGAGGGGCAGGCAACCGCAGAGGACGCCAAGGGACGCGGAGATCAGGGATTTCGACCCATGATAACTGTGAACCTTGACTAAGAAAAGATCATGCTGTATATTTTCTTAGTGCTCCTCACTAAGAAAATGGGCTTTCTTAGGATCGGATGTTATGAAAGCAACAGGCACGTACGTTACGACCTCGACGGCCGGCGAATCCGTCCGGGCTTTCCTGCCGAATCCGCTGCCGCCCGATCCGCCGATCCAACTCGCCGACCGCGATCACGATCTCATCGAGAAAGCCAGCCGTGCCCTCGGCCGACTGGATGGTATCGCGACGCTCCTGCCGGATGTCTCGCTGTTCCTGTACTTCTACGTCCGTAAGGAAGCGGTGCTGTCCTCGCAGATTGAAGGCACGCAGTCATCGTTTTCCGATCTGCTGCTGCACGAGGAGGACCTGGCGCCCGGCGTTCCCCTGGAGGACGTGCAGGAAGTCAGCAACTACGTCGCCGCGCTGAACCATGGTTTGAAACGTCTCCGCGAGGATAGCTTCCCTCTGTCGCTTCGCTTGATTCGAGAGGTGCACCAGGTGCTGCTGGCAAAAGGACGCGGCAGCGACAGGATGCCCGGTGAGTTTCGCCGGAGCCAGAATTGGCTGGGTGGCACCCGGCCCGGGAACGCCCGATTCGTTCCCCCACCTCCCGACCGGGTAGCCACCTGCATGAGCGATCTGGAGAAGTTTCTTCACGATCAGCCCCAGCGCACGCCCGTGCTGATCAAGGCCGCACTGGCGCATGTCCAATTCGAGACGATCCACCCCTTCCTGGACGGCAACGGCCGGCTCGGCCGCTTGCTGATCACGCTGATCCTCTGTGCCGAGGGCGCCCTCACCCAGCCGTTGCTCTATCTGAGCCTGTTCTTCAAACAGCAGCGCCAGGAATACTACGACCGCCTCGACGCCGTTCGCCTCAAAGGCGACTGGCTCGGCTGGTTGCGATTCTTCCTCGAAGGAGTCCACCAGACCGCCCAACAGGCCACGGACACCGCCGGACTCATTTTGAGACTCTTTGACGAGGACGGTCGCAAAGTGGAAGGCCTCGGCCGCAAGGCCGGCTCCGCCCGGCGTGTGCTGGACCAACTGCGCCGACACCCGATCACGACCATTCCGAACGCGGCCGCCCAACTGGGCCTGACGGCCCCCACCGTCCGCAGCGCGGTCCGGAACCTGGAAACCCTCGGGATTGTCCGCGAGATCACGGGTAAGCAGCGCGACCGGATCTATCTCTACGACCAATACGTCCGGATCCTCGACAAGGGCACCGAGCCGTTACCCAGATGACGGAAGGTCTCAGCCAGTGACGGCGCAAGGCCCGGGACTCGCCGAGAAGACAAACGGAGAGGCCGGCGGCTGCCCCCCGCCCCCCGCCCCTGTCTCGCTGACTACCGACAACCGCAATGTAACCGCAGACACCGTCCTGAGCAGGGCCGAAGGGTGTACAAGGAATCGACGTCAGTAGTCCTTGAACGGCCGTATCCAATCCGGCCAATCCTCGGCATGGACGCCGCCGGCGCGCGTCCAGGGGCCGCGCGTATTGAAACTCCGGTGCCACTGCAGCGTGTAGATCTCTTTGAGGCCGATCTTCCGCACCGACCAGTCCAGAAACGCGACGGTCACGTGCCCCTGGTAGCGGTTGATACAGCACCGGGCGATCTCGTTGCCGGTCCACGCGGCGAATTCGCTGTCCGCCGGCCTCTCCGTCGGCAGGGGCCACAGATCGAACCGCAGGGCCTCGATCCACCAGGGGATATTTCCGGCCCCCTTGACGTCGGTCGTCTTGAACCCTTCCGAGACGGGCACGCCGCCATAATAGGTCGTGGCCGGCGTAGACCCTTGGGGGATCAGGCAATATCCGTTGATACCATAGCTGCCGCAGATGCCGTTGGGTCCGAGCCGATCGCCGGTGAAGATACCCCAGGCGTTATAGATGTTGAGCGTGGCCGTCATCGCGCCGTTGCCCAGCTCCACGGGCTTCGTCGCCGACGGGCACAGCCAGGTCCCGTTCCGCTTCCAGTCCTTGAGCCGGTCGTCCATGTACCGCGGGAACCAGAAGCCCTGCGTTCCGGGGTCCGAACTCCAGAACTTGCCGTTGTTGGACTCCGTGAACATGGCGGCCTCAAGGTTCCACTGCTTCTGGTTCGCCAAGCACCTGACCATCCGGCCCTGTTCTCTCACCTTCCGCAGCGCCGGCATCAGGATGGGCAGCAACAGGGCGATAATGGCGATCACGACCAGCAACTCGATCAGTGTGAATCCGTGTCGCTTCATCATGTGCTCACTCCTTCCTGCGGCCCAGAAGAACTCTCCCGCCCTCTCCCCATTTCGCCCGCCGATTCTACCACAGAAAAGCCCCCGCCGCGACAAGAACAAGAGCAAATCAACCCTCGGCTGTGAGATCCCCGGTCTGGGAGTCACCGGCGACGGACGACAGTGGACGGGCTGCCTACCGACAACCATGCTTCTTTCCGCGGATCATGTGATTGCGGGCGAAGCGCGGCAATCTGAATCGGGAACTGGGAGCCGTCGTCTGTCCTCCGTCTTCCGTCTTCCGGCCCTTGCCCCTTCACACCCTGTGACCCTTCGGCCGTGCGGTGTAGGCGGGTCAAGAAGTCTTCCCTGCCCCCAAAGCCAACGCGACATGAATTCCCTGGAGACATGAACCTCGCACTTTCAACTCTCCCCCTGGAAAAAGTACCTGACACCGTCCCGTTCCCTTGACACCGTCCCGTTCCCTTGACACCGTCCCGTTCCCTGACACCGTCCCGTTCCCTCACCGAGTTTATTCACCCATGTTTGGAGTTCAGTGTCACCTGAGTTGTTGACCAACTCGCGAATCTTACTGACTGTGCTCATTATCAGCTTTGGCATGTTCTTCTTGCCCATCGTCGTTCTCCCTTCACTTTGCTTTTCGTCCCGACGTTTTTCCGCCCTTTGTGGTGCC
This sequence comes from uncultured Pirellulales bacterium, assembly GCA_964354535.1. Lineage (GTDB taxonomy): Bacteria > Planctomycetota > Phycisphaerae > Sedimentisphaerales > Anaerobacaceae > PLanc-01. The sequence goes on from CAYHAJ010000021.1 coordinate 4,633, forward strand.
GCTTTTGCTTCCTTTTTTCCGGTTCAGGCTCAGCCGCTCCTGCGTCTTCTTGCCTGGTGTCATCGGAGCACTACGGCGGGCTTGTCACCTTCGGATTCGGAAGGGATGACAAGTGACTCTGCCGGAAAGAAGTTACGCTCCACTTTGCCGCCTACGAACCATTGACATTCGAGGAGCTTCCGGTCTCTTGCTGCCCTCGCACCAGTACAGGTCATCTTTGGGCCGCCGGATTTCAATTGAACAACGACTCCTGTTTTGCATTCGGAAGCATCCATTTCGTTCGCCTTTCTGTTGGAAACGGGGGACGCACCCTATTTTCCGATAAGGCGAGGATAGATACGCACAATACCTGCGTCTGGCGTGTGTCAATAGGGCGGGGGCGGAGTACAGTTATGACGCCGCCAGCCGGCTATTGTATGTTGACAACCAGACGCAAAATGGGCAACATGAGTATGCCGACAGTTATGATTACGTGGGCAATCGGCTGGATATGACCGTGACCGTAGCCGTTCACGGGATGCCGGAAAAAAATCTTCTTGCGTAAGAATTTTGGACTGGCGCGAAGCTGGGTAAGCCGGTATATCCTCGTCTATGGCAGACAAGGATGTCCCCATATCCCAGTTGGTTTTGCAGATCGATCTGC
>CAYHAJ010000022.1:0-4651 GCA_964354535.1 uncultured Pirellulales bacterium
TGCGGAGTTCCTCTTCGCTGAAAGGCGTGGTCCCGGTGAGCAGTTCATACAGTAATACGCCCAGTGAGTAGATGTCCGAGCGGGTATCGATGTCCAGATCGCTTAATTCCGCCTGTTCCGGACTCATGTAGGCAGGGGTGCCGATGAGGTGGGCATAGCGGGTGAAAAGCGTCTTCTCCGTGAGCTTCTGGTTGACGGCCTTGGCGATCCCGAAGTCGATCACCTTGGGCACGGGCTTGCCATCATGGTGCGTGACCATGACATTGGAGGGTTTGATATCCCGATGGATGATACCCTTTTGATGGGCGTGCTGCACGGCGTGGCAGACTTGGAGAAAGAGGGCCAACCGGTCCTTGGTGCTCAGGCTATTCCTATCACAGTCCTCGGTGATGGAAACCCCTGTAACCAGCTCCATGACAAAGTAGGGCCTTCCGGTCTCCGTCGCCCCGGCGTCCAGGACCTTGGCGATGCTCGGATGGTCCATCAGGGCGAGGGCCTGCCGCTCCGCCTCAAAGCGGGCGATCACCTGGCGGGTATCCATGCCCAGCTTGATGATCTTGAGGGCCACTTTGCGGCGGATGGGCTCGGTCTGCTCGGCCCTATAGACCACCGCCATGCCGCCTTCGCCGATCTTCTCCAGCAGCTTGTACCGCCCAATGACCGTGCCGGGACCCTCGCTGGGAGAGGACATCTCCAGGGTCATACCCGTATCCACGAGAGGCCCGTCCAGAAAATCGCCGGCGTCATCATGGGCCCTTATGAGGGCTTCCACACGGGCGAGAAGCCGGGTATCACCCTGGCAGGCCTCTTTGAGATAAGCCACTCTCTCGGCTGGCCGCGTATGTTTGAGCGCCGCCTTGAAGATCGCCTCTTCTTTCTCATACTCAGCAAGCATACCTGCACACTCCCGGTACTTCTCTGCCCTGTAATGCGCCGTTCAGTCCTCCCACACCCGGAAGAAAAATAGGAATTGCACAAAAAATCTGCCCCTTCGGACGGCAGGACAGTGCATTTTCCACGGAGATCACGATGAGTCCGGTGCACGAGACCCGGACGGCCCCCCCTACCAGGACAAGTCGAAGGGCTCTGCTCGCGTTCTCACCTTCGGTCTGGTCCGGTTCCTTTCGTGAGCTCCAAGCGTAGCCAGGCACGGGCATAGGCCCAGTGCTCGTCGGCCGTGGAGGAGGACACGCCCAAAGCCTTGGCCGTGTCTTCCGCGGTCAGACCGGCAAAACAGCGCAACTTCACCAGATTTGCCTTCAACTCGTCCTGCTGGGCCAGCCGGTCGAGGGCCTCGTCCAGATCCAACAGCTCATCAACCGGGATTCTTATCTCCGCCGAGAGGGCTGCATCATCGAGACTGATCCGCCGGCGCTCCCCACCCCGCTTCAGCCTCTTCTTGCGCCTCGCATTCTCTATCAGAATCCTCCGCATGGCCTCAGCCGCAGCCACAAAGAAATGACCGCGGCTGCTCCAATTCTGCGGCTCACTCCCGACCAGCCGCAGATACACTTCATGCACCAGGGCGGTGGCCTGGAGGGTTTGGCCCGGCGGCTCGTGGGACAGTCTTTGGGCGGCCAGAACACGCAGTTCGTCATAGACGAGGGGCAAGAGTTCCTCTGTGGCTTTCGCATCCCCCTGTTCGATCGCGTTCAAGATGCGCGTGACATCGCTCATGCCGACTTCCCACCCGTTCCCCGTAGTCAGTTCGCAGTTCCCAATTCTCAGACACCGGACAACTGTCACCCGACAACTGGCCTGGCAGGAACATTCTCCTATAAGCGGGGGGAGATTTCAAGCGACCGGGGGCGATGACGGCGGGCATGAACGACGAAGGGCCGGTAGCTTCCGTTGTCTGCCGGCCCTTCGTCTATGTGCCAAGTGAGAGATGGAGCCTACGGCGCCACGGCCCGGCTGTAGACGCGCACGTCGTCGATCAGGCCGGTCCAGAGGGTGGTCGGTGCAACAGCCTTGCCGCAACCGATCTGCAGGTTGCCGCTCGCGGCCGCCAGGTTCGGCTGCATATCCTTGGCGACCTCGACTCCGTCCACCTGCAGCGCCCGATTCGTGCCGTCCCAGACCAGGGCCACCCGGTGCCATTGGTCGTCGAGGAGGTACGCGTCCGAGGTCAGAGACTTTCCGTTCGTGGCGGATGCCTTCAAGTCCGTGGCCAACATGCCGAACGGATTCAGAGAGAGCCAATCCGCTCCGCCGATCTGCGACACGATTACCCGGGTAGCCGCCCCGCCCTTGACCCAGGCAATGACGCTGAACGGCCCTGCGGCCGGATCGAGAACAGGCGACATCGTCCGCACGAAGTTCTCTTTGCCGTCGAACGCCAGCGCCCCGGCCACCTTGCCGACGGGTTGCCAGACGACCTTGCCGACAATCATTGCATCGTGCCCGCCGACGCTGTCCCGTGCCACGCTGCCTGCACTCTCGTCCATGGCCCAGTGACTCAGCAACGTCGGATCGACCCACGTGTTCCCGATGTAACCCGCCAGTACGGTCAGGTCATTGGCATCAATGACTCCGTCGCCCAACGCGGATGGGGCAATATCGTAAAGGGACTTGTTTTGGCCCCAATGCTCCGCGATAGCCAGGACTTCCTTCCCATCGACTTTCCCGTCGCCGTTGAAGTCCACAACGGGGATGATCGGTGCCTGCCAGTTCTCATAGGGGAGGTCGGTAGTGAAGTATAGCATGCGGCCATCCGGCGAGATCCGCGGTACATACTCCCCTCCGGGGCTATTTACGTTGGGTCCAAGATTCACCGGTGGTTGCCAGGGGTCCGAAAGGGACGCACGCCTTGTCATCCACATGTCAGGACCTCCGTACCCGCCGGGCCGAGGCATGTTTCTGAAGAGCTCACGATCCGAGAAGAACATTAACAGTCCATCCGAGGAAAGAGAGACCTGCGATTCTTGGTAGGCGCTGTTTACGACGGGGCCCAGGTTCCGTGGCTCGCCCCAGGGATCGCTCTGTGTCGCACGCCTTACCACATAGATATCGTCGCCACCATATCCGCCGGCCCGAAGATATGATGTGAAGTAGAGTTCCAAACCATCCGGCGATATACAGGGGCAGAGATCAGCGTTAGCGCAGTTTATCTTCGGGCCCATGTTCAGAACTTGACCCCACGGGGCATCACGCGTGGATCTTGTTGTCATGTATATGTCGGCGCTACCATTCCCGTCAGGCCGCTCGCTCCAGAAATAGAGCGTAAGTCCATCAGCCGAGATGTATGGGCCGAGGTCTTTTTTCGAACTATTGACGGCAGGCCCGAGATTCTCCGGCGGTCCCCAGTCCTCGGCTGTCGAGGCACGTTTCAGCACCCAGATGTCCCAGGCGCCGTGTCCGCCGGGCCGGTCCGAATCCACGTACATCTCCAGGCCATCATAGGAAAAAGACTTGACGACGTCATGTAGAGGGTCAAGGACCGGGATGATGGTCCTCAGGTTCACGGGCTCGCCGAACGTGAAATCTGCAAGGACGACCGGCTTGTCAAGACCTGGTAGGAAACAAGCCCCAAACAGTGACGCTAACAACATCGAAATCTCAAACGGTTTCATGGTGGACCTTCCCTTCTGCCCAAAGGCAACAGACATTACGACGATTCCGCTTTCACGTCTTGCGACGGACAAGACGAACTGATAGCGCGATGTAGCGTGCATCCCCGGCCTGAATCTCTGCGCGACACCAAATAAGAGCATGGGCAACCGCCCCTGCCCAAGGACGGTTGTGTACCGACCCATGTCGGCATAGACATCCCGCTCTTGGTGCAGATAGTGGTACTGCTGGGCGCGGCGCAGGTAGTTGTTGGGATCCTTCGGATTGGCGGCGATCTGTTCCGTGTAGTATTGCACCCGCTCGCGGTAGTGCCTCTCCATGATGGCCTTGATGCCTTTCACACCCTCATCGGACTCTTGACCGTCAACGATGAGGCCGGCAAAGAGGGTCCGGGCCTCCAGCCCTACGTGCTCACTCTCCAGAATCGGCCGAAGAGCCTTGCGAGCCGAGACGAGGTTCCCTTTCGTGATAAGCTGGCGAGCCTCGGCCAAAGCGTTCACCTGGCGGACGCCTTCGGCCTCTGCGAGCCGGACCTGATGGCGGTTCCAAACGGAAAGAACGACGATGGTGCCGACCAAGGCCACCGCCGCCATGCCGGCAACCGCTTGTGATCGGTTCCTGCGGAGGAACTTGCGCAGGCGATACCCTGTGCTGGGGGCGCGCGCCAGGACCGGCCTGTGTTCCAGATGTCGCTGGATGTCCAGAGCGAGACCATCCGCTGCCTCATACCGCCGGCAGCGGTCCTTCTCCAGCGACTTCATGACAATCCAGTCCAGGTCGCCCCGAACGGCCCTGGTCAACAGGTCAGGAGTCGAGTTGCGATGCCTCGCCACGTCGGCCAACGTCTCGCCGAGCGTGCTGAGCATGGTGGACGGCTTGGCGGGCTCTTGCTCACGAATGACCCGCTGCATCTCGACGTAGCCGGCCTTACGAAGCTCTTCTTCACTGAAAGGTGTGGTCCCGGTCAGAAGCTCATAGAGCAGCACACCGAGCGAGTAGATATCCGAGCGAGTGTCAATATCCAGCTCGCTCAATTCCGCCTGCTCCGGACTCATGTAGGCGGGGGTGCCGATGAGGTGGG
>CAYHAJ010000023.1:0-2688 GCA_964354535.1 uncultured Pirellulales bacterium
AACAACAGAGAAAGCCTCTGTCTCGCAGGCTTTCGGCCACCACGGCACGACCCAGCAACGGGCCTGTGATTCTCAGCAGCATTGTGCTGATGTAACTCATTACCGAGACAGCGGTTACGGCGATACGACTCTGTGCGCTTGCTACAGTCTCATAATCCCTGATGTCTATTCAGCTTAGGAGGCCATGCTCTTGATCGGGGTGGCACGGGAAAACTCATCTGCCCGTGGGGCTTCAGTCCCATCGCGTGCCGACCTCACGACGTGTCGTCCGCGAGCCAGCGGGCGGCCAGGGCGGACAAATCTTGGGCGTTCGGCCGTGGCGGACTCGTGGTCTTCGCTCCGGGATCGCCCACGTTGGGTCCGTAACGTTTGACCGCCTGGGCCCGGATGTACCCCAAGATCGGGCCGAAATAGCGGACCGCCTCGATGCGCCCTTTGGAGCCGTTGGGGGTAGACGAGGGCCAGGATCTTGGCCCTCTCCCACTCGCGGGGCTCAATCTCGAAGGTGATGGCAAGTCCATGCCGTTGCAGAAATGCCAGGGTGGGGACCGGGCATTCTTCCGGCTGGGATCCGTCGCAGCCGGACATGCCCGGAACCAGCCACGGCGTGATCCAACCATCGTCCAGCCCGATGTTGAAATTCCTCTTGACCATGTGGTACCAGCAGTAGTTGCCGGTCCACCACGTGCCGTGGACTGTCTTTCCCGCCAGCCACGCGGCGGGTTCAGGCTGCACTTCCAGCCGTGCAAGCTCGCGCTTGAGCAGGGTGGTCACGGCTCGGTTGAATTCGTGATTGGGATCGCGCAGTGCCGTCACGCCCATCCGGCTGCCTATCGCATTCGAGTAGCAGTCCTCCCACGAAAAGGAGGACACGTACTCCGGATAGAAGCCTGCGGCCTTGTACCCGAACCACGTGAGGATTTCGTGCCACGTGCCGACCGTAGAAGCGAGATACGACCCCAGTTCACTCGAGACCTCGATAGCGGTTTCGTGCCTGACGCTCGCCGGGAGTAGGCCCCAGTCTTCGGGGTACTCGATCCGCACGTGGCATACCGACGGCTCCAACATGCGGAACGAGAAATCCATGCGACTCGCCAGAATGGTCTCCCGGAGTCGGTACGCCAGGAAGGCCGTCCAGTCGGTCATCTTTCGCACGTGTGTGATGTCGACGAGTCCCGCGCGACAGGTGTAGACGATCCCATTGCGCTCCCATAAACCGGGATTCTCGTACGAATGACCACCCAGGGCAGAGGGATTCGGATAGCGCGTGCCAGCCGTGGCGCTGGCCACGCAGGCAATCCGGGCGCGAGGTCTTCTCCTCGCCTGCTTCGCGTTGAGAAACCTCGCCTGTGCAGTGCCGGCCGCAAAGATCAATAGGCAGAGGCTGCACAAAATGCCTTGGCAGAGTCCTCTGTCCATCCGACCCAGCCACATCGGACTGCTCAGTCCTCCTTGCCGTAGCATAGGCATCTTTCCCATGAGTGGGGTCCCCAAACGCATCCTTTTACGTTTGGGGGCCCAGTCGCAAGGCCATCCCTTCGGCTTCGCTCAGGGCGGGCTTTGGCCCTGCCTGCACGGGCGAGACGCCCGTGCTGCTTTTCCGACACCCTCTCAGACGTCACAGATACGGGCGGCGTACGTGAGCGATTCGAGCGGATCGCGCTTCGGGATGAACTCATGGGCGACATAGCCCTTGAAGCCGGTCTCGGCAATGGCTTTCATGATGGCCGGGTAGTTCAACTCCTGCGTGTCGTCGATCTCGTTGCGGCCGGGATTGCCGCCCGTGTGGTAGTGGCCCATGTAGTCCTTGTACTGCTTGATGGTCCGGATGATGTCGCCTTCCATGATCTGGGCATGATAGATGTCGTACAGGATCTTCACGCGGTCCGATCCGACCCGCTTGCAGACCTCGACGCCCCAGGCGATCTTGTCGAGCATGTAGTCCTTGTGGTTGACTTTGCTGTTGAGGTACTCCAGGCAGATCGTGACTTTCTTTTGCTCGGCATAGCCGGCGATCTTCTTGAGGCCCTCGACTGCGTTCTCGATCCCCACGTCGTCCGGGATGCCCCGGCGATTGCCCGAGAAGGAGATCACATTCGGAAAGCCCGCCTCGGACGTGGCGTCGATGGTCTCTCGTAGCTTGGCCAAGCAAGCGTCGTGGAACTTCTTATCGGCAAAGCCATCCGTCAGCGAGGTGCTGTTGACCATTGAGACGACCAGGCCATATTTCTTGACCGTGGCAAAGTCGCTCGGCCCGAGCAGGTCGATAGCCTTGAGGCCCAACTTCTTGGCCACCTGGCACGTTTCGTCCAGCGACCATTTACCAAAGCACCATTTGCTCACGGACTGGTTGATCCGGCCCTTCGTGCACACAGTCTCGACCTTTTCCATGTCGATGGCGCCGGCGGCGGTGCCGGTCAGGCGCGTCGCAATGGCTCCGGCGGCGAGCAGAGACGTGTTGCGGATCAGGCTTCTTCGCGTCAACGGGTTGCTACTCATACGTTTTCTCCTTTGTCGGGTGTGCCCAGCACACCATCCTCCATCGGCCAAACAAGCGTATCAGGATCACTCCCCGTGGCGAGGGCATCTTGCCCTTGCGTCGCGAGGCCATCCTGGCCTTGCTCGGACAAGCCAAAATGCGCTCAGCGTCCAAAGAAACAAGGGCGGGACGCCCTCGCCACGGGGGAA
>CAYHAJ010000024.1:0-7171 GCA_964354535.1 uncultured Pirellulales bacterium
AACAATGACCCGTAGGAAGGCTAAGACCAGTCGTGGCGAGGGCGTCCCGCCCTTGCGTGTCGTGGGCATCCTGCCCACGATTCGAGGGCAAGATGCCCTCGCCACCTCTAACCATCTCGGGACTCCTTAGCCTTCGAGCGGATCATTGAATAAAAAAGCCTTCCAGAACTGGCTGCTCTGGAAGGCTCTGGATCGACCTGACATAAGCTCTCTCAGGGCAGTTCTTTTCCCTCACGAATAATCAGGATGATCGCGCCGCCGCGCCGCGCCGGCCCTATCCTGCTTGCCGCCCCGAACTGTCTACGCGCCATTGTCTGCATATCGTCTTCCGGCGAAAGCCGACTCTTACGACTCCTCTACTACAGTATTCGGCAAATGTCAAGCCCAGGTTCAGGATGCCTGGAGGCTATTTCTTCACATCGTTGCAGTCCAGAGCGCTGCACTTGAGCCAGTTGGACTGCAGGATGGCCGGATCTGCGTCGTTGACCACACAGTCGCCGTTGAGATCGCCGGGCAGGGGCTGATAGCCGGGCAAGGACTTGGCGGCTTCGCAACTGTTGGCAAACACGCTGATCCTGACGGTATCCGAACCGGTGCATTCGCCGTCATTTGCTTCCAGTCTCAATTCATACTGACCGGTGGCCTTCAGCGTCACGACGGTATTTGGGGCCTTGGGATTCGTTAGCACGGCCATTCCCTGGTTGGGTTTGCTCACGACGCTCCACTGGGCGGTGTAGGGTTGCAGGAAACCATCATCGGTCACGCTGGCATTGAGCGTCACTTTGGCGCTGCCATCCTTGAGCCCAGCGACGTCGTCGTCGCCCGCTTTGACCGTAGGCACGAGGTTATCAGCCACAAACGAGAAGATCGGGCCGAACACGGGGTCTTTGGCATTGCCGTAATACGTATCGATGGCCCAGTAATACCGCATCTTCGGTTTGGTCTGCACGACCATGGAGGACACGCTCTTCTGCTTGACGATCTGCGGCGTCTCGACCGAACCGCCCACCGGGAAATCGGGGCTGGTACCGAAGTAGACATCGACCAAGACTGGTTTGCCGCACTGGCACGGGTCGGGCAGAGTCCACATCAACTCCGCGGCGCCGGCGGAGAGGCGGCCGCCGTCTACCGAAGCCGGTTCGAAGGGATGAAGGCCCTTGACGACAATCCGGCCGGCGACGCTTGTCGTATCGACCAGGACTTCTCCCGCTCCGTCGTACGCCGTGATGATGCGCTCCGCGATGGCTTTCTGATCAGCATTGGGCAAAACCATTGGACCAGTTCGCGGGATCGCTCCAGAGATTACTCTTGGCCCCGGTCCAACGTGTGTCGCCGTGGAGCACGCTGACCAGACACAGATAGACCCTCAAACACAATACGACGGGATTCTTCATGATCACCTTCCTCCAACAAACAAAATGAGGCACCTGGGTGCCCGTTCTCTTACCGCAGCAGGCCAGACCTGCCAACCCGCTGCTTTAGACAAAGTTACCGAAAGAGTTCGCCATGTCAACTTATGACCAGCGCCGCAGGTGGGCCTGCTCGGCCTTCCAGTAATCGCCCATCTGGCCTCGTTGCTCGAAGGGGGCGTCGCGAGCACGCTGGCGGTACAAGAAGGGATGTTCGCGACTCGCTCGCTTAAGGGCATCCAAGGCCTCGAAGCGGTCCAAATACCAGCGCTCCACGAGGTAGTAGTAAGGCAGCATCCATTCTAATTCTGCGTCCAATTGGCCGTCTCTCGCCAGTTTGTCCGCCGTGTCGAAGATCTCGCAGATCTTCTCTTGGTCGAGGTCTTTGATGCCTGTGACCAAGCGGCTCATCGAGTGTTCGGCCCAGGCGAAGTACAGGGCTCGCTTCAGTGCCTCCAAGTCGCCCTCTTTCGCCAAAGCCACATACTGCTCAAAGATGTCCTGCCAAGCGGCATACACCCCAGCCTGCTCGTAGAGGGAGTCCTTGTCCTCGGCGAGGCTACGCTGCTTCCTGAGCCACTGCTCCTCCACAGTGGCGAGTTGCTGGATATTCATGCTTTCCCTTTCTCCAACCGCCGTGCCTCATACAGGCCCACTCCCAATATATCCAGGTGTTAAGGTGGATAAGATAAGGAAAATGCTTAATCTGCCGTAGGCAGAACCCCGATAGCCCCGGGCTGGATTTCGCCGCGATGAACATTGGTCGCTTTCGGAGGGAGGCATCTGTTTCGTGGTGCTTCCTTCCCGGACTGTAATTCATTGACAGAACACAGGTTAGGCCAATTCTCCGACGGGCTCGCGGAACGGATTTCCTTGAAGCCTGTTGGCTTGGCGCCGTTTCGCAGGAGTCTACTGTGAGCTTGACAAAGGGCCTGCCGGTCCTAAGAATCGTGGGCTATGACAGAGCAGCAGGTGCCCAGGAAAAAAGAGAAGAAGAAGCCACATCCCGTTCGCGACTGGCTGCTTTATGCCGGCGTGCGCGTGCTCATGATCTTCCTGTCCCTCTTCAAGGTCGAGACCGATCTGAGACTGGCGTGCTTCCTGGGCGATCTTCTGTGGAAATACTACAAGCGGGGTCGGCTGCGGGCGTTGGAGAACCTGCGGGCCAGCTTCCCGGAGAAACCCGAGGAATGGATCGAGCAGACCGGGCGGCGCAGCTTCGAGCAGCTTGTCATGCTGACCATCGACGTTCTGGTCACGCCGACAATTGTCAAAAAGGACAACTGGCGCGAGTACTCGCACTTTGTGAAGGCTGAATACCCGAAATGGATGATGAAGGAGGGCAAGGGCCTGATCATGGTGACGGCCCACTACGGCAATTTCGAGCTCATCGGGTATATGATGGGCCTGTTCGGTTTCGATGTTTATAGCGTGGCTCGCCCGTTGGACAACAAGTACCTCAACCGCTTCCTCTATGAGGTGCGGCAGCAGCACGGACTGAAACTGATCGACAAGAAGGGCGCCGCCCAGTTGATGCCCCGGATCATCGAGCAGGGCAGCACGCTGGGCTTCATCGCCGACCAGGACGCCGGCCGCAAGGGGATCTTCGTCGATTTCTTCGGCCGCAAGGCCAGCACGTACAAAAGCATCGGCCTGCTGGCGATCACGTACAACCTGCCCATCGTGGTCGGCTGCACCCGGCGGGTCGGCAACCGCTTCTTTTTTGAGTACGTATTGAGTCGTATCATTTTTCCGCACGAGTGGGCCGATAAGGAGGACCCGCTCGCCTGGGTCAGTGGCGCGTATACCAAGGCGATCGAGGATTTCATCCGCGAGGACCCGACGCAGTATTGGTGGCTGCACCGGCGGTGGAAGACCCGCCCCAAGGAGGAGCGGCAGGCGGCCGAAGCCACGCTGGCACCGTCTCAGAAGGAATCCGGTCCGGCGGCTCTCATTGTCGCTGTCTCGCCGACCCCGACTCCAGGCCAAGCCTCCCGGGCCGATTGTTGAAGTGAGCACCTTGCGTAGATTCTTGTGACCGATGCCCTGGACAGGGGCGTCCTCTTGAGAGGGGTGGAGATATGAGAATTACCGTAGTGCTTTGGGCAGTGCTGCTCGTGAGTGGCCTTACCGAGACGACTCAGGCGAAGCTCGTCGCCTGCGTGGGGGACAGCATTACGTATGGATCAGGGATCGCCAATCGAACCGTCGATAGCTATCCCGCCCAGTTGCAGCGGCTGCTGCGACAGTACGATCTCTCGTGGGAGGTCCAGAACTTCGGAGTCAGCGGCGCCACGCTCCTGAGCAAGGGCGATTTGCCCTATGTACGTCAAGTGGCGTTCGCCAACGCCCAAGCCTGCCACCCGGACGTCGTGATCATCAAGCTGGGGACGAACGACTCCAAGCCGCAGAATTGGCAGTACAAGACGAGTTTCGTCTCCGACTATGAGAACCTGATCGACTCCTTCCGGGCCTTGCCCAGCAAGCCGCAGGTGTGGATCTGCAAGCCAGTCCCCGCCTTCTACGTGAACTTCGGCATCCGGCCTGAGGTCATCCATGATGAGATCCTGCCGCTGATCGAGCAGATCGCACGCGAGAAGAACGTGCCAGTGATCGACCTCTACGCTGCGTTGCAGGACCACGCCAGCCTGTTCCCGGATGGCATTCACCCCAATGCCGAAGGGGCCGGTCTGATGGCACAGGCCATTACGCCCTTTCTGCTGGGCGTCCGGTTTCTGCCGGATGTCAACTACGATGGGGTCCTGAACTTTGCGGATTTCGCGTTTCTTGCCACGCTCTGGCGGCAAAACGAGCAGTCGATCGATGTCGCCCCTCCCCCGAGCGGCGATGGCATAATCGACTGGTTAGATCTTGGCGGACTGGCCCAATTTTGGATGACGTACCCGGGCCTGGTCGCCTATTGGAGACTCGACGAGACCGACGGTCAGGTCGCGCACGACAACCGTGGCCATCTCCCTGGCGTGGTGCATGGTGCGCCAGGGTGGCAGCCGGAGGCAGGTCGGATGAATGGGGCGGTGGAGTTGGATGGCATCGACGACTACATCAGCACCGGCAATATCCTGAACCCGGCCGATGGGCCGTTTACGGTGTTCGTCTGGATCAAGGGCGGACGGCCCGGCCAGACAGTTCTCTCGCAGTCCAACAGGGCCGGAGCAGGCGAAGTCTGGCTCGGCACCGACGCCGCGACCGGCGCTGTCATGACTCGTCTGACGGATGGGAGCCGCATCACGCAGCCGCTCCTTTCCAGCGTAGTCGTCACGGACGGCGTCTGGCACTGTATCCGGCTGGTCTGGGATGGCTCCAGCCGCCACCTTTATGTGGACGGCAACGAGGTCGCCACCGACAAACGCAAGCTCAATGCTTTGAAGTCCTCCCATGCTGACTTCTATTTCGCCGTTGGCAAGGACCTCGAATCCGGGAGTTTCTGGTCCGGCCTGATCGACGACATCCGCGTCTACGGTCGGGCTGTTATGCCCTGAGCGTAGGACGATCCACGACGGGTAAGTCGGCCTATGGTTTCGGCCGCCGCTTTCGAAAAGGGATTGTCTTGAGGCATTCCCTGCCACTGAGCCGCGTGCGCGTCCAGCGTGGACAGGGACGAAATACCCCCGATTCGGCCCAGGTAGGCGGCAATTATGACAATCGTCTGAGGCCGAGCCCTATCCAGCAGGGCGAGCAGACCCTTGGCATCGCCTTGGAGGAACAAGTCCTTGGCGAGAGCCAACTCATTCTCCGTGATTTCAGACTCGCGCGGCAATCTCGATGTCCGCCGGGGGTTGATAAGGCGGCGGATCGTTCTGGTAAAGCCCGGGGGCACAGGACGGGTCCTCCCCGCGGAGAACCGCCTCGTGCCCCCGGACCCCATTGAGCGTCGATTAAAAGTGATGCACAAAGCGAAGAATGAATTTCTCGCCTTCAGGACGGTCTTCGGCCGCCGTCTCGAAGTAGGCGTTGAGGAAAAGGTGCGAGTTCTGGGAGAAACTCCACAGCGCGCCAGGTCCAATGGCGAAGACACTCTCATCGTCGGCAATTTCTACCCCGTCGATCTCCGAAGCGGTGATCTGTTCAAAGAAGTAGCCATTGACGCCAAGACGCAGCTTCTTCGCAATGAGCTCGTACGATGTGGCGAAATTGGCGTGGAGGGCTTGGCCCGGCTGCACATCCGTATCGCTGTTCTCCCCGTTCCACAGATAGTGCAGACGCAGCGATACTTCCCACTGAGGTGTGATAAAGAGTGTGCCGGCCCAGTAGGGATCGAACGAGAAGAAGTTGCTGCTGGGATTCAAATTGCGCTCTTCTTCGAACGTCCCCGTAGGCCAGATGGTCTGGAACTCGACGCGATGCATGAAGATCGGGCCGTTTTGACCCATGATCGGGTCCCACTGCAGGTACGGACCCACCAGGAGATCGCCAAATCCGTCGTTGTTGCTGATGGGCTCCGTCTCGAAGCTGGCGATGGGGAGGATGACATCGATACCCCATTTGCCGCCGAACAGCACTGGCGTGTTCGACTGATAGATGAGCTGATTGAGGCTGCCCAACGCCCGGAAGCGGTCGACCGGGGAGTCGATGCCGGGCAGCTTGTCGGCGGTCCAGTACATGACGTACTCGGTAAAGTACCATCCGGGACCGGCAGGCGGGGCGCCATCCAGAAAACTGGTGAAGCCCAGGTTGACCAGAGGCTGCTGGTAGGCCATGACCGGAGAGGCCAGGAGCAGCGCGAACACAAGACATGCGGACAATCGGAAACAACGCCGGTGTTCCATAATGGACCTCCAAAACCTCACTGAATAAAGTACAGATCGCACACTGGGTGGCACAGAAACCGATCCTAAATTGCCGCAACGTAAAGCGGATGTCAAGTACAAATTCGAATTCTCTGATTGTGAGCGGCCATCTTCCATGTCGCGCCATCGAGTCGGGCCGGAACCCGGGTCATGATTCCTTCGTGCCAGGCCGGCTGCGGCCCTGTTGCCGGATCTTCTGGAGCAGCGCCGCCATATCCTTGACCTTTTCCGGATATTTCGTCGCCATGTTGTTCCTTTCGCCGAGATCTTCCTTGAGTTCATACAGTTGGGGCTGGGGAGCATTGCCGAGCTCGGTGTTCGTGTTGACATTCATCCGCGGCCCCTTGCTCGGCTCGATGTACTTCCAGTCGCCTTGGAGCAAGGCGAGTGAGCCCGCATGCGCGACCAGGTGATCGCGCCCGGCCGCGGTTCGCCCGAGCAGGGCCCCCAGCACGTCAAAGCTATCGGGAGCGTCTTCGAAATCCAGCTTCTGGTTCGTCATTGCCGCCATAGAGGCCGGTAGATCGATCTGGCAGGCGAGCGCCTCGGAAACGCCGGGCTTGACCTGCCCCGGCCACCGCACGACGAACGGGACCCGCGTCCCGGCGTCAAACGCGCTGTACTTGCCGCCGCGCAGCGGTCCGGCGGGCTTGTGCCCATCGAGCGACTCCACCGCCCGATCTTTATACCCATCATCGACTACCGGGCCATTGTCGCTCGAAAAAATCACGAGGGTGTCATTCGCGAGGCCCAGCCGGTCCAGCGTCTTGAGGACTTCCCCCACGGACCAGTCGAACTGGACAATCGCGTCCCCCCGCGGCCCCAGGCCGCTCTGACCGGCAAAGCGCGGATGGGGCACGCGTGGCACATGGATGTCATGGGTCGCGAAATACAGGAAGAACGGCTCGTCCCGGCTTTGCTCGATGAAGGACACCGCCTTGCCGGTGATCGCGT
>CAYHAJ010000025.1:0-5241 GCA_964354535.1 uncultured Pirellulales bacterium
TCGACATCCTCGGCGATGATCAGCAAGGGCTTGCCCTGCTTGGCCACCTTCTCCAGCAGCGGGACCAGCGACTTGACCGAGCCGATCTTCTTCTCATGGACGAGGATGTAGGGCTTATCAAGGACGACGGACATCGTCTCGAGGTTGTTGACGAAGTGCGGGCTCAGGTACCCTTTGTCGAACTGCATGCCCTCGACCAGCTCGACCGTCGTTTCGAGGGACTGGCCCTCGGCCACCGTGATCACGCCGTCTTTGCCGACCTTGTCCATGGCCTCGGCCAGCCGCTTGCCGACCTCGAAGTCCTGGTTCGCGGAGCAGATGGCCACCTGCTCGATCTGCTTGCTGGACTCGACCCTGGTGCTCATGTTGTGGAGCTCTGCCACAATCGCCGCGACCGCCATGTCGATGCCCTTTTTGACCTGCATCGCATTGGCGCCGGCGGTGATATTCTTGAGACCCTCCTCGAAAATGCTCTCCGCCAGGATCGTCGCGGTCGTGGTGCCGTCGCCGGCGACGGTCGAGGTCTTCGAGGCCACTTCCTTGACCATTTGGGCGCCCATATTCTCAAACGGGTCGTCCAGTTCGATTTCCTTGGCGACGGTCACGCCGTCCTTCGTCACCGTCGGCGAGCCGAACGACTTTTCCAGAATGACGACTTTGCCGGCCGGCCCCAGCGTGATCTTGACGGCCTTGGCCAGTTTCCTCACACCGTCACGGATGGCCGCCCGTGCCTCGGTTCCAAAAGCGATCTTTTTAGCTGCCATATCTTGCTTACTCCTTCTCGTCTTGGTTCGCGTGCCTACTTCTCGATCACCGCCATGATGTCCGATTCGTCCATGATCAGGTACTCCTTGCCGTCGATCTTGATCTCCGTGCCGGCGTAGCTGGTGAAGAGCACGGTATCGCCCTTCTTGACCTGGACTTCTTTGCGGGTGCCGTTTTCGAGCATCTTGCCCTCGCCGACGCTGACGATCTTGCCGCGTTGGGGCTTCTCCTTGGCGGTATCCGGCAGCACGATCCCGCCCGCCGTCTTCGATTCCGCCTCGACGCGCTCCACGAGCACCTTATCTCCCAATGGTCGAATCTTCATGTTTCCTTGCTCCTTTCCGTAAGATGACTAAATCCGATTCAATTTACCTGGCGAAGAGATTACTGTTGTATTTTTTCACGAAAAGCCGGTCCAGCAACGCCCGCAGGATGTCCATGTCCACGGGCTTGCCGACAACACCGAAGACCTCGAGCTGCAGGGCCTTACCCAGCATGTCCCCATCCGCTCGACTGCTTAGTAGAATGCAGGGGACGCGCGGGTAGCCCAGCCGGATGACCTTGACCGTGGCCAAGCCGGTAGGTCTTTCCGGATCGACATCGACGATGGCCGTGTGAATCCGCGTGCTGGCGATAATGCTCAGAAAATCGCTGGTCTTCTCAGCCATCAGGAGATTGACCCCGCGGGGCTTGAAGATGTTGCGCACCGCCTCCGGCCAAGCCCAGTCCGCCGCACTGGCCAAGACGTTCACTTCATCGAATTGTGACCACTGAGCAACCATAGTAGTACCGTGCCTATCGGAAGCTGCAAATGCTGTGCCAGGAGCGAGAGCCCCGCCGAATCGAGCGTATGTGTCGCTCTTTCAAGCAGTTATGGCCGGGCGGCTGCGCACGGCGGTCTGGCAAAATTGCAGGCAGCCCCCAGCGGCTCTGCCACGCTGGCAGTTGTATCAGGCGGATCGACGCAAGGCTCGGACTGGTCACCGTGGCCTTATCCGGCAGCGCTTTCGCCCTCGGAACTGGCATCGAGGGAGTGCTGAGGGCCTTCTTTCATACCGCGGGAGCCTTGCGGCTTCGCCTCAGGATGATGCAGTCCGCCCCGCGCCAGGATTCTTCATCCGTGTGAGGCATTGCCGGGCGATGTCCTTGTCGCTGAAGTCGAACTTCTTGTCGCCGAGGATCTGGTAGGTCTCGTGCCCTTTGCCCGCGAGCAGGACGATGTCGTCCGGGCGAGCGGTCCCGATGGCCAGTTCGATCGCCTTTCTTCGATCCGGCTCCACCGTTACTCTCTCCGCACTCAGATCTCGGAACCCGACCATAATATCGTCAATGATAGCCTCCGGTTTCTCGGTCCGGGGATTGTCGCTGGTGACGAAAACCACATCCGCCAGCCGTTCCACGACGGCGGCCATGCGGGGCCGCTTGGTCTTGTCCCGGTCGCCGCCGCAGCCAAAGACCGTGATCAGCCGGCCCCGGCACAGGGGCTTGAGCGTCGTCAGCACGTTCTGGAGGGCGTCATCGGTATGGGCGTAATCGACGAGAACGGCAAACTCGCCATTGCTGCTCACCTTCTCCAACCGGCCCGGCACGCCCTTGAGCGACGACAGCCCGCTGGCCACGGTGGTCAGGTCCAGACCGGCGCCAAGGCACAGGCCGGCGGCCGCGAGGTGATTCGATACGTTGTACCGACCGAGCAGCGGCGTCTTCACGCGCTCTTTCCGGCCCTGATATTCGAGAGTGAATTTCGTTCCTTCGACGGTCATCGACTCGATCCGGGCGGATAGGTCGGCCGGCTCATCGACCGCATACCAGCAGACTCGTGCCTTCGTCGTCCGCGCAATCGGCTCGGATTCAGCCACCTGCTTGTTGAGCACGGCAATCGCCTCCGGCGCCAGGGCCGTGAACAGGCGGGTCTTGGCCGCCAGATAGTGTTCCTTGGTCTTGTGGTAGTCCAGATGGTCGCCGGTCAGATTCGTAAACGCCGCCGCCTGGAAGTTGACGCCCGCTAACCGGTCCTGGGAGAGGGCATGGCTGCTGGCCTCGATGACCATATATCTGGCGCCCCCTTCCACCATCTTTCGCTGTGCGTCAGCGATGGTAAGGCAGTCCGGCGTCGTCAAAGACGAGGACGTCGTGCCGGAGCCCGTGTCGTAGACGACCGTGCCCATGAGTCCGCACTTGCTGCCGGCGGTCTCGATGCAGGAGCGGACGAGGAAGGTGATCGTGGTTTTGCCGTTGGTGCCGGTGACGGCCAGGTTCGTGAGCTGCGCCGCGGGATTGCCTTGGGCGGCCTGAGCCAGCCGACCGGCCGCCACCGCTGGGCTCTCGACACGGACCAGCACAGGCTTGCCCGCCGGACCGGATGGCTCCGGGATCGTGTGGCCGCGCTCGCAAACGATGTACTTCGCCCCGCTGGCGACCGCTGGGCCGATGAAATCGTGCCCGTCGCAGTTCGGGCCTCGGATCGCGACAAAGACATCGCCTGCCTGCACGCGGCGGGAGTCGATCCGAACCGCCGTTTGCCCATTTGAAGAGACCAAAGCCAGCAATTCATCCATTGTCATGAGCAGCATCCTGCGCGCGCTCGCGCCAAAGCCCCGCCGTCTGAAAGACTGCTATTCTACGCCTGAGGGCGTCGTGGGGCAACCGGGAAGAGCTGTGTGCCCCTTCGGCATCATTATCGGCAGGGCCGCCGATTTGCGATGAAAAAGAGGGGCGTGGCGCTTATAATGGGCGCTCCCATCGAAAAGGAGAATGGGACCCCCGCCTCCGCGGGGGCAAGCTGTATGGGACTCATGGGACCTATGATTGACGCCTTCGGGCGTGGAAGGAATCAGTCGATGCTTGGACGAAAATGCTTCGTTGCTCTGTGCCTGCTTGTCGCGATTTCTGCGCCGGCCTTCGCCGCGACGGAGACGGATTACCTGGCGGTCTTCATGGAGGGTAAGAAGATCGGCCACGCGGTCCACATGAGGACCGAAACGGGCGGCCAGGTCACCACGAGCGACGACGTGACCATCACGATCAGCCGCCTTGGCATTGCGGTGACGATCCAGATGAAGGAGACCAGCGTCGAGACGACCGCGGGCAAACCCCTGCGCTTCGAGTCCGTCCAGAACCTGGGGGCCATGATGATGAAAGTCGCCGGGACCGTCAACAGCAGCGGCGGCGTCGATGTGGTGAGCACTTCGCTGGGAATGGAACAGAAGAGCACGATGCAATGGCCCACCGGAGCAGTCTTGTCGGAGGGGCTTCGTCTGCTCTCGCTCGAGAAGGGCCTCAAGCCCGGCGTGGAATACACCGTCGACGTCTTCAGCCCGGGGATCATGCAGGCGCTCAGCGCCAAGGTGACCATCGGTCAGCAAAAGCCGGTGGACCTGCTGGGCCGGGTCGTGAAACTGACGGAGGTGACGACCGCCATGAACATGCCGGGGGCCGGCCAGATCACCAGCACCACCTACGTGGACGACCAGATGCAGGCCCTCAAGAGTGTCGTGCCCATCGCGGGGATGCAGGTCGAGATGGTCGATTGCCCGAAGGAGTTCGCCCTGGGCAGCAACGATGTGCTGGATCTGATCGACAAGATGTTCGTCAAGAGCCCGGTACCGATCGAGGACGTGGGCTCCGCCTCCTCCATAGCCTACACGCTCAATCCGGGCAAGGGCGCCAACTTCATCATCCCTTCAACGGACAACCAGACGGCCCAACGCCTGCCGGACGGCAGGATCTCTCTGGTGATCAAGCCCGCGAAGGTCTCGACAGGCGGCCCATTCCCTTACCAAGGCAACGATCCGAAGCTGCTCGAAGCCACAAAACCGACCCGATATCTGCAAAGCGCCGACAAGCGGATCGTGGAGCTGGCCCGCAAGGCGGTGGGCGACACGAAAGATGCGGCCGAAGCGGCCCAGCGGATCGAGTCCTTCGTCGCCAAGTACATCGACAATAAGAGCCTGTCCGTCGGCTACGCCTCGGCGGCCGAAGTGGTCGAAAGCCGTCAGGGCGATTGTTCGGAATTCGCGGTTCTGACGGCGGCCTTGTGCCGCGCAGCCGGCATCCCGGCCCAGGTGGTTGTCGGCGTCGCCTACGTCACGGAGTTCGGCGGCCTGCAAGGCTTTGGCGGCCACGCCTGGACGCAAGCCTACGTCGGCGCCAACGAGCGGGGCGAGAACGGCAAATGGATCGGCTTGGATGCCGCCTTCAAGAGCGGCGGTCGCGGCGGCTACGATCCCGGCCATATCGCCCTGGCCGTCGGCAACGGCGACCCCGGCGACTTCTTCAACATGGCCACCGCCCTCGGCCAGTTCAAGATTGAGAAAGTCCGCGTCCAGAGGAACGAGTAAGTGATCGCGCATAAATAACTTGCACAAATTACTATTGATCGATTTGAGGGATTGTGTGATAACACCTGCATGCAGGATGCACAGATGATCGCACGGATTCAGAGCAAGTACCAGTCGTTGGAGCCGGAGATGGATG
>CAYHAJ010000026.1:0-4589 GCA_964354535.1 uncultured Pirellulales bacterium
GTGATACCGGGCGAGAGAATCGCCTCGGCGGTCGACGGGATCAAGGCCGAGCTCGAATCGCGTTTGGGCCAGCTTCGCAGCGAGGGCAAGCTGCTCGAAGCCCAGCGGCTGCAAGCACGGACGATGTACGACCTGGAGATGATCCAGGAGGTGGGCTACTGCAGCGGGATCGAGAACTACTCGCGCCATTTGTCCGGTCTGCCGGCCGGGGCGAGGCCGTACACGCTCATCGACTACTTCCCGAAGGATTTTCTGCTGATCATCGACGAATCCCACGTGACGCTGCCGCAGGTGCGGGCGATGTGGGCCGGCGACCGCAGCCGCAAAGAGGTCCTGGTCGAGCACGGCTTCCGATTGCCCAGCGCACTGGACAACCGGCCGCTGCGATTTGAGGAGTTCCAGGAGCTATGGAGCCAGGTGGTCTTCGTCTCCGCGACGCCTGCCCCCTACGAGATGGGCAAGTGCAACAATGAAGTGGTCGAGCAGGTCATTCGGCCGACCGGCCTGCTGGACCCGGATATCTTCGTCTTCCCGGCGGGCAACCAAGTGCAACACCTCCTGGGCGAGATCGAGAAGCGGGCCGCTGCCAAAGAGCGAGTACTGGTGACCACGCTGACCAAACGAATGGCCGAACAATTGTCCGATTATGTGACGAAACGGGGCTTCCGCTGCCGGTATTTGCATAGCGAGATCGAAACGCTGGAACGGATCGAGATCCTCCGCGATCTGCGGCTGGGCGAATTCGACGTCCTGATTGGCGTCAACCTGCTCCGCGAGGGCCTGGACCTGCCGGAGGTTTCGTGTGTCGCGATCCTGGACGCGGACAAAGAAGGCTTCCTGCGGAGCCAAACCTCCCTGATCCAGACGATTGGCCGGACCGCCCGCAACGTCAACGCCACGGTCTTCCTGTACGCCGACCGAGTTACTGACTCGATGCAAAAAGCCATTGACGAAACGAATCGCCGCCGTACAATTCAACTGGCGTATAATCAGGAGCATGGGATCACGCCTGAGACGATCCGCAAGGAGATTCGTAAGAGCCTCACCGAGCAGATCAAAGCGGAGCATATCGCCCGCGAGGCCATCCGGCTGGATGAAACCGAGTACGACCAGGTGGAGATGGCCGCCCAGGTGGAGCGGGAGATGTTCGAAGCCGCCGAAGCCCTCGATTTCGAGCGGGCCGCCGCCCTGCGGGACCAGCTTCGCGAATTGAAGGAGTTGCCCGAGTTGATCGCCAGCAGCCGGACGAAGAAGGACGTCGCCCGCAAGACCCGGGGCCGGCGCAAGTGATCTATGATTTATGATTCTTGATTTATGATTTCGCAATGACACACAACACCTGGGCATGTCCTTGCGAGGAGCGCAGCGACGAAGCAATCTCAACCGTACGGTTTGAAGTGCCGTGGCCGCGCAGAGTAGTGGGTCGGTGGGTGTGGTGATGGAATCATCTTCGGCTTTTGGCCGATATACTGCCAATGGGTCAGACTAAGGACCCGGCGCAGGGGAGAAGAAGTAGTCCCCTTAGTCGTTGGAATCGTTCGATGAAGAAACTGGATATCAAGCAGGTGCGACCGCTGATCCGCATGGCCATGGAGGAAGATCTGGGCAGCGGCGATGTGACGACGAATCTCCTCTTCCAGGATGGAACGCGCGCCAGCGCCAAGGTGGTTTCGCGGGAGGAGATCGTGGTGGCCGGGTTACCGGTCGTGGAGGAGATTTTTCGGCAATACGACGAGCGGCTGAAGATGACCGCCTATTTCCGGGACGGCCAATCGGCCCACGTCGGCAACAAGCTGGCGACCATTGAGGGGCCTTTGCGCTCCATGCTCAGCGTGGAGCGCGTGATGCTGAACTTTCTCCAACGGCTGAGCGGCATTGCCACCACGACAAGCCGGTACGTCCGGGCCGTCAAAGGGACCAAGGCCAAGATCTACGACACGCGCAAGACGCTCCCCGGCTGGCGGCTGCTGGAGAAATACGCCGTCCGGTGCGGCGGCGGGTACAACCACCGCATCGGCCTATACGATGGCGTTCTGGTCAAGGACAACCATCTCGCGGAACTGGGCAGCGATTTCGCCGAACGGCTGCAACGGCTGGTCACAGACGCCAAGAAAGTCAAGGGACTCCAGTTCGTAGCCGTCGAGGTGGACCACGTGGACGACCAGTTGAACCATGTCCTGAAGATCCCCGGCGTGGACATCGTTCTGCTGGACAACATGGGCCAGTGGCAGCTCAAGCACGCGGTCGAGATGCGCGACGCGATGCGCGGCAAGAACAAACGACCGCTGCTGGAAGCCTCCGGCAATATCACGCTGAACAACGTCGCGGAGATCGCGCAGTGCGGCGT
This sequence comes from uncultured Pirellulales bacterium, assembly GCA_964354535.1. Taxonomy (GTDB): domain Bacteria; phylum Planctomycetota; class Phycisphaerae; order Sedimentisphaerales; family Anaerobacaceae; genus PLanc-01. Next base: position 2,348 of record CAYHAJ010000026.1, read on the forward strand.
GGACCGGATCGCGGTCGGCGCCATCACGCACTCGGCCGCCGCCGTGGATATCGGCCTCGACCGATAGACCCGCCAGCGCGGGAAATCCGACAAGTCCGCCGGAGGCGGACGCCTGTTGCCCCGGGTCGTTCGGGCCATTCGAAACAAATTCGAATGTCCAGAACCCGAAACATGTCATTGCGAGGAGCGCAGCGACGAAGCAATCTCAATCCGTGGAATGGGAGATTGCTTCGCTCCGCTCGCAATGACATACGAGGCCACGGCCGTGCGCCAGCGTTTCGGTCATTTGCGCTTTGAATTTTGGATTTGTTTCGGATTGCCCGAAGCGGGGCAACCGGGTTGTCGAAATTCGAATTTCGAGTTTGGTTTCTTGCTTCGTGCCTATGGCCAGTGACGACCGGTTGGACCCGGACCTTATCCAGGCCAACCTCAAGACAAGACGAATCGGCCGCAAGGTGCTCGTGTACGACCGCACTTCCAGCACCAACGACATCGCCGCGGAATACGCTCGGAATCCGGAGAACGACGGCGTCGTGGTCTTTGCCGAGGAGCAGACGGCGGGCCGTGGTCGCACCGGGGCACAATGGTACGGCGGCCGCGAACAGAGCCTGCTGTTCTCCGTGGCCCTGGTCGATTGCGACATCAGCAATGAGTTGCTGTCGTTGACGTGCGCGGTGGCTGTGGCGGAGGCGATCGGACAGGTCGGTGGTTACCAGGCCGGCATCAAGTGGCCGAACGATGTTCTGCTCGGCGGGAAAAAGGTCGCCGGGATTCTCGTGGAATCGAAAGTCCAGAAGACAAGAGGCAGTTTGAAGTGTGAAGTCTCAGGCGTGAAGTCTTCAAACTTCAAACTTCAAACTTCAAACTGTCTCATCTACATCATCGGCATTGGCATGAACTGCCACCAGACGCCGGAGAGCTTTCCGCCCGATCTCCGGACAACGGCCACGAGCCTGGATCTCGTCAGCGGGTCCCGGTGCCTGCGGGTGACCGTGGCCAAGAGAGTCCTCACGTCTCTGGACCATTGGCTGCGGGCCGCCGAGCGCAACGGTCAGCAGGTGATCGACACGTGGAGCCGCTTGAGCACGCAACGGGGCCAACGCGTCACCCTGTCCTGCAACAAGCGACGCTTCACCGGCAACTGCATCGGTGTGGACCCGGAAAAGGGCCTCATCCTCCAGCTCGACCGCGGCGGCGTCCGCATCTTCGACGCCGCCCACACGCATATCGTGAAGTAACCAACCCGCGGTCTGTCATTCCTCCCCCAGCAGGAATCCGGTCGGCTACCACTTGGAGACAGCGCAAATCCCAAGCACCAAATCCCAAATCCCAAACAGATTCCAAGCTCCAATGACCCAATGTCCAAACAGAAGCCCAAGGCCGTTCGGAGTACCACCTTCAGGCGGGTGGAGAGTCCTCCGGCGCAGCCGGCTCCACCTGAACCAAGTGGCCGTCTCCAAGCTGGAGCATCAATCGGACACGTACGTCAGCACTCAAAGGTGACATTGGACAAAGCGTGGTAGTAGTTTCCCCACCGGGCGGTGAAGCGCAGCACACAATAGTCCGGATCGGCCATCCCCAAAGGATAGTACTTTTCAAATCCGTCGCGCCACAGGCGCTGTCTGGACTCCAGATCCCGAAGCACCGCGACCTCCCCGACCAGCATCAAGCCCATCCATTTCTCGAAGTCAACGAAGTAGATACACGCCTTCGAATCTCGGACAAGCTGATTGACCCTCTTCGATGAAGTGTTGGTGCTGAGCCAGATTCGATTCAGACCTTCGTTTTCCATTTTGATCATGGCTTTGATATTGGGATAGCCGTCGTCGCCATTGGTCCCCAGCATGACAATGCCGGACCTGTTGGCCAGTGCCAGTGCTTCGCGGATCGCTTCTTCTTTCTGCATGACTCCACACTCCTGTATTTGTGACCGTGCGTTTGTCAGTGTCCCCCACAATAGAGCCCCTCGTCGCTGTATGTCAACAAGGGAGGTGAAGGCCTTCGTAGGGCTGGCACAGCCCATACGAGACTACGAATGTCCGCGGAGTTCCCCTCGTTTCTCCCTTGCATAGCTTACACGCTCTCGTCACAATATCCCCCCAGAGAAGTACCCCTGACGAAGCTGCGACGAATGAGTTGGAGCCTTTTACGGGCCGGACACGTCTGGCGAGTTGGAAATGAGCAGGATGGCTGTGGGAGCCTGAGAGGTGCGCGGGAAACAAACCAGATGACGTGTGTAGAA
>CAYHAJ010000027.1:0-3439 GCA_964354535.1 uncultured Pirellulales bacterium
CAGAACCTCCGCGGCGACAAGATATCCTTCATGCGCCCAAGATGAGTTGGAGACGGCTTGGAAGTAGGATTCCCGGTAGTTTGTCTTGCTGAGCGCCTTCTTGATCTCGAAGGAGAAGAGACGAATGGAGTTGTTGTCTGACAGCCGGTTGAACTCGATGACTTCTGGACGCCAGTCCTCAATGGGGAGATAAAATCCGACCATGTCAGGGTGGACCCATTCATTGTACCCCTGCTTTACCGACTTCTCATGCAGGATCGTCTTGGTGTGGATCGACCGGCCACGGTTAAAGGAGGGGTTCGCGTATGCGAAATAGGCAAGCAGGGGATGCAGGTCCCTCTCCTTGAACTTCGGCGTCATGGTTGTCCTCTTCGCCTCCCCTTTGTCGATCTCGGATGCCAGATCACTGGGAACCTCCGACTGGCGGTCCTTGAGAAAGAACCTGGCTGGCCTCTTGCCGACCTTGATGAACTGTGACTCTGGATTGTCTCGCACCTCGACGTACAGTTGAGCCCCAAGGCTCTGCCACGGTGTCTTTCCTGATGTTTTGGTCTGAGCCGAAAGACCTGACGTCTTGGCCGCTTCCCATATCTCCTGATATGTCAGCGGTTGTTTGGCTGTCTTCAGCACCTCAGTTGCCAGATCCAGATATGAATTGGCCATTCTTCAAGTCCCCCGTGACATCGCTCCTGCCGCGACCAAATCTCTGTTTCAAGACTCATGCACTCCCGAGGTCCGGGCCTCCTTTGACTACCGAAAGATCATAGCCTGACCGAAGCGGGAAGTCAACAATTTGGGAAGATGTCCAATACGTGACTCGCTTTGCCGGGGGACATTGCTCCGCTTCTCTCTGAGCCAACGATGGACCACACAAGGACCAGAGTATTCAGCTACAGAAGCGATCTGCTATATAATGCCGGGCGGGCGTTCGCTTGAGAGTATCACGAGGACCCGGTCGGAAAGGGGAATGAGCCATGCGGTATGTGGTCGGATTCGGGGCACGGTGGATATGGGCTTGCTTTCCAGTCGCTGTGTGTGTGGTCTGTCTGACGCTGGGAACCGCGGAGGCAGAGAGCAGGGAGGTTCTGTACAACGGCATTGTTTTGCCGGAGGCGTGGCCGCCGAAGGTCGAGTGGGAGGACATCAAGGCGCGCAAGCCGCTGGCGGAGCCGCCATATCTGGCCCATCCGCCGGCGGTCATTCCCATCGATGTCGGGCGGCAGCTCTTTGTGGATGACTTCCTCATCGAGGAAACGACGCTCAAACGCACGTACCACCTCGCCAAGTACCATTCGGCCAACCCGGTCTTCACCGGTGGGATGCCATTCAGCGGCGGGGTGTTCTGGGACCCGCGGGACCAGCTCATCAAAATGTGGTACCACCACGGCGGCGGCACCGGGTACACGACCTCGAAAGACGGGATTCACTGGGAGTCAGGGCGTTTGGTGCTGGAGGGCAACACCGATTCGCAGTGCGTCTGGCTCGATCTGGAGGAGAAAGACGCGGTGAAGCGGTACAAGATGACTCGCTCGGTGGTCGCGGATAATCGCTGTCGGGGCTGGATCTACTTCTCCGCGAATGGGATCGACTGGCGGCAAGCAGGCTACACGGGCGACTGGGGCGACCGCAGCACCTTCTTCTGGAACCCGTTCCGCAAGCTGTGGATAATGAGCTGCCGGCACGGCTGGGGCCAGCCTCGGGCCCGGCGGTACTGGGAGGTGCGGGACATGGAGAAAGGACCCTACTGGCGTTCGCCGGGCCAGCCGGACTACGCGCCTTTCTGGATTGGCTCCGATACCCTCGACCCCGCGCGACCCGACTACAAGATCGACCCGCAGCTCTATAACCTCGACGCTGTCGGCTACGAGAGTCTGCTGCTGGGCCTCTTTACGATCTGGCGGGGCCAGCCCGGACCACGAGAAAAGCCGAACGAAGTCTGCATCGGCTTCAGCCGGGATGGCTTTCACTGGACCCGGCCGGACCGACGGCCGTTCTGTCCCGTCTCGGAGACACCGGGTGCGTGGAACTACGCGAACGTGCAATCGGCTGCGGGGGGCTGTCTGGTCATGGGCGACCAGCTTTACTTCTACGTCAGCGCGCGGGGCAACGGCCGCGTGGCGGGATTGGCTACGTTGCGGCGCGACGGCTTTGCCTCTATGGACGCCGATGCCTCCGGCGGCACGCTGACCACCCGGCCCGTGACCTTCCAAGGCAAACACGCCTTCGTGAACCTCGCTGCCCCGCAAGGCGACCTTCGCGTCGAAATCCTCGATGAGAAGGGCGTTCCCATCTCGCCCTTCACGCGAGACAACTGCGTGCCGGTCCGAGGCGACAACACACTCGCGCCGGTGCGCTGGTCTGGTGCCTCGGACCTCTCGGCCGTAGCGGGCAAGAAAGTGCGGCTGCGTTTCCATCTGACCGGTAGCCGCCTTTACGCATTTTGGATCAGTCCCGATGAATCAGGTGCCAGTCATGGCTACGTGGCCGCCGGCGGCCCCGGCTTCACGGGCAATATAGACATTGTAGACAAGCGAATTGCCAACCACTGATCCGGCCGAGAAGAAACAGGAAAAGGCGAAATAGCCGCAAAAAACGCAAGAAGTCGCAAAAAGAAGAGCATGCAGTCGAATACATATTCTCTCGCAGTGATGAATTTAGGAGTGGAGAACCATGAGAGATCGCATATTTGAACTGACCGACATTGTTCGAGAGACGGGGTATGCCATCCATTGTTATCACGGCCCCGGTCATTTGGAGAAGATCTACGAAAATGCTCTCGTCCATCGGCTGCGAAAACGAGGCATGTCGGTCGAGCAGCAGAAACCGTTGACCGTGCACGACGAGGATGGCACGATCCTCGGCGAGTATGTCGCTGACATCCTGATAGAAGGGCGTCTAATCGTTGAGGTCAAGGCTGCCAAGGCCATCATTGACGATCATGTCGCCCAGACGCTTGGTTATCTGCGTTCGGCACGCCTGGAACATGGGGTCCTCGTCAACTTCGGTGCGCCCAAGTTTCAGATTCGCAAGTTTGTCATGTCGAAGGTTTTGCATCAGCCCGAATCGGACGGCCCACCTCCGCTTCTTACCCTTCTTTTTGCGATCTTTTGCGTTCTTTGCGGCTACTTGTCTTCTTCAGTTCGGGCGGGGTCTGTGGCACCGGCGCTGGGCCTGCCGGTCTTTCGGCACCACGGGGTCGTGCTGGACTATCGGGATCTGCGGTACAACCCCAGCGATGATGTCATCTATCCCAGCGTGGTTGAGGCCCACAAGTACTTCACCCAGCCGCTCGGACGCTATTATCTGTACTACGCTCCGCACAACGCGCCAGGCGGCATCTGCCTCGCCTACGCGGATGCGCTATCAGGGCCGTGGCGGGAGTACTCTGCCAATCCGGTCATCACGCGCGAGTGGCCGCCGCATTATAAGGTGTCGCACG
>CAYHAJ010000028.1:0-45587 GCA_964354535.1 uncultured Pirellulales bacterium
GCACGCTGCCACTTCCTCGAGAGCAAGACCAATCTCGTGATCAGCGGCCCACCCGGGACGGGCAAGACGCACTTGGCGATTGCCTTCGGTCGCGAGGCCTGTCAACGGGGCTATGCGGTGAAGTTCTTCACGGCCGCACGGCTGGTCAACACGTACCTCGAGGCTCGTCAGGAACGGACGATCCTGAAACTGGAAAAGACGATCCGGCGGTGCGATCTGGTCATTGTGGATGAACTCGGTTATCTGCCTCTGGATCGAATGGGGGCCGAGCACCTGTTCGGCTTCTTCAGCCAGTGTTACGAACAGACCAGCCTGATCGTGACGACGAATCTGCCCTTTGCGGATTGGCCCCAGGTATTGGCGAACGATGAACGGTTGGCCGGCGGCCTGTTGGACCGGCTGACGCACCATGTGCACATCCTGGAGATCGTGGGCGACAGCTATCGGCTCAAGTCGAGCCTGGAGAAGGGCAAGGACAAACAGCAATAAGGACTCGCGAATTGCCCACCCCCGGGCGTGAGGGGGGCAGATCTGTTGACAGCGTCACATCGGACGCTATTATTTATGGCTTAGGTGGCCCCCTTTTCGGCGCGTCTCCTGGCCCCCTTTTGGGCGCTTTTCACCACCGGCCTTCGATCAACGAAAAGGTCATACGAGAGCTGATGGTTCGTGGGTATCTGGACCGCCACGAGAACGTGCTGATTGTCGGCAATAGCGGAACCGGCAAAACCCATCTGACCAGCGCCCTGGGCCTTGCTGCGCCAGCTCGCTTGATCCATCAGGTGCACATCCTCGAAGCCAACGGTCCCAGCTACCGGCTGCGGGAACCCAAACGCAGGCTCCAACGCACAGAGTCCAGAGCGTCAGAAATGGAGCCGGCCGATCCGGAGGAACCGGCACTTGAGGATAGATCGAAGCATTGAATAGGGAGCCCGTTGACATCCCGTGTCAGGCGGAGCACGTGGAGCCGGGGTGCCGCAGTTCTGGTCCGCCACCCGCCGCACTTTTGCCCCCACCCTTCACAGAATGCAAACGGGGCCCATCCTTGTGACTTCGCCGCCAAGTTTCTCTTGCTGTGGCCGGGCCTGGACCGCTGCAGCACCATCGGATTTCGTTACGTGGCGGACCTGGCGAACGAACAGGCCGGGGGCAAATCGTGGAGCTATCCGGAGGCGTGGCCCGGAGTGGTGGATGATAGCGATCGCCCGTGTTCAGCCTACTTCAGGATACCCTCTCACCAACCGAGGGCCGGCAATCGGCAACTCGGCTACCAGCCTTTCTTGGTGAACAGTGCTGGGATTGTTTGGAGAAGGATACGGATATTCAGAAGCACCGACCGGTTCTGAACGTACAAATGGTCATACCTGGCCTTGTGAGCCGGTTTGAGATCGTAAAGACTTCTCACCTGCGCCAAGCCGGTCAGCCCGGGCTTAACGGCCAATCGCACGCCCTGCAGGGCTTTGTGCCGCACAACAAAGAAGGGTCTTTCCGGCCGGGGACCCACCAGACTCATGTCGCCCCGCAGGATGTTATAGATCTGAGGCAGCTCATCAATTCGCATCTGCCGCAAGATGCGGCCCACGGGCGTAACGCGATCATCGTCTTTCGTCGCCAAAACGGGGCCGACGTGCTTCTCTGCGTCGTTGATCATCGTGCGAAACTTGCACAGCGTAAAGAGCCGGCCACCTTGACCGACCCTTTCCTGCCGGTAGAAGACCGGGCCGCGTGAGGTGATCTTGATCAAGAGAGCCGAGACCATCATGACTGGCAGAGACACGGCAAGAATCGCCAGTGAGCCGCCGATGTCCAAGAGCCGGATCAGGAACTCGCCTGCCCTCGACCTCCGGACAACCACGCGCGCAGCGGCGCTGAGATCCGGCTGTGGCGTCTTCATCGCAGCGGAATGGCCCATGTGGAGGTGCAGGGGCGAGAGACGTCCTTGTACTACTCCACCGTCAATCCGCGCCGTCGCTTGCTTCGTATCCATACCACGAACACGCGCTACCTGTTCCATGTCTAGGCCCTACCCTGCCCGTACTTCCCCCCCTCTCGCGGAGAGGGGCCCTCGTACACGGCGAGTCCCAGTTACCCAACCATCTCACCGCAGGGTGTCATTATAGAAGAAGCTCGATCAGCCTCAAGCCCAAAATCCTCCATCTGAAACGAACTGACTGTCGGTCCTTTATCTATCGGTAAAATACGGACGGCTCCTGAAAAAAAGCGGAGGCCCCTTTTGCGGCCGCCCAGGAAATTGGCTTTGTTTCGCCGGGACCAGGACGCAGGCATGGCGCGTCATAACCCCTTTCTTACAAAGGTCTTACCGCCAATCCAGCCCCTCCCGGAATTGGCTTTGTTTCGCACGATTTCACCTCTCCGCTATGCCCGCCTGCGCCCATCTTTGGGCGCGGGGGGCAAATTGGCTTCGTTTGTACAATGGGCCCGTGCAGGTCCGGGGCCGCAGGCCGCCGGGCCGGTCGCAGGTCTGTCTTCAATCCGCAATCCGCAATCGAGACACCGCCTCGGTGCCCCGCTTCGGGCAATTGGCTTCGTTTCGCACGATAGGCGTGAGGTTGGAATACTGGAATGATGGAATAGTGGAATGATGGGTGTCTCTCCTGTTCCAATTGGCTTTGTTTCGCACATTTCGCCTTCCGACTATCAACACCCTTTCAACCGCAGATGAACGCGGATAGACCCAGCCCGGCCTTCGGCCGGAACCAGACTGTCTTTTAACCACCAATCACACTAATCACACGAATTCGACCTGCTCGGCGCTGCTCGTTCATTCGTATTACTACTTGTCAGAATCTTGTTTTCTTGCGCAAATTTCCCCGCGACGATGCTGTAAAGCCTGAGAACACAAATGCTTATGTCTCTCGCAAAGACGCAGAGATCGCCAAGGATTCATGGGTTCGCCGTCCTCTGTCTTCTGTCACCCGTCTTCTCTTCTTGGCGCTCTTGGCGTCTTGGCGCGAGCAAGTTTTGGTTGCGGCCGAGCGCAGCGAAGCCGCGCTGGGTGATTCGTGCCATTCGTGGTTCCTATCTTCTTATCTGGTCCGGACTTGCATCAAGCCACCACAATTATCTGGAAATGCTTTTCAGTTGTTACGGGTTAGTAGTGCAGATGAGGACATGCCGCCGCAGGCGTCCAACCCAAATCAGCAATCATCAATCATCAATCATCAATCTAAAGGCTACCGACCCCCGGCTCCCGCCTTTTGGCTTTGTTTCGCATAATCGATCCCCGGCGGCGCCGTCCCCCGCCCGGCCGCGCTGCGCCCGTTTCCGGGCGCGCCCGGCAAATTGGCTTCGTTTCGCACGAAAGTCCAGGGGTCGTGGGTCGGGTCTCGGATGTCATCTTGCCGACCCCCGATCCCCGAAACCTGATCCCTTCGCCAATTGGCTTTGTTCTTACCACAGTCTTCCAACCCAAATCAGCAATCATCAATCATAAATCATCAATCTAAAGGCGACTGGCTGCGGCCTTTGGGCCGGCCGCCCGCCGTTTCGACCCTCCCCTATTCTGTTGTTCTACTATCTTACAGACGCACCAATTTCTTGTCAAGGGAAATCCTGGCGTTTCGGAAAAGACCGCCGGCCCCGTCGGTGACGTCGAAGGAATTTATTACTCGACAAACCTGACCCTGCTGGGGATACTCTCCTGCAAACTCGGACGACGTGTCCGGTAGGAGAGTCCGGTCGGTATACCAGCAGACGGTGAACACTGAGCAGACATGAGGAAATGCTGCAAACGTGGAGTAAGACAATCGTCAGGAAGAAGTGAGTGCAATGACTCGTCGCAGTGCAACAATCGTCGGCACCTGTTTTGTCGCCTTGCTCGGCTTGTCGTTCTTGCAGAATCTCACCGGAGCTCGCAGCGACTCGACTCCACACGCACAGGCAAGACTTAATTCTCCGAGCGCCCTGGCGGCAGCGCAGCGTATGCAGCAGGAACGTGTGATCGATGTGCGATCGTGGGGGGCCGTCGGGGATGGCGTGACGGATGATACAGCGGTGATTCAAACCGTCATCGAAGAGGTGAAGGGAATAGGCGGCGGGATTGTCTATTTTCCCTCTGGGACCTACCTGGCAACCGTTGTGGATTGCCGTGGAATCGAAAAGGTCACCATTGTCGGCAGTGGCAACACATCCACCATCAAGCGCAGGTCCTTCTCGGGGACTGGCTTACTCTTGCTCGGGAGTCACGGTGTGGTGTGCGGTATCTGTTTGGACGGAAACAAGGTGTCTGCCACGGGATCGCCCGGCAAGGGAGACCACGGACTTGTCGCCGCGGATGACTGTGTGATCGATCACGTGACAAGTATCCACAACTATGGACAGGGATTTCGTGCGGACGGCAGCTGCAGTTATTTCGTCGACTGCAACTCCGCGAGCAATGGCATGAATCCCGGTGCCCGGGGTACAGGGGATGGATTCTACGTTGGGCATCCGCACACAGACAACATGTTCAAAGGATGTATGGCCAACCGCAACGCACGGAGCGGTTTTGTGATAACGAGCAATGGCAAGGCGGGATGCTATCGAAACAAGATCCTTGCCTGTTCCACCGATGGGGGCAACGGATACAACGAGATCAATCTGGAGGGTTCCACGGATTCGGTCGTCCGGGATTGTACCATTCGGGGACTGCTCATCTTCAACCGAGCCGTGCGGCCACAGATCCTTAATAACGCCCTTGTCAATGGGACCCGTGGCCAGGGCGGTATTTATGCGCGGGATACCACTGAGAGTTGGGTCGTCGGAAACCAAGTCGAAGCGGGAGACGACCACGAACGAATCTGCGTGAGCGGGCTGGGCCCCGCGGTGAAGAATAACTCGGTCCGGCATTCACTGCCGCCCCGTTCTGGATACTCTATACTCGTGGGCAGCGAGGATGCCAGCGACACAGCAATTGTTGTCGGCAACTCCGTCTACAATGGCTGTCGGGGTATCTACGCGACGGGCGTGAAGCAGTTCTTCGAAAATCGCACGGATGGGCTTGCAGATGCATCCCGTTCGATCGGCATTGCCACCACGGCCGGTCACATGGTCTCATCCGACCTGAATGTCGTTGGCATAGAGATCAGAGATGGGCACGGCATCTTCCGCAACCTGAGAGCCCCCGTAACCGGGTCGTTTGTGAAAGGAGATATCTGTCGGGGCACAGCCGCAACCCCCGAGGGTTCGTCGGCATGGCTCTGCGTGGACAGCGGGACACCGGGAGAGTGGATCACGACGGCACCGGCGGGGATGAACTGACAGGATCATACCCATTACGCTTTCTCTCTTTCTCTCAGCAACGAGCCGCCTGGGCCGACGGGGTCCGTCCTACCTCAGCCATAAGACCGGCTCGATGGTAGAAGTCAATGAGGAGTCGCTCAAAGTCCCTGCGGTCGAAACACTGCTCGACGTATCGGCGCGAGGCTTGCCCCATGCGTTCGCGCAAAGCGATATTCCCTTTCAACGCGAGAAGCGCTTCCGCCAAAGCACCTACATCATTGGGCGGAACGAGCAGCCCGTTGCGACCCCTCATGATGATGGAATCAATGCCCGGAACGTTACTGCCGACCAGAGCTCGTGCCGCAGCGGCCCCCTCCAACAAAGCATAGGGAAGACCCTCGTGCCAGCTTGGCAAGGCCACAACGTCGCACGCTGCATAGCAGGGACGCAAATCCTGCACATAGCCCAAAGCCATCACGTTCTTCGCCGAAGACCCGGCTGCCTGAATCACGTCTTCTGCGGTACAGCCTGCAATCAGAAGGATCTCGTCCTCGCTATGTGAGTTGAAGGACTGCCATGCCTTCAACAGAGCATGGAAGCCCTTTCTCTTCACCGGACGTCCGACATATAAGACGACGTAGGCGTCGGGAGCAAGTCCGAGCGCGTGTCTGGCTTCGACCTTACGCCGCTCGTCAAAATCTGCCGGGGAAAATTGGGACAAGTCAATGCCACAGGATGAGCCCTCTCCCAAGACTTCGCATTTCGCTTCCGCCACAATGCGGGCACGAATCATCTGCCTGCGAATTGAGTGCGAGACCGTAATGACATGCGTGGCAAAATGACAATTGAGAAATTCGAGGAACCAGAGCAGGGCGCGTAACACACCACGATACCCAAGGTAGGGCGTTCCGCGATTGTGATAGATCCGCGTAGGTACTCCTGCAATCCATCCGGCGAAAAGGGGGACAAACGCCGCGCGCGATTGATTGGCGTGGATGGCTCTGGGCTTCAGTCTTACGAAGTCCTTAGCCAACCTGACCACCCTCGTCAACACAACAAAGGGATTGGCTGACAGATCAAACAAGCGGAACCTTTTGGGGCAGGTAATCGCGGAGATAAAGTGCGCCAGCGGCTCTCTGTTTTCAATCCATAACTCTGCTTTCAGCCCGTGAGAAATCAGCACCCGGACGATGGGTTCCACCAATTTCTTGGCGCTCACGGGATGGTGTATGAAGACAATGATCACTCGAAGGGCCTCAGCTTTCTGGATGGAGACGGCGCGGTGGCCACAGCGTGGCACGGAGATAGCGAACTGGGTCAGGCTCCGACGGCTCGCGGGACAGGCAGGCTCAGTGCACACACCTTGTCCAGGAAGGAGCTCCACTGGGCGGCAACATTACGCCAACTGAGATGGATTAGCGATACTTCTCTGTTGTGCACTACGTAGTACTTCTCGTCACAATGGGCAAGAATATTTTGGATCAGACTGGCGGCCCTGGCGGCGTTGGTAAAGTCCAGAACATACCCCAGCCCGTAGGATTCAACCAGATCGGAATAGCCGATCGTTCCCTCTTGCGTGATAACGGGCCTGCCTGCGGCAACATAGTCGAATAGTTTGCGCGGGCTGCCCGGACTAACCCTTATCTTCTTGACGGGAAGCAGACAGACATCGGCCGCATTGACGTAGAGGTTGGCTTCATCAATGCCCACCTTGCCCGTGAAGACAACATTCGCAGGTGCACGAGCAGCAAGGGCGTCGATATGTCGCTCCGTGGCTGGCTGCCCACCAACGATGTACAGGAGGATGTTCTCCGATCTTGCCTGCAACAGCGATGCAATTTCGATGAGGTAATCCACCCCATGCCATCTTGCGACACTTCCAAGGAACAGTAGAATCTTCTTGTCCGCAGGGAGCGATAATGCCTGCCTGGCCTTTTGCTTGTCCACAGGAAAGAATCTTTCGGTATTGGCACCGTTGTAGATGGTCTCTGCATACCGATGGTAGGAATGGGTATCAACCACATACTTTTGCAGGTCGGGATGATTGAACACAACGCCATCGGCTATCTTGAGAGACAGGCGGAAGATGGCATGTACAATGCTTATGTAGAATGCGCCGATGGCACCTCTGTAGACGTACTTGCATTCCTCCTTCACGTAGGCGTGAATATTAAGCACGATGCGCACGCGGAGTAGTCTGGCTAGTATGTGCCCCACGAAGAGCGCATCGGGTCTGACGACAAGACACTGCGGCTTCCTTCGCAGGAGATGATAGATATACACCGCGTTCAAATAGAACTCCTGCAGGATTCTTATGACCAAGCGACTCTGACTAATCACTCTGACATTGCTGGGCAGGGAAGGTCTGTAGTCGCAATACGGTGCGAACAACCGGAACTGGCATTCCGGCCTCAACTCCGCAAGATATCGCAGTTTGCATGTTACGCTATCGGCTTTGCCTTCGCTCCTCCTCAGCGCGTAGGGCATGACATAGTCAATCAACATATCCTGCTGCATCCTTTCCGGAATTCGCTCCAATCTGCCTTGACAAATCCTCGCTTGTCCCGTGGGTGCATGTAGCCGTCTCTGGCAGGGATGACGCTGAATCGCGGCAGCACACCGTGATCTGCCCACGCCGATCCTGCTGCGCCAGTTTGAAGAGCGGCACGACCAAACCGAGATATACAAGGGACAATCGAGGTATGTCCCCAAACTGCCCGGCGATGAGATAGACAAGAAGCAGCAACGTCACGGCGCAGACAAGAATCGGGTAGTTCTTGACAGGTCCACCTGTCGAGCGCCGCGACAGGGAGAGGGCTGCCGCGCAATAGTATCCATAGTTCATCATCAGCAAGGTGAGGCCCACGATGCCATATCTCATCAGATACTCAACGTATTGGTTGTCAATCACGTCGGCGATGAAGTACTTCGAGGGACCAAAGCCCAGCAGCCGAGGCTCGGCAATGTACCTCTCAACCAGAGACAAGGCCTGGGACACTCTTATGTTCGCACTCTCTACATTCAAGATCCCTCGAGAGCTAATCAGGGTTAGCCGCTTGACAACCCGGGTGTTACCTATTTGTTGGATGCCGGACACGGCGACGACGATAAGGGCTATCACGAGAAACAGGCGTACCATTCCGCCGAGTGGGCGTTGCACCATTCTCCGAAGGTTCACGAGAAAGCAGACGACCATCAGAAACGCCAACCCCGCCATCCCGGTCAGCGATCCCGTCAGAGCGATCAGGCACACGCACGTCAAGATGCCGCCAACCGTGCTCCAAGTCTTGGTTCGAAAGAACAGGAACACGCCCAAGATCATGTTGAGGTACAGGGAGAACCAGTTGGGGTTCTCCAGTGTACCCGATATCCGAAAGTAATTCACCGAAAAGGCGATGTTGTTTTTCGACTGTCCCCACAAAAGGGATTTCATCTCCGAGATGACAGGGATATGTGCAATCTCCGCGAGGCAAAGAAGAGCGACGATCCAGAAGGGGATAACATAGCCCCTTTCCAGGAAACTCGCGATACCGGCGTCGTTCACTTTCATTTGCGCAAGGAAGACCAACGTGACGAGCATAAGTGGGAATCGGAAAAGTTCAAAGAAATCTCGTGTGCCTGTCGGTTCGTCATGAAGGACGAATGAATTCCAGAATGCCAACGGCAGTGATACGGAAAGTGTGACGAAGACCAGCGCGGGCAGGGCAAGACCACGAGGAAAGACGAGTCTCGCGTTGAATGCCAGCCTGCTCATGAAGAAAAGGAGTAGAAACGCAACGGTGATCAAGTCCAGAATTCTACTGGCGCCGAAGCTGCGATCTACAAGCACCGCCGGGTAAGGTCTCAGGACGGATATCCACAGAACGGCATAGACAAAAGCATTGTTGCTCAGTCGCGGGCGGTCTGGAGGGAACAGGACCTTCTGACACTCGCTACCAAACCGGTGGGAGAGCAGAGAACAGCTCATAACAGCCATGAGGTGCAGCTATAGTTAACGGAGACAGTATTTGGCGGTTGAGAGGACCTTCCGCGCGGCATTGACGAGAAAATAGTACAGGTCATACGGCGGGCGGAAATAACAGCGCGACAGAGCACGCAGCATGGGGAGGTTTCCCTTGGATCGTTGTCCCCAAAGACAATCGCGCGCGACGCGCCACTTGCGCCGGCTCGGCACGAGAGATACCGCGCGGCGCGTTTCCACGACACACTTCTTCGATACCCAAAGACGATAGCCCGCCTTCTTGGCTCTATAGCTGAATTCGTTGTCAGCACCGTAGTGCGGGAGAGTTGTTTCGAGAAAGAGGCCGATCCGCTCGAACACGCCTCTCGGTACCAGCATTCCTCGTCCGGGCAAGATATCGCTTGGCAGGCAACCATCAGGGATCTCGTCCAGAGGACATCGATAGTAATTTGGAACGAAATTCGCAGTGAGCCTGTTAAGCAAAAACCCAGCGCTCAGTACCTCACCCGTAGCTTCATCAACGGAGAGGCTGCCAATGATCGCATTGGGCCAATCAGTGGCCAGGCACACCAGCGATTGAAGATACGTCGTCGCTACTCGGACGTCATCATTGATTATCAGGAGGAAGCAGCTTGGCGGCGTTTGGCGCAGCGCAAATTCGATCCCTCTGTTTACGGCTCCCGTCCACCACAGTTCGGAGCTTTCCTGCAGTACCGCCAATCGCGAGTCGCAGAACATCGAGTAATCGACGTGTATTCTGCCATGATCAATCACGATGAGTCGAAATCGATCAAATGTTTGCGATAGGAATTGCCTTATGAACCGATGGACCTCTTCGGCTCTCTCATAGACTGGCACAACGATATCGACAATCACATCCTGTTCCATGTCCCTGTGCCTTTTGTGGCCACTACTCTCTACAATCCCGAACGAACCTGGCTGGATTGCCTGCCACGATGGCATATGCAGGTACGTCTCGGGTGACGACGCTTGCCGCCCCCACGACCGCATGATCGCCGATCGTCACTCCCTTCAAGACGATCGCTCGGGCCCCGAGAAGCACGCCATTGCCAATCGAAACGGGCTTGCTCTCAATATCGTCACCATAGAGCCGGTTTCCCGGTCGCAACGAATGGGCGTCGTTGTCAGCGACGATGACACCAGAGCCGACCAGGACTCCTCTTCCAATCTCAATACGTTCGATCGCGGTGATCGTACAACCGGAAAGCCCCGTATCGTCTCCAATCACGATGGAAGCCCCCTTGCGCCGAGCCATGAGGACCACGGGCTGGATCAGCCCCCAGGAATTGCGCCTGCATTTACTCGTGAATACCACATTGCGGCCAATGTGGATGGCCGCACCGGGCACCTTTCGAATCACTGGCCGTCCTCGAAAGGTCCACGTGCTATCCCAACCGATCCCATGCCATTTGCAGAAAACGTACCCAACAAAAAGCAGGGGAAGCCGCAGGCACTTACGACCAATCTGTCCCAGCAGACTTTTCATAAATCAAGAACTCAAGTCTACTCTCCGCCGACGGAGATGATCACGCGCTAGCCATACCACTCTTGTTTACTTTCAAGACTACCCGCATATGATCCTTACCAATCACGTTACGCGGGTGCATAACGCCTGTTCCGACCCGCCCCAACAACCGACGATAGAGGGCCGGAGAGAGACCATAGATGAACGACTTGATAACGGCGGCTGTCTGGCCGCGCAGTGACAGCCGCTGCACGTCTTTGTTCCGTTTCCTGTGGACGCTGACCACATTGAATCCATATCTTCGAGCTATTTTGGTCAACGATCCCACAGACCAAAAAATATTGTGGGGGAAGCGATGTACATACCACCATCTCTCGACACCGAAGTGAGCGGGCCAGAAACCCTTCGTATCGCCCGTTTCGAGAACAACGACCCCCCCATTCTTTGTGAGGTCTCTCAGCCGAGAGAAGGCCTTATCCGCATCGTAGAGATGCTCGGCCACATCGAACATGGTGACAACATCGTATGGCTCGCCACTCCAGTCAAGCGTCTCCCCGTCGAGACAACCCATAATGAACTCGCCCTGCAGATATGCGTCCAAACCCGCTTCCTTGGTCATGTCCAGTGCAGAGCGCCGTCCGGGGAGGTGGCCGACGGCCTTGAGCAACCATCCCCCCGCTGCGCCGATATCCAAGAGATCAAATTCCCCCTTGCCGGCGAGCGTCTGAATCAGTGTAACTTCTTCTTCGAAACCATATCCTGCCGACCAGACCTGACCTTCCAGCTTGCTGCAAACGCTCGAGAGTGATGTTCGCGACAGAATGCTCGATTTGTAGACGAGCCCACACCGATCACAGCAAAGCAGAGATACACCCTCCCTTGGGAAAGGAATTCGCTGTGTGTGGTGACAATACTCAGTCTCTTTGAGCTTGGCAAGAAGAGTGCATTCCTTGCTCCGGCAGGCGGGGCATTCGGTAACTCGAATCCATCCCTCCTCAGCGCCGGCGCCCTTCTGACCGTGACGGTCGCTATCTGCCCACTGGTCTGGGCTCTCGGTACGGCTCATCGACACACCCAACTCCTTCAGCCCGAGGAGAGCCCTCGGTTTCGTAATCTGCGCCACATACGAGAACCAAAAGTGAAAGGGTCGGTGAGCAAGTACCAGAGGTAATACAAGCACTTGCGCACGACGCCATACTGATCCGGGTAGGACCGCAACAGACGCGGCAGCCGCTGAACGTGACGCGGCTGGATGGGCAGGCCATGCCACGGGAGACGCTGACAACCTGCCAGAAAAGCGGTCCCGTCATATCCAAAAAACAAATACGTGATCTTGGAGCGATCGGTCCACAGAACTTCCGGCCGATTATCGGAGATGCCAAACAGCTCGAAGTACTGCTCATCGACGAAGAAGGCATTGCCTCCAATGACACAGACCAGTTCGTAGTGCTTCCGGGCCGCGAGCTGGATCATTGACGTCAAGCTGGTCCCTTGGTTGAGACGAGGATCAGGGGGTTGAACAAACGCAACTCCCAACGGAATGCTCGTGTTGAACTCGATACACACCACCTTGGGGCGATAGCGCGCTGTGGCGGCCCACGTGTGGTAGTCGTTTCCGTCGATATCGATCGACAGGAAGTCAAAGTCGACGGGGACTTTCGTTTCTGCGAGAAGAACATCAAGGCTCTTGTCCGCGGTGAAGCCGACGTAAGCGTTGATGGTAGTCACATGGGCGGTGCCCGCGTGCTCAGCCTGCAAGTGTTTATAGCGCTTCGGATCCCCTTCGATCAGGACGCCAGAATAACCCGAATGTTCAATCAAATAGCGAGTGTTACTGAGGTAGCGCCCGTCCCAGGCGCCAAATTCAACACACCAGACGTTTCTGACGGGAAGTAGCCCAAGAATCTCCGCAATGACGCCATCTTCCCCGTTCTGTGAGTAAACATTTCGTTGATGCTGGGCCAGCCAGCCAGGGCGGCCCGGGGTCTCAGGCAGTATGCCCATATCTCACTCCTACTGTCGTTGGGGGCAGCGAACGGCGTTCGCTGCTGATTCCTTCAGCCATTGCCTTCGTCGAGGCCCGTGCGGGGTGTGCGTCCGATGCCAGGGCAAACACCCGCTTCATCTGAATGAACAGGTACAGAGACATCGCGGCCATGGCGCCCGCTGCCGCAAGGACTACCGTGTGGATTGTCACTTGCGAGACGATGACAATGAGCGCGACTCCCACGAGATTCATCATGCTTTGGACAAAGAAGGCGCCGAGATTGCGCCAGATGCAACCTTTGCCCATGAGGGTCCAATAGGCGGGAACAGCCAACAGGCTCAGGAATGTTCCGACCAGCATGATCCGCAGGGCCCACGGGAGCGCCTCTGTGAACCGCTCTCGCAGCCAAAGCTGCAGCAGCACCGGCGCGAAGACCAACAGGATCAGGTATATGGGCGTTCCTGCCAGAAGAATGAGCCCTATCGAACGACCATACAAGCGCCTGATCTTCTCGGCGGCACGCTCGTCAGTACTTCCGTTCAAGCGGCTGATCTCCGGCATCAAGGGCCGAAGAGCTGCCTCGATCAAATTCCTGACGTACATGCTTCCCGTGAAGGCGATTTCGTAGACCGGGATCGAAGCAACGCCCACATATCGCGAGAGCATCAGCTTGTTGAACGGATTGAACAACATGTTCAGCAGGGAGCTTGCGAATACCGTGCCCCCGAAGCTCATGAGGCGTTTACCATAGCGCACATCCAAATTACCCCCGCGCAGCAAGCGGACCGGGGCAATACGCCGAATGAAGATAATGGCCAGGAGATGATTCGCCAGATAAGACAACATGTTCCCGATCAGCAGACTGACGACTCCATAGCCGAGGCAAAGAAGGGAGGTAGCGGCGGCGATGCTGATCACTCGGGCAATCGCCTGGATATAGTTCGCCAAGTCCATACGTCCTAACCCTGATAGTGCGGCATCCAGCACCTGCACATTGAGGACGTAGATGCTCAGGATTCCTACGTAGAGTATGAGGGAAGAGATGAGCTTGGCATCGTCCGCGTTCAATTTGAACGCGTCGATAATACTGGCTTTGAAGAGTAAAATGAGGGATAGGACAACCAATCCGCTCAGGCAGAGAATAGCGAGGGCCGTCGTCACGTATCGCTGTACGCCGTGGATGTCCCCTCGCGCATGGTCTTCCGCAACGAGCTTGACCACGGCCGGACCAATGCCCAGATTCCCGAGTTGAGCAAAGGTCAATACAACGGAGAGAACAAGCCACAAGCCGTATTTTTCATAGCCAAGAAAGTGCAGATAGATGGGATAGCCGACAGCCAATACAGCCGTGTTGACTACCATCGTGGCTACGCCGGATGCCATATTGATCCGGAGTTGGCTGGAAAAAAGGCGTCTAATCACAAGCTTGCTCGATCATTCCAGAATCATCAATGACCAGACTCCGTCCCCGTCGGTTGCGCCAAAGCACAAACACACGACTTACGTCTCCCCCAACTTCTTCTTGCCGGGTCGGTCCGCGTAGTGCGTCGGACAGGCCTCCTTGCGGCGGCTTGTGCCCGCGTCAGGCCGGACTGCACGACGCCGGGGCCGAGGTCCCTTCCTTGCGCGGGATGGCCGTGCCGGTTTCGCGCTGCCGCGCCTGGCGGACGTATTCCCGGCTGAAGGCCAGGAAGACGGCGAGCAGGAAGGCGGCGATCCCGGCCAGGATGCCCTTTTTCACCGTGCCTCGGGCCACGCCGCGCTCCGGCACGACCGGCGCGTCGAGCACCTGGATCGTCGGCATGCTCTTGGCCTCATCGATCTTGGCCATCTCGTACTGCGTCACCAGCATCTGATAAAGCATTTCCTGGGTCTGGGCCTCGCGGCTGAGGATATTGTCGATCTTGCTGAGTTTGGCCTCGACCTCCTTGAGCCGGTTCTCCAGGAAGAGGCGTTTGCTCGTCGCCTGGCCGGCGGAGAGCCTTTTGTTCTGCTTATCGAGCTCCTCGATATAGGCATTGGCCAGGGCCGCCACGCGGTTCGGATCGCGATCCAGGACAGTGACTTTCACCGCCCCGCCATCCGTCGTCTCGACCTTGGTGTTTTTCTCGAGCTGCTTGCGGGCATCGGCCCGATACTCGATCCTTTTGTACCCCGCCTTCTTGTACACCTCCATCAGGCGGAACCGGTCGATAACGGTATCGGCGACCTCCCGGCTCTCCAGGATCTCCACATACATCTGGGCGATGCCGCCGACGGCCGTGTCCATCACCTGGCGCAGCAGAGGATTGTTCATGGCTCCCAGGCCGCCGGCCGATTCTTTTTGCAGGATGTCGAGAGGGGGCACAATCGTGACGGTGGACTGGTACTGGCGGGGCTTGAGGAGGGAGACGACCACGGTCAGGCTCATCGCGACGAAGCACAAGACGACGATCATCCAGCAATAGCGCCAGATCACGCGCAGATAGTCGAGGAGATCGATCTCATCATCACCCGCGGGTTTCGCCGGAGGCGCCGACTGGGATTTTGCCTGGGGATCTGTCACGACAGTCCGTCCTTATGCATAGGCTATAGCGCCAGCACCACGCCCGCGGCGACGGCGATCTGGAAGAGGATCTGCGTGATGTCCCTGGTGTTCCTAATCCACTGGGTCTTGTCGAGCTTGCGCGGCACGACGATCGTGTCGCCGGGTTCCAATCGATGGCTCATGAAGCCACCCACTGACCACTGCTTGTACTCCTTGTCCCAGTAGATCGCCCGGCCGCGATTGCCCTGCGCCATGCTGATCACCGATCCGTCCACCTTGACCACACTGACCTGCTTTCTATCCGCGTCTTTGGTCATCCCTCCGACACGGTTGAGGTAATAACTGACCGATTCACCGCGCTCGTAGAGCAGCGAGGTTGCGTTGAAGATCTCCCCGGCGACATACACCACGCCGGGTGTCGGCGGGATAACCAGTTTGTCGCCGTCTTCCAGCTCGATGTCATACTTCGATCGCTTGAAATCCCCGAGGGAAGTCAGGTACACCACCACACGGCCCGTGATCTGGGCGGCCCGCAGCTTCGCCAGGAGCTCTTTCTTCGTCGCCAGAGCCGCCTGCTCGGCCTGGGCTGCTTCGGCATCCAGTGCCCCACTGATCGCCCGCTGGCTGCTGCTGAGCGTGGATTCCTCGATCTGGCTAATCAACTCATCCAGCCGGCGTCGCTGGACTTCCATGGCGCTCTTGCGCGTGAAGACGGCGCCGCGGAGGTAGGCCTGCTCGGTGTAGCCGCCGGCGCGTTCGATCACCGAGCTGAGCGTCTCCTGCCTTTGGATGGGATAAGTTCCCGGGAACCGCACCTCGCCCGCGATCTCGACGGTCAAACCGAACTGCAGATCCGGGATCGGGCGAATCACCAGGTAATCGTAATCGCGCAGTTGGATGTTATTCTCCGGGTCGCCCGCAATCGCCTTTTCGAGATTGATTTCAATCTTCTCCGTCGCTACGCCGTCCTGGCTGATGTGCTGGCGGGTAACCTCCGCCGTCCGGAGATACGCATTCTTTTGCAGCCCGCCCGCCACGTCGATCAGATCGCGCACCTTCATATTCGGGACCAGGCGATATTCCTTCGGCTCGTACACCAGGCCGGAGACGGTCACCGCCTGGAAAATCCGCTCATTCCACCGGAACACACGGATGGTGTCGTATTGCGCCAGTTCGAGATTCTGCGACGCCGCGCCGGCCAGCAGGTGCCCCAGGTTAAAAGGGATCGTCACCGGGTGCAGATCCGGCGGGACCAGGCGAATGATCTCCCCGTACTCCGTGTTCGGCTGCGGCGGAAGAATCTCGTAAGAGGTCAGAACATCTTTGAGCCGCAGACCCGGCCTCCATTCGTACTTGCCGGGTCGCACGACGTGCCCTTCCAGACGCACGACTTTCTCATCCTGGTTCGCCACGCCGAATACTTTGACCACGTCGCCATCCTGCAGGATGGTATCCTGCGCCGAGGAGGAGCCGGCCCCCGCGCCATCCCGCGAGATATCAAAATCGACGGCGATGCGACGCTCATGATTCGACACGCGCTCGACCTGTACCCGCTGCAGCCAGCCGGAGAACGTGGCCCCTCCCGCCAGGTCGAGCGCCTGCCGCAACGTCATGGATGCCGTCATCTCGTAGATCGCGGGCCTTTTCACGTTGCCCGCGACTCCAACGATCGGCCCGATCAACGGGATGAAAATCGTATCCCCATCCTGCAGCCGGACGTCCTTGCTCTTGTCGCCGCCCAGCAGGAAATCATAAAGATCGACCTTCAAGGGAGCCTGCCCCGTCCGGACCAGACGGATATCCCTGAGACTCCCATTTTTGGACGGGCCGCCCGCCGCCACCAGGGCATTGATCACCGTAGAGAGCGAGCTGACTGTATACGTGCCCGGCGTCGCTGCCGCCCCCACGACGAACACCTGCATGGTCCGCAGCCGGTTCATAGTGACCGACATCTTGAAGTCGGTGTACTTGCGGGCCAGTTCGCTCTGGAGAAAGCCTTCCAGATCGCCGAACTTCATCCCCCAGACCTTGAGCGCCCCCACTTCCGGCAGGACGATCTGGCCATCCCGGTCCACCCGCAGAGGGAACTGACCGTCCGCACGCCCCCACATCGTCAGGGTGAACGCGTCCCCCGGCCCAATCACATAGTCCGGTCCTACCGGGACGTTCGTCACGGGCGCAAAGGTCGTGATCGGCCTGCTGAAGACATCATATCCGAACTGCTGGAGACGGACGGAGACATCATTGACCTCCGCCAATTCCGGCCGCGAAAGAAGCAATTCGATCCTCGATGGCTCTTGCCGGATTTGCCCTTTCTCTCTCGGCTGCGGCACACGCCCGAGATCGTTTGGATCGTTGGGCTCATTCGGCTCGATGCGTGCGCCGGTTGCCCGCTGCTTCTGCGCTCTCAGCGCCTCTTGGACCTGCCGCAGTTGCTGGGGAGAAAGACTGCCTTGGAGTTGCTGCAGTTGCTGGGGTGTAAGGCCGTCTTCGCTGATGCCCGCGGGGGGACGCAGGCCCCGGCTGGCAGGAGGAATGGTTTGAGCCCACCCCGGACTCGCCCCGAGGGTCATCACGATCAGCGCCGCGGCCATCACTCTTCCGCTCACACCGACCGGGCACATCGTGCTCGACGAACTGGCTGCTGCGCGGGTGCACAGACACTTCGATGGGCCGTGTCCGAGACAGTCACACTCCCTCGGGCCACCTTGCATCCTACCGCCCAGGAAATCCATCCTACAGTCCTTTGTGTCCTAACGAATCCAGTCCGGCCTGTAGAGACAGTCCCGTCATCGAAAACGGTGTCTCCCAAGGGCCTCCCATCATTCCTTTAGGTGACAGGGACCTCCAACCCTATCGTCCTCTATACGCCTACCATTGCCGAAGCAATCAGCCCAGATAATATCGAGTCCCCCCGCACTGTCAAGGCTTTTTTCACCGGCCTTTCGGTCGTCTCTAAAGACGCCGAGCGTCCCACCCCATCCCGGCCCAAGTCATCCTGACGCTATCTGTCCAGAAGGCCCCAAGCCCATCACCCCGCCGGACAGACAAAGTGATGTTGTCCGTACAGACGTTATCGGACACAGGTGCAGCGGATCTTTAGCCATAGGAGAAGAATCTCAAAAATTCTCGCGAGCGAAATTCCCGGGAGCCGAGCCAGTTCGCCGGCAGCTTGATTTTGCGCGCTCGCCGGCACATAGAGCCCTCGGCGCAGACCGCCCTGGGTTCACGGTCACCGCCGTACCGGGGCCTGAATGCGAGTCGCGCTATTCAATAAGCAACCAGGTACGGCTGCGGGCCGGGACGGTTACGGGGACTGTGACATCATACAGGCGGTCGAGCTTGTATCGCTTGGACTCTCCTTCCTGCTCACGGATTCTGGCGGTCGTGGTCAGGCCCGTAAAGTAGAGGGGCAGTTTCACCTCGCGTTCGACTGGCTGGTCCAAAGGATTGTAGATCATGGCCAGGCCTTCGGTCCTAAGTCGCGGATTGACGTGCAGGATGCAATCGATGTCCCGACCATCGGGCCGGCGGACATGAATGATGTCCGAATCGAGGATGGGCCGGTATCTCTTATAGAACTCAACCCATTTCTTGACCACGGCTTTGGTCTCGTCTGTATCATAGAGGCGCGGACCGCGGTAGCAGGCTTGGACGCCGGCGCCGAAGTTCTGGGCGAGGTGGGCCCCGTAGGTATCGAGGTGCTCGCTGAGCGGCTCAAGCGTCGCGGCCGCCCCGCCGCCGTGGTACTCGGTCAGGGGCACAAACATCCACCCCATGCTCGGCGTCTTGGACCAAGTGCCGTCGAAGATGTTCTGCCGCCCGAGAAGGATCTGCCGCTCGCGGGGCAGTGACCAATTGACCTCCCGGTAACCCATCGCCGATTTGGTCGAGCCGGTCAGAAAATACCAGTCGGGGGCATTGAGGTACACGCCCCGTTCCCGGCACCACTGGTAGAAATCACGGATAGCTTCCCACTGTCGCCATTGCGAATCGTTCAGCCCTTCGTGCCCCGCGTGCGACGTGGAGGCGCAGAGGTCGCCAGGATAGGACCCATCGTTCTCGATGACGTCAATGCCCGTATGCTCCACGAAAGTCCGCAACCGCTGGAAGTACTGTCGGCCCCATTCACTGCACAGACAAGGCGAGTTGCCGAAAATGGCGCCGCCGGTCTTGCCGGTCTTGGGATTGATCACATCGTGCTCGTCGCTGATCCGGCGACTGGCCAGGAGGGAATAGCCCCCCAGCTCGATACCCTTGCTATGGGCGTACTCGACGAGTTCCTTGATTCTGTCCATGTACGCCGGATCGGTGTTCTCCATGTTGAATCCGCTGCCGGAGGTCATGATGACCATCTCGAATCCGACCTCGTCGCACTGATCGACGGCGAGCCGGACCGCCTCCGGGCTGGCATGACGCACGTGCATAATAACGGGGTTTTCCGTAACCCACGGTGCGATCGTGCGATACATCCGCCGCACTGCGAGTCCCTGCCGCTCCCGCTCCGTACTGTCGTGGACCAGCTCGAACGTGCGGAACGATACGAAGGTCCCTCCCGGCTCGATGGACACGTCCGGCCCGAGCGGTGGTCGAGACTCCAAGAGCACGGGCGTGCGGCGCACGTAGTTGACCTGCGTGGTGTACTGTGGGTCCGGGACCCAGTGCGTCGTCTGATTGGCCGTGCGTGGGTCATCGCCATGGAAGGCATAGTCACTCTCGACGTGCAGGTTCGGCAACTCCCAGTGATTCGGCTCATTGACCAGCGACTCGGATTCGACGGCCGCCAGAATCTCACTGGCAAAGGCGTTGAGTTGGACCGCCTGGGTGCCGCCATTGTGGATCTCCAGCCATTTGGCCAGCACCGGGATTCCCTGATACATCTCGTAGCAGACCGCGACAGCCACTCCCGGCAACGTACCCTCCGGCGGCCGGAACCGGAGCCTGAGCGACGCCCCGGGCGGCGGCCAGGGCAGATCCGCGGCGTAGCGCTTCCGCGCCCACGGAAAACGGGCCTTCGTCTCGCCCGCATCATAGCCGACAAACTGAAAGGCATTCGGGTCGCCGGTGAAAGCATCGACCCACTCAGGCCGCAGGTAGGCATACTCGACCTGCCCGCGCAGGCCACCGATCTCGAATCTTCGACCGTCGATCTGCACCATGGCCTCCGGCTTGACGCCCCGCAGGATCGAGGCCCCCGTCATGAGATTGTCATAGGCAACCAGGGCGGCATTCGGCCGCAGCCGGAATGTCCGGCGGATCAGCCCATTGCCCAGAACGACGTCCTTGCCGTCGGCGCTCCGCTCTACAGTCACGCGTTCCGTCACCGGCTGGACCAACCAATCTCCGTTGCACCTCTGGACCAAGGCCGAAGCCACAAACGAGAACATGATGGCGACGGCGTATGCGGACCTCTGTCTTCCACGCATTCGACTCTCCTGCATTGTCCGGCCTTCCGCAGGTAATGATCACGACCTCGTGGACAACGATCATACTGCTCGGAGGAGGACCAGACAACGGCTGGGGCGGTGTTGAAGGAAACAACAAGCGACGTTACCATAGGAGGCTATCGTCTCGGAATTCCCGTGATGGCACAACCGTCTTGCACTTACGCTCCGGTCCCGAAGAGATTCGGATCCCTCAATACGAAGGGAAGCACTATGAAGAGTCGGTCCAAGTACTCGCTTGTCATGTTCGCCGCGGTGTTTGTTTTCGCTATCGGTTCGCAGGCCTTCGGCAGCGCCGCCGCTACGGACGAGACGGCCGTTTCGCTGAGCGGGACGTGGCATATCCAGCCGGCGGGCGGCACAGAACAAGAGATCGCCGTGCCCAGCTTCTGGGAACGCACGCCCGGCCTCCGCGAGGTGCATGAGGCAACCTACCTTCGCGAATTCGATGTGCCGGAAACGTTTGCGGGCCGGCGGGTGCTCTTGCGGTTCGATGCCGTCGGTGATGCTGCCGACGTGTCCGTCAATGGCCAACACGCGGGCAGCCATGTTGGAGCCTGCCTGCCATTCGAAGTGGACATCACCGCCCTGGTGGCGATTCCGTCCACAGGCAACAAGCTGGCCGTTGCCGTGCGGGACGACTCTCACTTCAGCGTCCCGCGAAAATCGAGCGACCGGCGCAACCGCAAGCACTGGATACCCCGTGGCATGGGCGCCAACAATCGTAAGGGTCTCTACCAGGCAGTAACGCTTCTGGCCCGGCCCATAGTGAATATCGCCAGCGTTCACATTCGCACCTCGGTTCGACGGCGGGAGTTGAACGTGACCTACGAGCTTTTCAACGGCCGCAAGGAGACCATCCAGGCCCAGCTTTCCGCGCAGGTTACGGCCCACGACGGCGCGGCTGCTGTCACTCTGCCGTCGAAGAGCGTTGAGCTCCCGGGCTTTGTCACCACAACGGTGACTCTCACGGCCCCGTTCGACGGCGTCATGCTCTGGCAGCCGGACCATCCGACGCTCTATACCCTGCAGACGACCCTCGCGGACAGTCGCAGCGCGGCACCGTACCACCAGGTCTCGACTCGCTTCGGCTTCCGGGAGATCTGGTTTGAGGGAATCCATTTTTACCTCAACGGTATCCGCTGCAATCTGCGGGGCGAAAGTCCGGCCTACTCCGAAAAGGCCGACTTGTTCGCCACGCACGAGTCGGCCACGGAGATGATCCGGCGCTACCAGGCGGCCAACTGCAATGTCCTGCGTTTCCATTCGATGCCCGCCCCGACTCATGTCCTGGATGTCTGCGACGAGCTGGGCATGCTCGTGATCGACGAAAGCGCCATCTACGCCAGTTGGCAGATGCTCATGCCCGAGCACCCCGACTGGATGGAACACTGCCGCGAGCACCTCACGCGCTGGGTGCGTCGAGACCGCAATCATCCCTCTGTGGTCCTGTGGTCCGCGGAAAACGAGGGACTGAATGTGAACGTGCTGACCCCGGCCCTGCTGGCGGCGTTCCGCCGGATCATCGACGCCGCCGACGGGAGCCGACCCGTCATCTTCGATGGCGATGGGACCGCCTTTGGTGCCTCGCCCGCCAGCATCAAACACTATGTCAAGACCATCGAAGACCTCCAGAATCGCGGTGGCCGCTCCTCCGGCTACGCCAGGGACCTGCGCAACGATATCTACTGGGCCACGACCTATCACCAGGATGTGCCGCTCGGGTGCGGGGAGTTTCTGTTCCCGTACGAGCCGGCGCTGCGGGCGAAAGAGCGCGAGGTCATCTACAGCATGGGCCTCCAGACACGCGGCTACCGCCTGGCGAACTGGTTCGACATCCGCCCTTACAATCCCTCGTATTCGGGCTTCCTGCGAAAAGAGGGCGTCCGTCCGGATTGCCGCGAAGCCTACGAGAGCATCGTGAAGTCCTTCGCGCCCATCGCGGTGTTCGACAAGGACTACGACGAGCTGGGCCCCTTCCCCAAGCCACCGGTGTTGAAAGCGAGAGCCTCCGTCCAACGCAGGCTGATCGTGTATAATGACGCCTTCTCCGATGAAACTGTGGAGTTGCGCTGGCAGGCGATGCTCGACGGCGAATCCTGCGCAGGCGGGACGCACACCCTCACGATCCCGCTGGGCGGACACACGCTCGTGGACATCACGTTCACGCCGCCGACGCCGGGGGAGCTTCGCCTGGAATTGGCCTCCGTCAAAGGGGGGAAAATGCAGTTTCAGGACAGCCGAGCCTTCCTCGTGGAATAGCAGGAACCACTCAGCACCATAACTACTTACCCTACGTACGTTCAAGAGTCGTTGCGAGAAGACAAGACTGGAACGAGCAGCGGCACGGATATTCGAGTGATCGGTGTGGTTCGTTGTCTCTCCGCAGAGATGAGAAGGGCCGCAAGTTCCCTCATCCGCGACCCTTGCACCTCGATAGGGGGAAGCAGAGGGCCTCTCAACCAATCCGGCGGCGCCGCAGCCAGCCGACCAATCCCACCGCGTCCGGCTCCTCCATGACCCTGATGCTGCGAATGCCACCAAACGTCTCCGCCCCCGGCCTATCAAGATGATGTTCCTACATATTCTCGTGTTTTCTTAGGACGGGGGATACACGGAGAATCGCACCAGGGACGATGATCCCTGGGGGTCCACACAACGAAGCTCGTAGACCCCTGGAGTCAACATCAGCCGTCGAGCTTGACCTTCGCCTTCGAGCCTTCCGTTGAGGAACCACAGGTTTCCCCGATCCTGATTGGCGCGGGCCTGGATAATGGCGGCGCCGTTGACGGCAAGGAAAACCTCGCCGGCCCCCGGGGCGGTAATCTGCAGGCACTCGGTCATCTCCCTCGGCAGCAGTCGAGGTCCGCAGGTATGGATCGCTTCGGGCGGCGGTGGGTCCGTGTCCACTCGCGTCAGCGGCAAGCTGAAGAGACCGTGGAGCAAGGGCTCCGCGGCTTGGGCTCCGAGGTACTCGACTCGGCCCGTGCCGCGAAACCGCCCGACCCACACACCGATGGCATAGCGGTAGTTGTGCCCCACGGCCCAGGCGTCCCGGCGGCCCGAGCTGGTCCCGGTCTTCCACATGAACCAGGGGACAGCGCCGGCCGCCAAGCCTTCCAGAGCTGCAGGCTGCCGATGCCGGGAGGAGAGGATATCGCTGATGGAGGCACAGACCTGCGGCGTCAGGACCTGGGCCTGACCACGGGACTCATCCATGAACAGCCGTGGTTGCCGGCAAACTCCGTGGCGCGCGAGTGTCGCATACGCATTGGTCAGATCCAGCAGAGTCACCTCCACGGCGCCCACGGCCAGGGCCAATCCACCGCGCCGTTGCGCGTCCGGCGGCAAAGCGACGCCGGCCGCTTCCAAGATTCCGCAGCAGCGGGCCAATCCCACGCCTTCTGCAACAAGAATGGCCGGCACGTTCAGCGACCGCCGGAGCGCCTCGGCGGCCGTGATCTCCTGGGCATAGGTCTTATCGAAATTCGCAGGGCTCCAGGCACCCCGCACAATCGGCACATCGTACACGAGAGATTGACCGCTGAGACGCCCGGCCTCAAAGGCGGCGGCGTAAACAAAAGGTTTCAGGGCCGAGCCGGGA
This sequence comes from uncultured Pirellulales bacterium, assembly GCA_964354535.1. Classification (GTDB taxonomy): domain Bacteria; phylum Planctomycetota; class Phycisphaerae; order Sedimentisphaerales; family Anaerobacaceae; genus PLanc-01. Next base: position 24,230 of record CAYHAJ010000028.1, read on the forward strand.
CTACGTTTGGCCAAGGCACCGTTCACCTGACCGTCGACAGGATCGCCGGGAGCGCCGGAACCAACCATGGCCACAAGGGTGGACCCGGCCACGTCAATAAGGACCGCTGCCAGTTCCGTATTGTCCGGCAGTCCCTCCAGATGTCGGTGGGCCAGTCTCTCCACCTGCTCCTGGAGGTCCAGATCAATGGTGGTTTGGCCTCCCGCCGGCCTGCGGCTTAGCGCCAGACTACAAACATGCGCGGCGTATCGGGCGCGCGGCGATCCCCCGATCGGCATCGGGCAAAACCGGGCTTCCTCCCACTGCCGGACCGTAATCATCTCTCTGTCAAGCATGCTCCACAGAACGACCTGCTGCCGTTTCAGGGCGGCCTTCAGGTGGCGGGCAGGGTGGTACGCGCTCGGCGATTGCGGCAGTCCTGCGATCAGAGCGGCCTCAGCCAGGGACAGGTCCCGAGCCCGCTTGCCGAAGTACCTCTGGCAGGCCGCCTCCACACCCCGCAGGTTGCCGCCATAGGGCGCGACGTTCAGGTACGTTTCCAGGATCTCATCTTTGCTCATCCGACGGTTAAGCTGCAGCGCGCGGAAGGTCTCGATCATCTTGGCGCGCAAGGTGCGGGATCGGTTATCCATCATGCGGCACAACTGCATGTCCAGCGTGGAGGCCCCGGACACGATACGCCCAGCCCGCAGGTTTTGTCCGAGAGCACGCAACAAGGCCCGGGGATCAACGCCGGGATGATGGTAGAACCGTCGATCCTCTGCGGCGATGGTGGCCTGGATCAGCCAGGGGGAGACCTCCGAGAGCCCAACAGGATAGCGCCACTGCTCATCCCGGCCCACAACACTCAACAAGCATCTGCCCTTGGCATCCAGCAGAACCGGACTGGCGGGCCATTGTTGCAGACGCTCGATTGGGAATGGGTACAGACACCAGGCCAACGCAAGAATGGCGACCAAGACAAGCAGGCAGGAACCAAAACCCCCGAGCAGAAGCTTCAGAGCCCTCTTGAGCGTCGATCTTTTCACGCACTTGTGATTCTGCATCTTCTTGAACAATGGCCGCGCCCTCACTGAGCATGAACCCTCACGCGCCCGGCTGTCCCGAGACAGGCCACCGAGTCATCGTACATGCAGGATGCCTGAATGGGAGGCAGGGCAAACTCCCCCGCGGCGATCACCCGTAGCGCGTACTTGAAGGTACTCGGCTGCGGGCCAGCGGTGCAAAACAGTACGACACGATCGTCCAGGAATTCCACGTGGTCGGGCTCATCTCCCTCGGATTCGCCCGTCGGCACGGAGGTGGCCAGCCGGGGATTTTCGACCTCCATCCCGCCGGTAAGAGCATCGACGATGGCAATGTTATGGACAGTTGCGCCGGTGGTCTTGATCGTGATTTCCACCTGCACGAGGTCCCCGACAGCCAAGTCATTGGCATCGACCGGCTCTCCCCGGCGGTTGGTCCACCGGCGCTCGACGCTCAATTGCCGCTGGTAGGGCTGGATCCGATTGTCGCGGATCAGTCCCCTGCTCATCACGACCACGTAGACCGTCCCGCGTCCTTCGGAGGACAGTACGGGCGAATGATCCGCCTCTGCCGACCCGGTCGCATCGCGCAGTTCCAGTGTCGCAGGTTCCTTATGGCTGAAGTGAACGGTCCCGCTGCCGGGCGCCTCGATAGTGCCCGTGAACTCGGCCTGATCTCGGCTGGTCAGCGCCTGGTAGCGGGACAAGGCCGCGATCGCAGCAGCATTGTTCAAGGTGCTGCCCCACTGGCCGTTGGATCGGGCGTTGCTCACGCTGGCCGCCAGAGGCGCCGTCATGGGATGGTTCGGCTCGATCTCCAACAAAGCGCTGAGCCAGACTGCCTCTTGCTGAACCTGGCTCGTCAACCGCCCGCTGGTCGTGATGACAATGGCACCCTGCGGTGGCTCGGCAGGAAGCAACAACAGGGCTTTGCCCTTGTCTCCCGCGGCATGGAAGGCCTCCGCCAGATGCGCCAGGCCGGCGATATCCAGTTGGTCCTTCTGCTCCGCCAGCCGTGCCATCCAGCCGTGCGGCGGCGGCCCGAAGACCGCGAGCACTCGGCAGATCAACGCCCTCGTGTTGATGTCGGGCGTTTCCTCCTCAGTCGCCCGAAGGCGGCTCTCCAGATATTTGGCCAGATCGCCGGTGAAGCGCGGATCGATCTCGTATCCGGCGTTCCTGGCTTCGAGCAAACAGGAGGCGGCGTAGGCTGTGCCCCACAGGCTGGCCACCGGGTCCCCCGGCCAGTAACCGATCCCACCGGACCGCGTTTGCATGGACCAGAGCTTTGCGATGCCCGCTTTGACCATGTCATCTATTGGGGCAGCCCGACTCGGACCCAGAACGCGCGACGCGTAGACCAGCGAAAGCAGGCGGCTGCTCGTCTGCTCGACGCAGCCGTAGGGGTAACGAATCTGCTCCTCCAAGGCGGCCTCCAATTCGACACTCGGCCGAGCACTGACAGAGATGGTCGTCTGCGCTGTCCCCTTCACGAAGACGTCAGGCAGCTCAATGCGGTCTTGTTGTCCTGCGGGTAGAGCCTTCAGTTCAACCAGAGTATGCAGTGCCGTGGCGGGACGGATGGGCAGGGCCGCTACGCTGCGAGCGACCAAGGAGGCGTCCACGGCCGCGCGGGGCGAGGCCTCAATCCTGACTTCCACCGGCCCCATCCCGGTCGCATGTGCCTGCCACAGCCGCGTGGCCGGTTGGCCCGGCGGGACGGTGAGGTTCCCTTCTGCCGCGACGAGTTCGAGCGGTCCCGAAACCTCCGCCTTGAGCCCAAGAGTCAAAGGCTGGTCCGTTGCATTGAAGAGCTTCACCGGCACGGTGAAACGGTCCCCCGGAGCGGCGAAACGCGGCCAACTGGCTTCGGCCAAGACGGGGGCCGTGACCGTGACCGCATGTTCCGCAGCGCCGTAGCGATCATGATCTACAGCAACAGCCATAATCCGCAGTTGTCCCGTCAATTCGGGCAATACCATCGGAATCATCAGCTTGCCCTCGCCGTCAACAGCCGCCGCCTCCCGCCAGACGACCGCCGGTCTGCGGGTGCGCGTGGGCACGGGGTTGCGACGCAGGGCATCGAACTCGGCGCCATCGCCACCAATACGCACCATACCACCGGGCCTCTCGTAGTCGGGCAGCAACCAATCAAAGACGTCCGCCGTCCAGACACCTGAGGCTCGTGGTCCCAGAAAGAACGTGAACAGGTCGGGCGGCTGATACGCACTGGTCAGCAGGATGCCCTCATCCACCGCCCACAGGTGCACGAGCGTCGGCAGATTGGAATCGCTGGGCCGGCCGGTATCCACCGTCACCGAAACCGTCTCACCCGGCCGGGCTTTGGCTGGCGCAACCACCGTCACCAGCATCCGATGGGAAGCAGGATCGATCAGCACCCTGGTCATGCCCATCCCTCGATGCGGCAGCCAGCTCTGCTGATTGGGATCCACGGCTCGCACGACCGTGGCCGTAAGAAAGGCACTACCCCGAAGCTCAGGTGGCAAGGGCACCTCAAGCTCACAAGTATTCTGCTGGATCCTGGCGAGCTGACGACCAACGATACGGTCCGTCTCCAGCGTCAGAAGGACAGTGCCGGGAACAGGACTTCGCAACACAACCTTGGCTGTCTCCCCGCGTGCATACTTCTTCTTGTCCGTGACAATCTCCACACGTTCCGGCTGATTCATCGGAACGCTTTGCGAGCCCTCACCGCGGCGAGAGGCATAAAGCGACAGCCATGTGCAACTGTTGCTCGCGTCATCAGTTACAACCACGCGATAACTTCCCGAGTCCGGACAGATGATGTTGAACGAGCCGGCAGCGCCCGCGGGCGGACTGACCTGATCCGTTCCCACCTTTTCGGTCTTCTCGATGGATTGCCACACATGCTTGCCTTCGACCTGTTTCAGAACCGTGTCGTATTCCACTCGGACAAGTTGCGCGGTCATGGCGCCAGGAGCCGCGGGCCGGTCCTGGCCCGTCAGTCGGACCCAGTCCACCGCGAACGTCTCGCCGACCGGGATCACCTGCCCTCTTGGCGAACGCAGTCCGATATGGGTACCCAGCAGATCCAGAGTAGCCGCAGTGTTGGCGGAGACGGACCGGCCACCGGGCTCGGTAACCGTGAGGGACAGATGCACATTGTAGAGACCCGCCTTCAGCGTCTGCGGTAGCTTCGCCTGCATCTGGCACTGGCCCTGCTCATCCAACCGGTCGTTCACATCCGGCAACGGAATGGGAGCCTCCCGCCGGTCCTCACCAAACTGGTAGTCCGGCTGGGCCTGAGACTCAAAACGTGTCTTGAAGAGCGTGCCTTCGAGTTTCACCGGCAAGTCACTGCCGGGCTGGTCCCAGAGATACCGTCCGGTGACTTGAACCACCGGCGGCTCATTCGGACCGAATCGCTCCCTGGAGGGCGATGCCTTCACTTCCATCCGTACCGGTACGAAGGCTTCCACGAGCGCGGTGGCCGAGCCCAGGGAATCGCTCGACCCCGGCAACGTCAGGCAGAATCGATAAGGTCCGGTCTGGTCTTGGGCGGACGGAGTGAAACTCGTATGGAAGAGTCCCTGATCTTTCTCCCGGCGACGGATGGATATGTCGGCCACTTGGCGGCCATCCGGCCGGTACACCTTGGCAGTCAGCGGAAACGGCGAAGGGATCATTCCCATGGTATCGCGAATGATACCCGTCAGATGGATGCTCTCTCCGGGCCGGTATACCCCTCGATCCGTGTAAAGGATTGCCTCGTAATGACTGGCATGGGGCCGGCCGCACTGCTCGATCCCGTCGATCATCCACTGGCTCTCATCCGGCACGAGGTAACTCTGGTCGCCGTCTTTGGAGGCGGTGAGGACCCAGATCCCTCCGTCCGGATGGCCGGTAGCGAAGGTCAACCGCGCGATTCCGTCCCCATCCGTCCGGGCCGTCGCCACCCGCTGATTGTTGTAGGTCAGACCGTCCACAACCACACCAGGGACCGGCTGGGCCGTTCGTAGCGACGTGACCCAGACCAGGTACCCATCGCGATGGTGCTTGGCCGTCATGGCCAGGTCGGAGATCGTTACGATGGCCGCGTCCTCGGTCCAGTGGTTTTGCGCGGCCCTGGCCTCGATGCGATAGATCCCCCGCGACCGTGACAACAACGCGCCCAGATCCAGGGCCAGCGACTGGGGCTGATTATGGGGCAAATGCACCGTAAGGGTCTTGTCCGGCAGAGATTGGGAAGTCTCATCCACCTGAGATCCGTGCAGATAGGATACGAGATTGTTGGCGTGGACGCGCCAGGTCCGCAGTTCCAGTTGCTCCACGTTCACACCTTTCGCGTCGAGCGTCAGCTTGCCCCAGGGGGAGAGAATTCCGTGACCATGGTTGAACCGTATCTCGGGCGCGTACTCGGGGATTTGCACCGTGGCGGACGCGTCCTCCCGCAGCGTCTGGCCGCCCTCCGACAGCAAGGTGGCGGGCACTCTGACAGTGTAGCGTCGGCCCGCCACGAAGTTACCGGTCAGACGCAGGGAGCGATCAGCCATGTGCACCTTGAGGTCTTCAACCGGAGGTTCGACTGAAGGCGCTGGCGGCTGCTGTTTGGTACTGAGCTTGCGAGAGAAGAACAAGCCCACCGAAGCACGGCGGTCCACGGCCGGCCGGCCGGCCCGTGCCGCGAGAAGGGCAAAGGCGCGTGGCACCTGGCATTCGACCTCCACCGGCCGACCCAGGCCAACCTCAGCACCATATCCCGCCAGACGCTCATCGAGCAACATCCGGAACTCGTTCGACTCGGGGCGGTGCAGCCGGAGCGCCAGGTCCTTCTGCGGCGCTTTGGTCAGACACAAAGGCTCGTCGAGCGGAGCCAGGGTCTTGACGTCGCAGAAGGTCGCGTGGCGGAGAAACTCGCCCGGATCGACCGGCTGACTGAACGTCACCTGAAACGTGACATCGCTCTGGTCGGACGCCACAATGTCGGTGGACACGAGCCGCAGGGGTCGCGCCGGCAGCTCGAATTCGCCGGTTCCCTCCAGTGACCTTCCCGTCACCACCTTGAGTTGTCCGGTGTCACCAAGTCTGACCAGGCACCCTTCCGGCAACGGCCTGTCCAGCCGGTATTCCAGCGTATCGCGCGCGGACCAGACCCACTGGCCCGGGCACGCCGGCGCGAGCTGGAAGACCGCGGCCTCCTCCAGCCGGCCGATGGCGGCCGCGGAGACCATCTCCCGATCGAAGGCCAACCGGATCCTGTCCGGGTTATCCGAGTCAGGCTGTAACGACGCCGACAGGACCCGGACCGTAGCGCGCGGAGCCTGGGTCAGGTCATGGTGAATCCAGGCCAGGCCGACAATATTGATCGTCGCGAACACGGCCGTGACACTCAGCGCTTTGGGGGATGGTCTCTGCATAGAAGCCGCCTGTTCAAGAGAAGTGCTGCTGGTTCTCTGCCGGAGGAATCGATCACTCACCCATGACCTATCGGCAGGCTCTCCACAAACACTCAAGCTTTTCTGAAGAGAATTCACGGCTTTTCTCCGATCCGCCGATGGAGCAGGGACAGAGGATTCCCCGCCCGTCTCTGGAGATGTTTCCCATCCCTCTGGCGGCGCGTCTGATCCCGTATTATATTGACCTCTGACGTGTCCTGATCAGGAGGAAAGATCGTTGATGCCAAGACAGTTGCTTATCGTGACCCTGTTGCTCACGAGCGGCGTATTCTGCGGGCCTGCTGGCGCCGCCGTCTATAACCTCCACCTCGCCACGGACAAGGTACCCGACTACACCGACCTTCCGTCGCTGGTTGCGTCTGCCACGGGCAACTGGCAGACCCCACAGGACAAGTGTATGGCGATCTGGCGCTGGGGCCGGCGGGCGCGACATCAGATGAGCTGCGCCACGGAGGGTGGACGGTACATCCTGGACCCCATCCTGCATTTCAACTCGTATGGGGCCATGAACTGTGGTATCATCTCCCTGCTGAACATCGCGTGCTGGCGGCAGCTCGGCTACCAGGCCCGCTATGTCCAACTCGGTGACCACACCGTCAGCGAAGTCTCCTGGGATGGCGGCAAGACCTGGCACCTCTTCGATTCTTCGATGAGCATCTACTGCTTCAACCACGAGGGACAGGTGGCCAGTTGCGACGAAATCAAGGAGGCCCACGCCTGCGAACTCTCCGGCGGCAAGAGCGAGCCGGGACACTATTATCTCTATCACTATGCCCCCGCGTGCGGCACTCATCCGGGACCGACCGGCTGGCGCTGTGCCGCCGACCAGCCCGTCGCGTTCCAGCGAACGCTGGAGGCTGGGGCCTCCTCGTATACCGATGGTTTCGAGGTGGATCGGTATTGCCAGTGTGCCCGCTATGGCCATCGTTATGTGCTCAACCTCCGGCCCTGGGAGTCCTACACGCGGTACTGGACGCCACTGAACCGGGACCGGCAAGGCACGGAATCGGACGGCGATCTGGTCTATTTCCGGCCGATGCCCAACGGCTCCGATCCTGACGGCCCTACTGGCGAGAATCACATCCGCGGCAATGGGCGGTGGGTGTTCGAGCCCAATCTCGCCGCCGGCAACTGCCGCAAGGTCTTTTATCATGACCAAGGAGTGGCGCTACGAAGCGAAGATGGTAACGGGCCCAATCTGCATCCGGCAGACTCGACCACAGCCTCCTGGGTCGTTTTCAAGGTCTATGCCGCCAATGTGATCACGTCACTGCGGATGGAGGCGACGGGCCTGCGTGCGACCCGCGACGACTCCGTGCGCGTCTGCGTATCGCGCGACGCCGGCCTGCATTGGCAACCGGTCTGGAATGCCGAAGGAACCGGTCCCCAGACGATGCGCGTCGCGCTGCGGGATGAAGTCGCGGGGGTAACGCAGTGCCTCATCAAGATCGAGATGCGAGCGGCGCAGAGCAAAAACAATGTCGGTCTGGATTCGTTCCGCGTGGTCACGATCACCCAGCTTGACCGGCTCACGCTGCCCAAACTCACCCTCGGCGTGAACGAGATCCTTTTGCGTGCGGACGAGCAGGTGGAAACTGCGGAGCTATGGCCTGTCCTGCACGCCGGAGCATACCGGCAGACCGCGGTCCAAGAAGACAACGTCTTCAGCGACAAGCAGCCGGACGGCATGTACAAGGCCACGCTGGGCGCCGGTGTGGATGGCCGGGAATGCGCGGTCACGTGGCGGCTTGCGGTTCCAACCGACATCACGACCGTCACGTACGGCGTCATCAGCACAAATCGCTCGCCGCAGTCGTGGGTCTCGCTGCAACGCTCGTGGGATGGCGCAGGTTTCGAGCAGTTTCACCTCAATAAAGATGGGGACTTCCCGTTTGACGAACAGGTCCTTCAGAGCTTCCGCGACGCTCCGGCCGGCACCCGGCAAGCGTGTTTTCGAGGTGTCTTCTTCTGCAAGAGCGGAGCAGCCACCTATAACATGCCGGGGATTCAGGACCTGCTGATGCGTGTCTGCCATAAGCCGCGCGACGCCAGCGTCGAACCCATCGAAGTGACGTATCGCTGGACGGAGCATCGCGCCGCAGGTGATGTCGTCCGCGCGCACACGGAGTTGGTTCGGTCCCTGCCCCACCGCTACCAGATCAACGTCGCGGGTCGGCGCGATCCGACGATGCACTGGGTGCAAATGAACCTGCAAGGCTATGGCCCCGGCGGCAGGGCCGAGCATCTCGGCTATTCCGATGGCATTGATGTGGGTCCGGGCGCGGAGCGGGCAAGAGTCACGTATCGCTGGGGCAGGAATCTGGCCCAGGGCAAATCCTACACGGTGAGTCGAATCTCCAGCGCAGCGTCCGGCAATCCTGACAACGACGGCCGCGAGCTGACCAATGGCCTCATCATCGCCCCGACGGACTACATGCGGGATAAGACCGTCCAGGCCGCCACCGCTTTCTGGGACCCCTGCGGGCCGGTCACCCTCGTTGTCGATCTCGAGACCCAGGCCCAAATTGCCGGCGTGCGTGTGAGCACCCATCAACCCAATGCGAATTTCTGTCACCCGTTTTCGATCGAGCTGACCGTCTCCGCGGATGGGCAGCGCTGGCAATCCGCCGGGACCATCCGGCACGATGACCTGTGGAGTCCTCCCGGCGACTACGAGCCTTGGGAGCACGATGACAGCCCCGTCTATGCGAGCCTGCCGGCCGGCGGTCGCCTGGCGTACTCGTTTCCGCTCGTGCTCGCCCAGCCGCTTACCGGACGATGCGTACGCTTGGTTTTCACACCGCAGGCCGGCAAAGGAATGGGAATCTCGGAACTCCAGGTCTTCGACCAGGTCGAGGTCTCGCCCTGGCCGGCCGACATCCGGTTGCCCTGAACGACCCGGACAACAACAAATGGCTATCGGTCGTGCGTAGGTGCAAGTACGGGCGAATGATTATTCGCCCCTACCCTTCCTTCACCCCCGTTCAGCCACCCACCAGAGGCGACAGCAGGCCCCGAACGCTATAGCTGAAATTGAACTGCCGCCGCAGCGGGTTATTGAACGACAGCCAAGTCGAGATCTTCTCCCCCGGGTCGAGACGGCCATCACCCAACAGGCTCGTCACATTGAGGTACTGGTAGCCGTCGGAGGTTGTTCCGCTGCTGCCCACCAGCTTAACCGAGGAGTCGCTGATCGCTTTGATGACGATCCAGACCGGGCCGTAGATCGGTGTCTGAGAGGTATTGGTGATCGTCATCTGCATCTTTGTCTGCAGCGTCCGACGGTCGTAGCTCATCAGACCCAGAGAGACACTTACCTGAGAATCCACCGCTGTCGGAGCCGCCGGCTGCTCCACTTTGGTCGTCAACGTCGCCACGTCAAGGGAACCATCCTCGTCGGTTATGCGCACGGCCACCCTATAGGTCCCGTCCACTGCCCAGGCATGCGATTGGGTCGGACCGACGTCCCCGGAAGGATCGAAGCTGCCATCGTAGGCCCAATCCCACTCGTAGGAGCTGATGCTGTCCGGCCAAGAACGGGAGCCACTCGCATCGAAACTCCCGGTCTGACCTTCGGAAAGCGCCGGATCGCCCGTCAGGGCCGCTACGGGACCCAGATCGTTCACGGTCACCGTCCGCGTCGCGACGCCAGAGGACCCATCGTCATCGGTCACCCGCACAGCGACGCTGTACGTCCCATCGTCCATCCATGTGTGCGACTGCGTCGTACCGATACCGCCGGACGTGGCGAACGTCACACCATCGTAGTTCCAGTCCCATTCGTAGGAAGTAATTGTATCGGGATAGGAGGTGGAGCCGCTGGCGTCGAAGGAGCCAGACTGACCCTCATCGAGGGCCGTGCTGCCGGTCAACGAGGCTGTCGGGTGGAGGTCGTTCACGGCCACAGTCAGCGTATCCTGGCCGACGCCGCCATCGTCGTCCGTGACACCCACAGTGACTGTATACGTTCCATCGTCGAGATAGGTGTGATCCAGGGCGAAGGTCATGCCCATCAACGCCAACGGCTGGACGCCCGTGCCGTCGCCATAGTCCACTGTGGCGATCCAGGTGTCCGCGCCGGGGTCAGTGAAGAGGCCGCCGAGGTTCACCATCTCCCCCTCACCCACCCTCTGATCCGCTCCCGCGTGCATTTCGGGAGCCACGTTATTAACCGTTATGATTAGCTCGTCGCTATCCACGTCCCCATTGTCATCCGTCACGGTTAAGGTGGCCGTGTACGTTCCGTTGTCCGCGTACGTATGCATCGGCGTCAGAGTCCCGGAGGCCGTACCGCCATCACCGAACTCCCATGCGATCGTATACGTGCCACCCGACTCTGCACCGCTGAACGAACCGTTGAAGCTGACCACATCACCTTCGTCCGCGGTTTGATTCGGACCGGCATCTACTGTGAATGAGACCCACTGGGCGCGGGCTGTCACTTCTCGGGCTGAGCCGTCTGCGCCTGCTTCATCCAGATAGCTCACGGTCAAGAGCTGCCCGTCGCCAACAACCACTCTCTGATCTTCCCCTGCAACCGATGTCTCAAAACCAAAAGTCCCTCGGAAGAGCCCGGGCTCCTGCGTTTCAGTTAGGACGATAGCCTCCCCTTCCGGATCCGCCGCCGAACTGACTCGAACGACCGCAACGTCATTGCCAGGACCAAGTGTCTTGTTCAGATCGCCCTCGGTAAGCAGCACCGTAGCGATAGAGTCTAGGCCTACGTACTGGACGGCATCAAGTATGAGCAGGCCGTCCGTGGTGATCGTCCGTGGTTCCTCTTCAAATACGATTATGTACTCCGCCGCCGGATCGTCGACGATGTGAAGCTTGCCGTCTGCAAACCAGTAGTTTCTCGGATCCAGCACCCGACCGTCAGCCGTCCGAATCTCAGAGATCCCGCGCAAGTCGTTGTACGGGCCGGTAACCTCGGTATAGATCCAGCCATCCGTCTTCTCCAACTCAAGCCGCATTTCGCTGCTCTGGAAATTCGGCCATTGCGTGACGGTCGAAGCCACAACTGCCACATCGTACGTCTCGCCGGCCGGCAGATCCAATAACTTGTCCGGCTGTCCGTCTCGGTCCCAGTCTACGAGGGCCAAGTCCCCGCCGAGACCGCCTTGCCTATAGTCAATGAGACCCGCGTGCGCGATGACATGAGTGCCAATAGACGTATCCAGCAGGCTGGTTCTCTCACCGCCGAGGTCGCCGCGGCGGCCGATACTCTGCACAGAGAAATCCACCACCCGGCCCCCAGGCCACGCATGTAGTGTCCACCACCCTGTGCCGGACTGACCAGGGTCGATCTTTCCAAGTTCCAGGGTGAGGCCATGCAGGTACCCGGTGCCGGAGGGCGTATAGGCCAAGGCCTCATCGATTTCGACGCGCGCGCGGTCAACATCGGTCTGGTCCCAGACGATCGCGGGCGGGCTCGCGGTGATACTGAGATCGTCGACGGGCCCCTCCCCCACGTTGGTGGCCATCACGCCAAAGGAGAAAGCTTCCCCGGCAGAGAATTCTTCTTCGATGAAGTAGTCCAGATGCACGAAGGGCAACAGCCTGACCTCGATGCTTTGAGGCTTCGACGTAATGCCATCCGGGACCCCGCCCCACGTCCATTCAACGACGGCCCTCAATTGGTAGTCGTTCCCCCCCGCTTCGTGCGTGGGTACAATGAGAAACTCGATCGTGCCATTGCCGCCCGGGGCCAACGAGCCGTCCCCATCGATACCCGAGACCCCGTTAAGCCCGTCCACCCTGAAGAAGAATTCCTCGGAATAACGATGATCCGCGCAGATCAAGTTCCCCTGTTCATCGAGAGTTTCAATTCGGACGCTGAGATTGGTCAGCGGAGTGGTCTGTGACCCATTGTGAATGTTGAGCGTTCCGACGAACGCTTGACGCTCTATCGCAACATCCGTCCCGATATCAAAGGTTACATATTGAGGAACGGGCGCCGTCTCGCTCATTTGCGGAGGAGGAGGGACTGGCCTCAGACCATGACTCGGAACCCATGGTCCTATCGATATGGGACGTCCGGCTTCATCAGACAAGTCCAGAATCGGGATATACCACGTGTACGGGTCACCCAGGCATCCCCCCAACTGCACGAGAATGATTGGCGCAAATTTGAAAGTCGGACGTGGATATAATGGGGTGTCAAAGTTATTATCTGACTCCGCGTACCAATCCCCACGTACGCAAAGCAGTCCTCCTGAAACGGAAACCGAAGCCAAATCCAGGCTCGGAAGCGGTAGTAGATCCGATAGACTCGGCACCGTTAAGTCATACAGCTTGAGGCCCGCAACGTCTTCCGAATACAACCCTCCTATGGAGAAGAACTCATTTCCCCTAAGCCTATATCGAGGCTCAAAACTCCCAAGAATGATGCCGACATCGGGTATCATAGAAAGCGACTCTTCTATCGCATCTATTACCGCATTGTCCAATATGTCTGTCACTACGTCTTCTGCGCTCCATCCAATTCCTTTACCCCCCAACCCCAGCACGATTCCCACGGATCGCGCCACACAGACATTCTCGCCACCGTTAATCACTCGAACCGGGTACTCTCGATCTATAGCATAGCTTATCACGTCCAGATAGCTCTTCTCCCCGTATTCCATTGCCACTATCACGGGCGGGTCTATCACCAGGTGATCGGTCTCCCCCGTCGATGAGAGATCAACAAGTTGAATGCTGACAGGCACGCGCAGGGTCAGGCTGTGCTGTCCGAGATCATCCGTGAACTCGTAGTCCACTCGCATGTGAGCGGAAAGCACACTCGGAAAGGCAGCGTCACTTCCTATCGTTATCTCATACTCCAGCTCTGTATCTTCCCCAGGTTGAATGGTCGAGATGACCCTTTGATGTTCTCTCGATCCATCCGGCCGGCTGAACAGGATGGTGCAGTCTGAGGAAGTACCGTCCTCCCTCTTCAACTCCGGCAGGGTGAACACAACGTTCTCGGCCGCCAGCATGCCGGCATTGCGGATTCGGATCGCTCCCGCCAGCACGCTGACCCCCGGACAGGCGGAACGCGCGATCGGAGCGATGACGAGCTGCGCACTGGCTGCCTCATACCGGACGCGCAGCGCGACCGTATAGATATCGGTAATCTGGACATCTTCGACGATCCATTCGACAGTCACTACATTCGGTCGAAGTACGATACGAATCGGCGTCTCCGCGCCGGCCGTAACCTCGCAGGTGCCAGTGGCGACTTCGTATTCATTAAGGGAGAGTCTGTAGCCATACGGTCCTGGCGTCAGGTCGGAAAATATCAGATGACCATCGGGACCGGAAAGGCCGGTGAAGACGGGATAGGTCCTTGTTTCAGGATCAAACACTTGGCTATACAGCGTTACCTGGACACCCGCGAGCGGTTGCCCCATGGCGTCCGCTACGGTGACTGCCACAGAGCCGGTCAGATCGGAAGTCACCCACGTCCGGACCCACATGAGGCGACGATCGGCGTTGGCGCCACCAGCTTTCAGCACCCCGTCATATGGTGTTCCTGTAACAAGCTCCGGATCATCCGGCCTCCAGGATAGTACGTACCGAGCAGCACCATTTCCATCCGGGTCACGGGTAGCCGCCGCTCCTGTCTGCCAGAGGCCTGTGGCCATGGCATGGATTTCCAGGCCCTCCTGCACGAAGATGCCCGTGGCCTGCCAGCCTGCATTCGCCCGTACGGTGAAATGCTGGGGAGCGTCTGAGCTCTCAAGATGTAGATCCAGCCCGAGTCCGCCCTTGTTGTCCGAGATATCGATCTCGCGCTCGTTTATGCGGAACTGCAACTCGCCGCTGGTGGAGGCCCTGAAAAGAGCATCGGAACCCACCTCGAACACGTCCCCGTCCGCGCCAATCCGCCCCAATAGGCTGTATTTTGTGAAAAGCCCGAAGCCCTCATCACTCAGGCCCTTGTTGCCCGGCAGAACGTCGATGATGGAATTGCCCACCAAGGTGACCCAGTCCGGGACATCCGAGGTGAGCACGACATCCTGGGCATCACGCCAGCCGACATTCCTGACAACTACCTCGCGACTCAGAGAGCCGCCATTGGGAACGATGATTTCAAGACCGCCAGGGTCGAAGAGGAGGCAAGGATTGGTTCCAAAGACCTCCACACGAAGTCGGCTTTCCTCGACCGATTCATCACCCGCCGTGACTCGGACGCCAAGATCCCGTGTACCGAGTGTCTGTCCGGCCCTCACGTGAAGGGAAAAGACAGCCATCTGACCCGGCGTGAGAGTACCACCGGGCATCCCCGCCAGATCCGGCACTACGTTCAGTTCTGGGACGCCGCCAAGATCATTCACGGTGACCCTGACATCGCTCAGGGCCGTCGTACCGAGATTCCAGACACGGTACGCTATTGTCTGTTCGTCTCCCGCGAGAATTCGCGTCGAGGTCCGCGAAGCGTGGAGGTATAGGCCCTCGATCTCGAAAGCCGCCGCTCCACTCTCCCGTGAGATTTCGCCGCGCGAGGCACGAGCCACGACTTCATACGCGCCGGCTTCCTGAGCCCCTGGATAGTACATGAATCCATACCCGCCGGCCTCATTCGTGGAGACAGTGAAGAAGCGCGTCCCGTACTGGGCCGTCATGGTGAGCGAGACCTCGGCTCCGGCCACCGGATCGCCCGCGGTGTCTACTACGGTGCCCAACAAGAGAACATGTTCGCCTCGTTCATAGGCAGCGTGGTCAGAGCCAAGGGTGACCCTGAAGTCACGAATGACCTGAAATGCTCCACGAGAGGACATCGGCGCGAAATTGAGCCCGGTGCTGATTGCCCCTGCACCAAGGTAGTATTTACCCGGGGCTCCCAAGAGAGAAGGATTGAACGTCATCTCAAAGCGTTCATCATCCAGGTCGTACGCCGCCGCCCACGGACCGGCGACCACGTGGCCATCATCATCTTCGACCCAAACAGAGACCGTGGCCTCAGAATCGTCCAACCGCCGGTCATTAGAGGAATCGAAGGGAATTGCCCAGACCTCCGCGATCGTGTCCGTCAAGAGATAGGTCTGGTGATCGAGACCCTGGGCTACAACGACCGGTCCGCGCGTGGCGGCATTGTTGAGCTCGTCCGTTTCGGCCAGCACGTTGTCGGGGTCGGCGACGACATAGACTGGGGCATTGTCTTCCTGCTTCGTGGCCGGCCAGAAGACCGACAAGACCTTACTCTCGCCCGGGGCCAGCGTGACGGCTTGATCGGTACCAAGAGGTTCCCGGTCCCAGAAACTCCCATAGTAGAAGCGGACGGGAACGTCCTCTACCCGCGTTTTCCCGGAGTTGGTGATCGTTGCCTCAACCGTCAAACCATTACCCAGGTAGGGAATCCCGGAGAGGTTCAGCGTCCCCGCGGGCACAGAAACATCTGCGAACGTGAGCGTCTTAGTCATCTGATTGCCCGCGGCATCCGAGGCGGACACGGAGATCACCGCGACATCACCGGAGGAGCAGATCCACGTATAGGTGTTGTCTGCCTGTGAAGTCAATACAACCGGCAAAGGGGTGTGTCCGTCCAAAGTGGCGAGCAACTCCGGCAAAGCGGCCAGTTCCTCGTCGGCGACCAGGTGAATCACGACCCTCTGTGCCGCCGCGGGTGGATCGGGAGTGACCGATACTGTCAGTGTGGGGGAGACGGCGTCGATAATCACCGTCTGCACCTCCGCGCGCACATTCCCAACGACGTCGCATACCGCAATGGTCACGGTAGCCTCCCCATTAGCCGTGTTGCGCCGCACTCGAACGGGGAAGTCAAATTGCGATCCATCGAAGCTGGGCGAAAGGACCTCGACAGCTTTCCCGCTCGCGAAACAGATCGAGACCTGCGGGATGGCAGGCAATGGATCGTACGCGGTTACCAGAATGTGGCTGGTGCCCAGTCCCATGTGTGACGGAATCGTTGCGTCGAAGCCAGGGGCGATGCTGTCTATATAGAAGACACCCGAATAAATCCCTGGGTTGCCAGCGACATCCTCGCCGGTCACCGAGAACGTTGCTCTTCCCTGCGCCGTGGCCTCATTCGGCGTCAATACGTATTCGTAGGCCATGCCCCGTCGGCTGGGCGAAGAGATAGCAATCGTCTGACCCGCAGAATCTGTTGCGCTCACTTCAGGCGCGCACGCAAGCAACTCGGAAGGCGCGACCGAAAGAACCTGCGCACCGCCGGCGATTAGCTTACCTTCCAGCGGGACGCGGAACGTAGGCGCCGTGGCATCAATCGTCAGCTCATTTGACGTTCGGTCCACCCCGGCGTTACCCGCGCGGTCGGTAGCAGATACCACAATGTCGTAGATTCCTTCCGCCAGAGGAGGCCCGAGCACGCCGGCAGACAATATCCACGTCCCGTCGCCATTGTTGGCAACCGGGTAGCGGCCACCATTGACTGTGACCTCAATCGACGCCGACACATCATCTACGGACCCGGACAGCTGTGGGCGGCTGTCGTTGGTCCGCTGGGCATTTACGGTTACGCGCGGCGGCGTCCAGTCGATGACGAAGGCGCGCTCCGCGGCCGCGGTTCGATTGCCCCCAGTATCTACCGCCCGGACGGAGAACGTGTGAGAACCCTCGGCCGGCGTGAGTTCAACAGACGTGCCGAAGGCATCCCTCCACGCACCGCCGTCTACCCCATACTCGTACTTCCAGATTCCATGCTCATCGGAAGCCGCCTCCCAAGAGAAAATCGGCGTGCTGTCAGCGGTGCGACCGTCTTCCCTGTCGCAACCCGTATCGTCGGCCATCACAAGCCCGGCTATCAACGATGGAGGTGTCAAATCGATGACAACACTCAGTTCCGTCGTTTCACCTTGATTGCCGGCGTTGTCCACCGCACACACCCTGAAGGTATGGGTACCCTCCGACAACACCAACTCGACAGACGTACCGAACACATCTGCCCATATATCGCCATCCATCGAGTATTCATGCTTCCAGACTCCGTGGGCGTCGGTCGCAGGCTGCCACGAGAACGTTGGCGTGTTGTCGCTGGTCAGGCCGTCCGTGGCCGACACCCCATTGTCGTCGGCCATCACGAGACCGGTCGCACCGCTCGGCGGCGTCCGGTCCACCGTGAAGACGGCCACAGTGGGATCACCGGTGTTGCCGGCATTGTCCACCGCCCGAACCGAGAAACCATGCGTACCCTCGGCAACCGATAGAGTTCTCGACATACCGAACACGGCCACCCATGCCCCGCCGTCCAGCGAATACTCATACTTCCAGATGCCACTACTATCGGTGGCAGTCTCCCAAGAGAAGGTCGGTGTACTATCCGCGGTGAGGCCGTCTTCCGTGTCAATGGCTGTGTCATCGACCATGTCAAGGCCGCCAACTGCAGAGGGGGCCGTCAGGTCGACAACGATGATCGTTTCTGCCATCGGGCCTCTGTTGCCCGCGTTGTCGACTGCCCGGACAGCGAAGGTGTGCCCGCCTTCGGATAGCTGGAGTTCAACCTCGGTGGACACCGATCCGCCCAGCCACTCCCCATCGCCCAGGCGATACTCGTAGCCGGCGATCCCGCCGGCGTCAAACGGCTCGAACCACCAGAGTACGACGGACGTATTCTGGGTCAACCCATCCTCGCTTGAGATACCGGTGTCTTCGTCGACGCGCAATCCCGAAACAGGAGCGGGCGGTGTAGTATCCCGGATCGTGACCAAGAGACTCACAGCATCATCCGGACTTGCTCCTACGGCGGCATCCTCCACGACGACCGTCACATCTAACCGAGGATTCCCGGCGCTAAGCATCGCTCCGGCCCGCAGGTACAACGTTGTGCCCTCAATCTCAAACAACTCGGCGTCCGCACCCGAGAGGCTCAGCACATTCACGCCCAAGGCATCATCCGTCACTACGATGTCCGCCATCCGGCTCCGAGAGGTTGTATCCGCATCCTCCGGCAGACTGGTCGTCGTATTCACCAACGCTATGGTCGGAGCCTCGTTCACGTCGGTCACCGTGATCGTGATCGTGGCCGTGTCTGTCAAGGCTCCGCTGTCTTCCACCTGGACCACAAGGCTGAAGCTCGGCGTAGCTTCGTAGTCCAGGTTGCTGTCGTCCGACACCGTGATTTCGCCGCTTGAGCCGTCGATGGCAAAGACGCCCAACTCGTTGCCGGCGGTAACTGAATAGGTCAGGCTATCGCCTGCATCCGGGTCGAAACCACTCACCATTCCGACGCTTGTGCCGGTCGTAGCATCCTCGGCCACACTGAAACTGGCATCCTGGACCGTCGGCGTTCCATTCAGTTGAAAGACCGAGATCTCCCGGTCATCGTAGTTCGCAATGTAGAGTGTTCTGCCGTCTGCGCTCGTCGCCGTTTCCCGTGCGTTGATCGCGATTTCCCTGACGACCTGGTTGGTCCCCGTGTCAATGATCGAGACCCTGGCGTTAAGGGAGTTCGAGCCGTAGCTGGAAACGAACACCCGTTCTCCATCCGGGCTCATGCTCAAGAACCAGGGATTCGCCACACCAATACTGATCTCTCCGACCTTCGTGTGGGTGTGAGTGTCAATAATCCAGACCTTCTGGGTGTCGATGTCCGTCACATACAGGCGATTGCCATCCGGCGTAACCGCGAGATCATAGGGCCTTCCCCCGCCGAAATCAGCCGGGCAGATGTAGTCCACTACTGTGTTAGTTGCGGTTTGTATAATGGCGATTGAACTGTCACCAAAGAGGGAGACATAGGCCCGATCTCTCTGAACATTGAACGTGACCCCGTAGGGGCTACTGCCAATGCCACTGCCAACGGGGATGTTCGTGGTATGATAGTCGTGGGTGTCAATCCTGACTACCTTGCCCCCATCATCGCCGCCATCGGTCACGTAGAGGGAATTCCCGCTGGGATGCATGGCCAGGGCATACGGCCCACCGTAGCTGAACATACCGCTAATGGTGCGGATCACAGACCCCGTGCTGGCGTCAACGACGGCGACATTTGAGCCATGAAACGTGGAGACAAAGACCTTGCTGCTATCGAGACTGAAGACAGCAAATGCCGGATAACTCCCTACGTCCACAACCGTTCTATGCTCATCTGCAAGCCTTACGATGGTTAGCTTGGATGCGGCGTCGTAATGCGTAACCGCCAGGTACTGCCCGTTGGGGCTGACCGTGACGCCATTGGGCCGGTAGTCCAGATCAATCTTACCGTCGGAATCAGCCACGTCGAGCAGGTCCGAGTTGACGCCGTGGCGGTTGGCAGCAATCAGATCTGTGCGCCGCCAGCCCGAGTGTTCGTACCCAAGCAGATGACCAACTTCATGGGCAACGACCCCAGCGAGACTGCTGGCATACCCATCTGCGGATGTGCCGGTGAACCGCTCGCTGAATACCAGCCCCTGGTCGCTACGGGTCTGGTTGCCCGTATCCACCTGCTCAGCCAAACCCAGAAATGAGCCGTATGGAGCGAAAGCTGAAGCGGCGCCGCCGATATAGATCGTGGAGTGCTCCGTATCAGCCGAGGGCTGTACGGTGGTGAAGATAACGCCGGAGTTGGCGAACGTCCGTTCGAGCCTTGTCAGAACGGCCACGATGATGGCCTGTTCTTGGTCAGCAAGTTCGTCAGGAGCTTGGAAAGCCGGGACATCGAACGGACCAACCGTCACGGGGCCGTGATAGGTCACTCCTTTGGCCCCATCGCAGTCGAGGTAGATGATCTGCCCTTGCCAGTTGGAGATGTCCGGATCGACCAACCGCAGGCCCGGCAAGGTCGGGGGCCCACGGATCTCGGTGACCAAGGTCTCCGAAACCGGTACGCTATCCTGCTGAGCCGAGACGATCAGACCCGCGGAATCGTCTTCCCGCATGATGGGGGAATCCGACGGCGTCTTCTCTATGAGAACGCCGCATTCCGCTCCTGAAGCCGGTGCCCCCGCAGGCGCGGACGTTGATATTTGCTGATCGGTCCGCTCGGTAGATGCCAAGTCGATGATCAGAACAGCAGACGAGTCCGCTTGGATATCCCGGTCCCGTTGCTCAAGATCGACGTGGATTTCCTGGTCGGGCAAAGGGACATTAAGGGTGAGAAGAGGTTGAAGGGTCGACAGATCGGCATTCAGGAGCAGTCGTGGCTCCAGTGGCTCGAAAGTGGGCGCTCCGGCGGATTGTACGGGCGAATGACCTTTCGCCCCTGGTACGGGCGAATAATCATTCGCCCCTACGCCGGTTTTCTCCCCCAACCAATTCCCTATTCTCCTGAGCAACCCACAACCTCCATTCGCTCAACGACTCTACCCATCATACAGAATCCCCAAAAACGCATCTATCGTGCTAACTACGTATTTTTCACGGATTGTTAAGATTTTTTTCGGACGGCGGCGGCTACGCCGCAGGGTCTGAAGAGTGCCAGGGTACGAAGGGTGTGAAGGGTAAGCGGCGGAGCCGCAGGGTGTGAAAAGTGACAGAATGAGAAGGGTGTGAAGGCGGCGGGGCGCCGGCTCCGCCACAGGGGGAGAAGGGTAACAGAGTGTGAAGGGTGGGAAGGGGGTCAGTTGCGGCCTGAGGCCTACCGCCCCCAGGATCGTCCCTCCGCCTTCCCTCTGCCCTTCTTGGTACCGCGAAGATGCAACACCTGGCTCTCGTGACAGGTTCTCCGACGGGATGTGCTGTAAGTCCCAAGGTATACACGAGTTAGGGAATCCGCAGATTACGGAGATCCTCCCAGCCCGGCCTTCGGTCGGAACCAAGAGTTCCTCGCGCCAAGCACGCCAAGAGCGCAAAGAGAAGGAAAAGGACGAGCAAGACGCCTGCGACAAAAGTCGGCTTCATGCAGCTTGCCTGAGGCTCCGGCCGGGAAGAAACGGATAATGGAAGACCGAAAGGACCATGGGCCCGCCTTGGAACCCTTCCCGGCAGGCGTCCGAGACCCTCCGAAGCCCG
>CAYHAJ010000029.1:0-49776 GCA_964354535.1 uncultured Pirellulales bacterium
CCAAATCCGATGGGACAACCTGCAATACAAACATCTCCCTACTATCGCGGCACAATCGCGAAATGGCAGTTGCATTCCCGCAGGACCTCGGACAGACTTTGCCACTCATGCATACTTTTGGTTTTCCTTCTTGCCCCACAGGGCCTTCCCAGAGGGAGAACCTATCACCGTCCATGTCCTTGTACACGCCGGATCGCTCCGAAGTTCTTCGGGTCGCACGGCCAGAGGCCGTGGATTTAGTTTAGATTAAGTGAACGCTGCAGCTTCGTGAAACGACCCACGCGTTCCGGAAGACGTGGGACTTGTGGTTGCCGAGCCGATCCGAAAGCGGCGAAGGCGGAACTCTCGACCAAGACATCGTCGAACGCAGTCGCGGGGACCACCGGAGTAGGGGCGGCGGCAGGGGAGAAACGGACGGGCAGAGTAAATTGGGGACCCTCTGCGGCTGGCGGGTCGCTCCCGCAGCCGGGCGGACGAATGCATAAGCCGCCGGGTGGCTGTCAGAGGCGCAGATGTGGCCATAGTAAGCGACGATCCGGCCGGACAATACAACCGGCGGGGGAGCCAAGGGCCATGGGACCCGTGGTTCAGGTCAGAAGCATTCGGTGCCGATTGGACGTAAGTCCTGCTACGGAACAAACGCCGGACGCGGAGATACGAACGGTGGCGGCCTATAAGCGGAGCGCGGTGCTCCCGCGAAGGTGGCCGCGGCTTGAAGCGGGTTTGAAGCCGTACTGGGGAAAACCCACCGTACGGAATTTTAGAGGGGGCGGAGGAACCGAGGTGCAAGGTCTGGTGGCCCTTTGCCACGCCGCTCGAAAGGGCCGATACGATGGAAGCCACTGACCTAAACATGCTCGCGCCTCCGCTCTACTCGATCTCAGGCGGTTCTGGTTCCGGCCGGGGCAATGGAACGGTGCGTGATACGCACCCTACGTGACTTTTCTGTCCGTCCCCAGCGGCCCAATTGACTTGCCGGCAGGACGTGCTATGATTCGGCCGCAGGCGAAGGAGATGTCGATGATGGACGTTGTCACGACAGTGGTTTTGATGAGAGGGAGACATGATTCGAGCACATCACGTCTGTTTGATCGCGCTGACCGTTCTGGCATTGACGGCGTACGGCTTGTCCGGGGAAAGGCCGGCCGGCCCAGCCGCCCCGGAGGGAGCGCGGACCCAATCGATCCCGGAGCTCAAGACCCAGGTGGACAAGCTGCTGGCCTCCGGCGATTCGGTGATGATCCGCCGGAGCATCAAGGACGTGTTTGCCCTGGTGGACGGTCTGATCAAATCCGGGCAGGAGAACGACGCCTTCAAGTACCTGTCCGCCGCCTTGACCCATGACTCGTGGGCGCTGGATTATCAACTGCTGCTGGCGGAAATGCTTCTGGCGCGCGGGCAGAGCGAGCCTGCCCGTCAGGGTGCAGTACGCGGAAAAGGACAAACAGATCAATCGTGCTCGAAAGCTCCTGCAGCAGGAACCGCTCCCGGCGTTTTCAACGATGACGAGTATTCCCGCGGATACGACGACGCTCGTCCTGGTCCCGGTCGGCGAAGTGGATGTCTGCGTGCTGAGCGATTTGCAGCGAGTCCTGCAGGTGCGGCTGGCTCTCTCCGTGCTGGTGCGGGATGTCCGGGTGCGGGTGCCCCCGTCCCGGAGAGATCACGTCGCTCCTTACCTGTCGCAAGTCCGCGAGCGCCTTCGGGAAGGAATAAAGAAGGATGAGCGGCTCGCGGCGTTTCTGCTCGAGAAGGACATTCGTCCGGAGGAGCTGGAGCAGGATGCGGGGCTCCTAATGAGTTTTGACGAACAAGTTCGGTAATGGTTTCGTTGAAAGAGAGAGAGGCGGTGGAGGGGGTTTGATTCAAAGGGTAGAAACATTAGGAAGTGAGACGATCTTGCGACAACGAACGATTAGACTATCGAAAGCACAACAGAAGAAATTGGAGCACGGTCGAGACCATGATCTGCGGCCGGATATTCGCGAGCGGTGTGCGGCGGTCCTCAAGATCGCCGCTGGCCAATCGGCCCATGCGGTGGCCCAAGGTGGGCTCTTGAAACGTCGGGATCCGGATACCCTGTACGGGTGGCTGGATCGGTATGAAGAAAATGGACTGGAAGGGTTGGAGAACGGGCGGCATGGCGGCAATCGCCGCCGGCCCTTTCGCCGAGCAGGAACAGGGGGTGCAGCGGTTGCAGCAAGGGCCCGGCCCTGAGGCCCAGCAGGCCAGCGCGGTGACCGCCGCGAGCCCCGCCCCGAGCCGCTGGACGCTGCGCACGATCCGCGCGACCTTTGCCGCGTTCCACGAGTACACCCTCAGCGGGGTGTGGCGGTGGCTGCACGAGCGGGTGGGAGTTCGGCTCCGCTCCGCCGTCGTGCAGCAGTACAGTCCCGATCCCCAGTACGAGAAGAAGGTCCGGCGCGTGAAGCGGTATTTACGCCAAGCGGCCCGCGATCCGCAGCACGTGGTGTTGATGTTTCTGGACGAGATGGGCTATAGCGTCTGGCCCGAGGCGGCCGCGGACTGGTGCGCCGCGGCTCCGGCCGAACCGCCGCGGGCCGACCGGCAGAAATCGTCCCCCGGCCTGTGGCGGATCGGCGGGGCGCTGAACGCGTTGACCGGTCAGGTCACTTCCCTCGATGGGTATATTGTCGGATGAGCCAAAGTGATCGACTTGTATCGACGACTGGTGCAGACCTATCCCCAAGCCCAGAAGATCTATGTGGTGCAGGACAACTGGTCCATCCACACGCATCCCGACGTCTTGACGGCCCGGGAGGGATATCCGCAGATCAAGCCGGTCTGGCTGCCGACGTAGGCGCCGTGGCTCAATCCGATTGAGAAACTGTGGCGGTGGCTGCGGCAGGACATCCTCAAGTTGCACCGCCTGGCGAGTGACGCGAAGGGATTGCGGCAGCGGGTCAACGGCTTCCTCGATCAGTTTGCGTAAGGGTCACGTGCCTTGTTGCCGTACGCGGGCCTGCTGGGCGAAGGACAACTCGCCAAAGCCATCCCCAAGCATTGATTACCGAACTTGTTCGTCAAAACTCATCAGGCGTGCCGCCAGATCGCGCTGGCTGCCGGCGGTGCCGAGGAACTGGCGAAGTTCGATGCCCACCTCGAGCAGCTCCGCCAGGCGGACCAGCAATGGGAAATCGACGAGTTGCTGAGGAGTCTCGTTTTTGCCGCAGGTCCCTTGCGGGGGCCCCATGTCTACGTCCTGGGCATCGCCAATCTCGATGCGTTTGCCGGGCAGGGCAACTTCATTTTCGGCACTGCGGAAACGAACGGGCATCACGCCGTGGTGACCTATCGCCGCTTCACCGGCGAGTTCAACGGCGAGACCCCGAGCCGCAAACGGTTAGTGGACCGGCTGCTCAAACAATCGCTTTCCTCGATTGGGTTCATGCTGGGCGTACCGAGGTGCTCCACGCCGACTTGCGCGCGTGCGTATCCTCACACTCTGCAGGAGCACGACGCGAAATCGACCGAGTTATGCTCCGCGTGCCGGTCCGGCTTTGAGCGAGCTCCGGGAATCCGGCTGCAAAAAGCCGAAGGGCCGAAGCAGACGCAACCGTAGGCAAGAAGCCAAGAGACGGCAGACAGGATCAAAAGAGTTAAAGAAGGACGCACGGCGCGGGCGGTTGGTACGGACATTGGGAAGCGTTTTGTGGCGCGGCTCTCGGTTTACCCCAGACTACGCGGGCAGATACCGATGGGAGCCAGAGGAAGGAAGTTGAATTGGGGCTGCACGGGGGGTACAATCAGAGTATGGGCCGAAGTCAAGATCATTCTCTGGGATGAATCTCGTGTACTTCGAGATGATCGGGGAGATAACGGATATCGAGGTGATTGCCGTGGGCGGCAATATCGATGATATCATGAGACTCAGACGCCAGTTCGGTCCTGGACGATGGCGAAAGCTCAAAGGTGTCGCCAGTGTGCGTCTGGAACACGGAGGGGTACGTCTGGCCGAGCTTCATTGCTATGAAGCCCACAGCATCGGCCGAAAGAAGATGAAGATCAAGAAGTTTCTGGATTAGCCTATGGAAGAGTCACGGTCCGACAGACGGTTTGCGTTGTGCGTCGTGAACAAGGACAGCGAGGACCTGGAGAAACGCAAGATCTACGTCGTCGTTCCCGATGAAGAAGCGGAGAAAGAGGGGTGTTTCCGGGTGATCGATGAGTCGGGGGAGGATTACCTGTATCCAGCGTCCTATTTCATCCTTGTGGAATTGCCGGCGGAAGCGCAGGAAGCGCTCCGCATGGCCAGTTGACGCGTGATCGACAAACCCGCCCCGCATCCTCTGCGAACCGGTAAAAAGCCCGGATGATCCGGGCCGGTTGTGTA
The DNA here is from genome assembly GCA_964354535.1 of uncultured Pirellulales bacterium. Taxonomy (GTDB): domain Bacteria; phylum Planctomycetota; class Phycisphaerae; order Sedimentisphaerales; family Anaerobacaceae; genus PLanc-01. The sequence continues at coordinate 4,355 of CAYHAJ010000029.1, forward strand.
CTTTCGTTCTTACCTTCTTACGTTTCCACCGTCTTACCTTCGCCCCGCCTGCGGCGGGTTCAGCGGGTGAGGCCGTCTTCGAGGTGGGCGAGGATGGCTTTGGCCTTGGCGACCTTGTTGCCGTTGGGGCCTTCCCAGTGGACGTCCACGTCGCGCTGGAGCATTTCGTCGATCTTCTTACAAGCGACGAGGACCGTGGCGTGGTTCTTGTTGCCCATGTAGCGGCCAACCTCGGACGAGGACATGTTCGTGTGCTTGCGGGTCAGGTACATGCTGAAATGGCGCGCCAGGGAGACGGTGCGTCCCTTCTTGGCGGAATGGAGGTTGGCGGGGGTCACGCCGAAATAGGCGCCGACCGCCGCCTCGATGTCCGAGACGTGGACCATCGGGTCGCAGCGCTCGATGTGCTCGGCCAGGACCGCCTCCGCCATGGGCAGCGAAAGCGGCTCATTCTGCAAGTTGGCGAAAGCGATCAGCTTGAGCAGCGCCCCTTCCAGCTCGCGGACATTCGTCCGCACCCGCTCGGCGACGAACCGGATCACGCTCTCGGACATGGCGCCCAGGCGTTTGGATCCCGAGCCGCCGAGCGAGGTGTTCATCATCCGCTGTGCGAACTGCCGGCAGATATCGCACCGCGTCTGGAGGTCCGGGGCGTCGATCTTGACCACCATGCCGGAGACGAACCGATTGACGAGCTTTTCAGATAATTGCCCGATCTGCTTGGGATGGGCATCGGAAACCAGGATGACCTGCTTGCCGACCAGATTGATCGTGTTGAACGTGTGCAGGAACTCCTCCTGGATGGATGGTTTGCTGGCCAAGAAGTGCACGTCGTCAATTGCCAGCAAGTCCGTTTGCCTCATGCGGCGTCGAAAAGCCTCCAGCTTCCTCGTCTTCAAGGCCAGCACAAATTGGTTGGCGAAGTCCTCGGCGGACAGATACAGCCACTGGGTCTGCGGGCGGGTCTTGGCCACGCCGTGGCAGATCCCCTGCAGCAGATGGGTCTTGCCGACCCCGTAGCCGCCGTGGATGAATAATGGGTTGAACGGGCTTTGTTGTTCTCGGATCACTGCTTTCGCTGCATTGTAGGCCAGCTCATTCGAGGGACCTACGACAAATGTCTCTAAAGTCAGCCTCAAGCCCTCGGCGCCGCCGGGCGAGGCACTGTTTGCCGTACTGCCGCTCACCATGACGCTGCGAGACGCTTCCGCAAGTCGCGTCGAAGGCATTCCGCTCTCGACTCGCGGCCCGGCAGCCCCCGACCCCGGGGCGGACGACCGCCGGTGCGCGCCACTGAGCTCCGGGTCCACCGTGAAGGCGACCTCCGGGACCGAGCCCATAACGGCTTGGGCCGCCGCCTGGATCTCCTTCAGAAAATGGCCCTCCAGCCAGGTGGCCATGAACGGGTTCGCCACGCCGATCCGCAAGTAGCCGTCGGCCAGGGTGAACCGCGCGCAATTCTGAAACCAGATTTTGAACTTCTGCGGACCGATCCGCTGTGAAAGAGCGTCCGTGACAGCCGTGGGATCCAACCCTGCTGCACGGGGGCTCCCATCCGTGATTGTGCCCTGCATTGAAAACTCCCCAGAGGTAGCGACATCTCCATGCTCGTTACGGCCGCGCTACGAAAGAGGGATGAATCTCCTGTCGGCGATACAAACGTCTGAGGTGCTATTATGGGGACAAACTTGAGCAAATCAATATCGATCCGAGCGGTTTCTTTTCCACTTGTCCGAGGGACTGACGGTCACTGGCTTTGCGCGCGAAAAAAATTTGTTCTTCACACGTTATGCACGGCGCAAATGCCCTTTGTGGATAACGTGTGCATGGCGTGGGCGGGAATCCGGGCAAGGAAATGGGGCTGACCATACTGAGAACAAGGGCAGCCGAGCCAGGGTGGCCGGTGTCCGTGACATCTGTGGGTTCAACCTGTGTACCTATCCACAGCGGGCCGCGTCGGGGTCCGGGCGGTTGTTCGCGGGGCTCTCGTCGTTGCCCTGTCGTTCGCCGTTGCCCCAAATGCCCTGTCACGACGATGCCGACGGTGAGCAAAACCTGCGACATAAGTGATCCTTCACCAGTGATTGCGTGGATTATAGGAACCAACCCTGCCTTCGTCAAAGCCAACGATATCCCAGTGTGAGAAAACAGTTGAACCGGCACGCCCGGACAGGTATCGTCATACGCCGTTCGGCAGTTTGGCTGCTCCGGCAAGAGATTGCTTCCCCCGCCTGCGCGGGGGTGACGTCATTCCCGCGAAGGCGGGAATTGAGCGCGTTTGCCTCGACTACCTCCGGTGCCGGAAGACACGCTCAAACGAGTTTGGGCGTGGCACCCAAAGCAGGGACCTTGGTTTCTTTTGCCGGCACCAGACGCACAGGGCAGATCGGGCATCAGCATGAGGACGACCAAGGCGGTTCTTTTTGACTGGGGCGGCGTCCTGATCGACAATCCGGCGCCAGGGCTGATGGACTACTGCGCCAGCGTGCTCCGCGTACCCGTGGAGGACTACATACGGGCGCACCATGCCCATGGGGAGGCGTTTCAGAAGGGCGCGATCCCGGAAGCAGTCTTCTGGCAACGGGTCTGCCGCGACCTGGATCGACCTTTGCCGCCACGATCCTCGCTTTGGGGCGACGCCTTCCGTGCGGTGTACTGTCCGCGCGCGGAGGTCTTCGCTCTGGCCCGGCGGCTGCACGAGGGAGGCCTCAAAACGAACCTGCTCTCGAATACCGAGGTCCCGGCGATGGAGTTCTTTCTCGAACTCGGCTACGATATGTTCGATGCCTTGACGTTCTCGTGTGCCGAGGGCGTCTTCAAGCCGCAACGGGAGATCTATGAAGTTGCGGCCAGTAAGCTTCGGACGCCGCCGGCACGCTGCGTGCTGATCGACGACCGACTCGACTTCATCGAGGGCGCCCGCAACGCGGGGATGATAGGCATTGTGTACGAGGGCCTGGAGCAGGTAAGGAGAGAATTGGCCGAGTTGCGCGTGCCGGTGTAGGATGGGCTTTAGCCCCTGCGGAAATTGAGGCACGCCCGGACAGGAGCAGCATGGGCTAAAGCCCATCCTACAAATTCGCAGCTCAGAACTTTGAGGGGCAGCCGTTGGATTTCTGGCGATTGCTGAAAGAGCGGAAAGTCGTCCTGCTCGACGGGGCGATGGGGGCACAGTTGGACAAAAAGGGCCTCATGGGCCGGGGGACGGTGAATCTCGATGCCCCGCAGGCCGTACTCGAAGTTCACAGGATGTACGCGGAGGCGGGGTGCGATGCTCTGATCACGAATACCCTGACGATGAACCCCATTTATATAGAGACGCACAACGTTGGTGTCTCCGTCCGGGACGTCAATCGCGCCGGCGTCGAGCTGGCGCGCGAGGCGGCCGGCGACCGCCTCTGCGTCCTGGGTGACATGAGCTCGACCGGCCAACTCCTGGAACCCTACGGCACATATAGGGAATCCGACTTCCAGGACGCCTTTCGGGAGCAGACCCAGGTCCTGGCACACGCCGGCGTGGATGGATTCATTATTGAGACCATGTTCGATCTGCGCGAGGCGCTGTGTGCCCTGCGGGCCTGCCAGGAGCATTCCGGCCTTCCTATTATTATATCCATGGCGTTCCAGACGGACGCCAAGGGCAGCCGGACGATGATGGGTGACACCGCCGAGCAGGGTGCCCGGCAGCTTGCCGACGCGGGGGCGGATGTCATCGGAGCCAACTGCGGTGACTTGGACCCCGTGCAGATGGCCCGGGTCGTTGCGATGCTCCAGGCGGCCACCGACCGGCCCGTTGTCGCCCAGCCGAACGCCGGAAGACCGCGCTTGATGGATGATCGGACGGTCTTTGATATGGAACCGCCCGAATTTGCGCAGGGCGTGGCCGCCTGCATCCGGGCCGGGGCGCAGATCGTCGGCGGCTGTTGTGGCACGACCCCCGAGCACATACGAACCGTTCGGGAGCAGATCGGCACTTTGTAACCGGCGCTACCGGGGTGCCACTATCAGAATGGACGATCCTCTGGTCCTGTGGCAGAAGCTCATTCATAACGGGAGTTTTTCGGAAGGCAACTCATGAGTGTGACCCCCAAGAGAGAGCTGTCGCTGTTCGATTCCACCTCCATCATCGTCGGCATCATCATCGGCGCCGGCATCTACCAGATGGCCCCGGCTATTGCCCAGGGCGCTGGATCGGCCTGGGGCGTCATGGCCATTTGGATCGTCGGCGGTCTGCTGTCGCTTTGCGGGGCGTTGAGTTACGCCGAATTGGCGACCGCCTACCCTGTGTCCGGCGGCGATTATGTCTACTTGAGCAAGGCCTACGGCCGGTGGGCCGGCTTTCTGTTCGGCTGGGCCCAACTCACCGTCGTCCGGCCGGGCGACATCGTCGTCATGGCCTTCGCCTTCGCCACCTACGGCCGAGCGATCTTCGACCCCTTGGCGGGCCACCCGGAGCTCAGCCAGAGGCTCTTCGCCGCGCTGGCGGTGCTGGTGCTCACGATCATCAATATCCTCGGTGTCACCCAAGGCAAATGGACGCAAAACCTCTTGACCGCGGCCAAGGCACTGGGCTTGCTGGCGATCGTCGGGGTGGCGGTCATCTCGCCGGGCGGGACCCGGGAAGTGACCGAGGTGGGCGGCCTTCCCCTGAGTCTGGCGTTCATTTTTGTCCTGTTCGTTTACGGGGGGTGGAATGAGATGGCCTATGTCGCGGCCGAGGTGAGAGACCCGCGTCGGAACATCGTGCGCGCCCTGGTCACCGGGACGGCGGCCGTCATTGGCCTGTACCTGCTGATCAACGGGGCCTTCCTCTATACCCTGGGCTACGAGCGTCTGGCCACGTCCGAAGCCGTGGCCACGGAAACCGTGGCGACCGTCTTTCCGACGCTGGGCGCGCGCTTGGTCAGCGCGTTGATCTGCATTTCCGCCCTGGGGGCCGTCAACGGGCTGATCTTCACCGGCGCCCGAATCACGTATGCCCTGGGCGACAACCATCAGGTGTTCCGCCGCCTGGGCTATTGGAGCCCCCGCACGGGGACCCCGGTTCCGGCGCTGGCTCTGCAGGGGCTCATCGCCGTGTCCCTCGTCTTGATTCTCGGCACCGTGGTCGATGCCATTCTCTATACCGCCGCCGCCGTCTACACCTTCTACCTGGGGACGTCATTCTCCATCCTTGTGCTCCGTTTCAAGGAGCCCGCCACGGAGCGCCCCTATAAGGTGACCGGCTACCCCTGGACGCCCCTGATCTTCAGCGCCGTCTGCGCGTTTCTGGTCTACAAGGCCCTCACCTACGCCGCCCAGAATAAGCAGGCCTTCCTCATCATTATGGCCGTGACCCTGGCCGTGGGGGTAGTGATCTACCTGCTCACGGACGTCCGGAAGAAGACTCGTTGGGTGGAGCCCGCCGGGGCCGTCCCCCGACCCGAAAATTTTCCGGGAAATCTGCAATAACGGGCGGAGCGACCTCGTCTATATGGATGATTTAACGCGGCGGCCAAGCGTGAGTCCGCCGAGGAGCACACGTAGTAGTTGAGGGATGTGCCCTGTCCCAGGATTCACGTGGATGCCGCCGCGATCGGAGGTAACGGGGTCTGAGCTTACCCAGACACTACCCGAGACACTATGGATTAGGTCCTCTGCAACCAGACGCCCATGCGTCGTCATAGATGAGCGGCCCCTTGGCCGCTCATCGCTTTTGGGCCCACGTCGCCCCTAACCGTGTCGATCTCCCCGTGACGAGTCCCTCTCCTGAAGGAACGCTGGAGGCATTCTGCCGAAGCGTGAAGCCTTGTTCTGCCGGTCGGTGGTGAACGACAGGGTTTCCCGAATACGATCCTGTCTTTCTTGCTCTTCTCACCCGCTCGCGCGCAGGATGTGGCGAAGACCGAGTACTTACCTACGGCCGAACGCGGTGCGTCCCGTTGACGGCCGGTGCGGCTGTCTTGGTAGATTGGCCGCAAGAAGAAGGATCCTTTGAAATCCCGGCGGTTTCCTGGTATATTGGCGGGATAGGGACATAACGGAGCACGAGCACCAGGGGCCTTCTCGAAGGCCAAGGCTCTCTCACATGACGGCCAGACGACGGCAGAATTCTTGGGCTTTTTTCGGAATTCCGTGTCGCTTCCTGCCCCGAATCTCGCATTGTATTGCAGGAGCACGTTCGACACAGGAAGATCTCTCCCGCAAAGACGCCAAGAACAGCAAGGCTAGATCAGGAGGTGGAGGTATGCAAGTTGCACGCAGGTTCCCGGGGGTTGTCGCAGTCGGTCTTCTTCTGGCCATCGTTTCCACCGCCGCAGCCAAATACAGCGGCGGCAGCGGCACCACCCGAGATCCCTATCAGATCGCCACGGCCGCCGATCTCATCGCCTTGGGCGAGACACCCGCAGACTACGACAAACACTTCATCCTGACCGCCGACATTGACCTGGCCCTTAGACTCCCCGGCCGCAAGGTCTTCGACAAGGCCGTCATTGCCCCGGTCACACTGATTTCGGATCCCAGCCACCTTTCCACCGTGGGGGCTCCTTTCACCGGCGTCTTTGACGGCAATAATCACACAGTCTCGCACCTGACGCTTACGCGTCTGACGTTTAGTCCCGAGGGGTGTGTGGGACTGTTTGGTTGCCTGGAATCTGGGGCGGAGGTCAAGAACCTGGGGGTGGTGAACGTCAACATCACCACCAAGGGCTTCTACGTGGGCTCGCTGGTGGGGTGCAACTTCGGCAAAGTGACTCAATGCCACAGCACGGGTTCTGTCAGTGGCACGGGTTACGTGGGTGGACTGGTGGGATTGAACTACTCGGGGAGTCTGACAGCCTGTTATAGCACCTGCGCGGTAAGCGGCGACAGTCGTGTCGGCGGGCTGGCAGGCAACAACGGCACCCAGTATCGCTACGACAGACCGGCCGGCAGCATAACCCAATGCTATAGTACGGGTCGCGTCAGCGCGTCGGGATGGGGTACAGGGGGATTGGTGGGAGTGAGCGATGGTACCGTGAGCCAGTGCTACAGTACCGCTACGGTCTCTGGGGGCGGCGTTGTGGGCGGGTTGGTTGGGTGCAACTACACGTCCGTAACCCAGTGCTACAGTGCGGGTGCGGTCAGTGGGCGAGACAACGTCGGGGGTCTGGTCGGAACACTCGGTACGGCGTTGGCGTGTTTCTGGGACATCCAGACCTCAGGCCAGGGCACGAGCGTTGGCGGCACAGGCAAGACCACCGCCGAGATGCAGAGGAAACGCACGTTTGCTGCCTGGGATTTCCAGACCACCTGGAGAATTCGGGAGGGCGTGGACTATCCCAGACTGAAATGGGAACCCCAAGCCGACGCGATAGCGACGACCTTGGAGAAGGTCTCCGGCGACAACCAGCAGACCAGGATCGGCTCCAAGCTGCCCTCTCCACTGATCGTGCGTGTGAAGGATCAATACGGGCAGACCATGGCCACCGTGGAGGTTGCGTTCACCGTCTTGGCGGGGGCTGGCACTGTCGAGCCGGTCTTGGCCATGACCGACGCCAGCGGCATTGCCTCGGCCATCGTGACGTTGGGGTCAACTGCAGGTCCGGTCCGAATCAGGGCCGCCGTCGGCAGTCTGGCGGTGGACTTCAGCCTCCAGGCCCTGGGCCTGCCGGTAGTGACGAACTTGGAGAAGGTCTCGGGCGATAGCCAGCAGGCGATGATCGGGTCCAAGTTGCCCGCTCCACTGACCGTGCGTGTGAAGGACCAATACGGGCAGGCCATGGCCGGCGTTCAGGTTGCGTTCACCGTCGTGGCCGGGGCCGGCACCGTGGAGCCAGCCTTGGCCGTGAGCAACGCCAGCGGCATTGCCTCGGCCATCGTGACGCTGGGTCCAACGGCAGGTTCGATCCACGTCAGGGCCGCCGTCGGCAGTCTGTCCGTGGACTTCAGTCTCGAGGCTACGCCCCTGCCGACTGCGACGACGTTGGAGAAGGTCTCGGGTGATAACCAGCAGGCGATCATCGGGTCCAAGTTGCCCTCTCCGCTGACCGTGCGTGTGAAGGACCAATACGGGCAGGTCATGGCCGGCGTTCAGGTCGCGTTCACCGTCGTGGCCGGGGGCGCCACCGTGGAGCCGGCCGTGGCCGTGAGCAACGCCAGCGGCATTGCTTCGGCCGTGGTGACGCTGGGTCCGACGGCAGGTCGGATCCAAGTCAGGGCCACGGTCGGCAGCCTGTCGGTGGACTTCAGCATCGAGGCCACGCCCCTGCCGGTAGCAACGACCTTGGAGAAGGTCTCAGGTGATAACCAGCAGGCGATCATCGGATCCAAGTTGCCCTCTCCGCTGACCGTGCGTGTGAAAGACCAATACGGGCAACCCATGGCCGGCGTTGCGGTTGCGTTCACCTTCGTGGCCGGGGCCGGGACCGTGGAGCCAGCCTTGGCCCCGACGAACGCCAGCGGCATTGCCTCGGCCATCGTGACGCTGGGTTCGACAGCGGGTTCGATCCACGTCAAGGCCGCCGTTGGCAGTCTGTCGGTGGACTTCAGCATCGTGGGGCGGTCCTCGGCATACAGTGCCGGGTCGGGGGAGCCGAACGACCCCTACCGGATCGCCACGGCGGCCGAACTGATTGCCCTCGGTGAGAGGCCCGCTGACTACGGCAAGCACTTCATCCTCACGGCTGATATCGACCTGGACCCCAAGCTCCCCGGCCGTAAGGTCTTCGACGAGGCCGTCATTGCCCCAGATGTTGATCCGGCCAAGGTAGATTATCAGGGAAGCGGTTTTGCCGGCGTCTTGGATGGCAAAGGGCACACGATCGCGCATTTGACGATTGCCGGCAAGGGATACCTGGGATTATGGGGCCGACTGGCCTTTGGGTCGGAAGTGAGAAACTTGAGGGTGGTGGACGTCAACATCGTTGGTTCGGATAGCTATGTTGGGGGCCTCGCAGGCGAGAGTCTCGGCAGCATTACCACCAGTTCCAGCACCGGCGCGGTCAAGGGACGCAACGGGGTGGGCGGACTGGTGGGGGGCAATGGGGGAGAGATGAGCCGGTGCTACAGCACCAGCGCCGCGGCCAGTGCCACCGGATGGTGGGTTGGTGGCCTCGTCGGCATCCACTCCGGCAGTATCGCGACAAGCTACAGCGCCGGCAGGGTCAGCGCCACGAACAGTGTCGGAGGGCTGGTCGGGTACGGCAACGCCGGCACGGTGACGCAGTGCTATAGCACCAGTGCCGTCACGGGAACCAGTCTGGGTGTCGGCGGGCTGGTGGGCTACAACGGCGCCACGGCGGTGACCGAGTGCTACAGCGCCGGGGCGGTCAGCGGAGGTGCACCAGGCGGCCTCATGGGAATCAACCACGGTGAGGTGGCCGGGTGTTTCTGGGACACCCAGACCTCCGGGCGGACCACCAGTGCCGGTGGCACGGGCAAAACAACCGCCGAGATGCAGACATCCAATACGTTCCTTGAGGCCGGCTGGGACTTGGTGGGCGAGACCGCCAATGGCGAGGAGGATATCTGGCGAATTCTCGAAGGGCAGGACTATCCGTGCCTGTGGTGGGAGGGGCCCCGAGTCAAGTACGGTGGGGGCAGCGGGACGCCCCAAGACCCATACCAGATCAAGACCGCGGAGCAGATGAGCACGATCGGGTCCAACCCCAATGATTGGGGCAAGTGCTTCAAGCTGATGGCAGATATCGATTTGTCCGGCTTTGATGGCAAACAGGGCCGACCTGCCTTCAAGATCATCGGGACCAGCACTCAGAACGCCTTCACGGGCATCTTCGATGGCAACGGGCACGTGATCTCCGGTCTGACGCTCAGCGGAGGCAGCCGTCTGGGACTCTTTGGCCAAATGAAATACCCGGCCGAGGTCAAGAACCTGGGGTTAGAGGATATCAAGATAACCACAGGCTCCTATGTCTCTTCCGTGGGTGGGCTGGTGGGAAGTAACGGGGACAGCTCCGGCACCAAGGGGGGGACTATCACCAACTGCTACAGTGTTGGCACCGTCAGCGGCGCGGGTCCCCAGTCCAATATGTTTGGCGGGCTGGTGGGAGCCAACTACGGGGAGGTGAGCCGGTGCTACAGTGCTGCTGTGGTCACCGGCAGTTGGACCGTCGGAGGACTGGTGGGGAGCAATGGTCACCGCTCGTTCACGCAGGGGGTGGTGAAGTATTGCTTTAGCACCGGTGCTGTCAGGGCCAACTCCGCCGTCGTCGGGGGGCTCGTGGGAGACAACTACGGCACCGTCACCTGCTGCTACAGCACCGGTGCGGTGAGTGGCGGTTCCTCGGACCCCTGGGCCGGCGGGCTGCTCGGGTCGAACCATGGCACGGTCGCCAATTGCTACAGTACCGGTTGGGTCCGAGGCACCGGATGGTACGTCGGCGGGCTCACGTGCTGGAGCATGGGTACCATAACCAACTGCTTCTGGAACACCCAGACGTCGGGCCAGAACACGAGTAGAGGAGCCACAGGGAAGACCACCGCCCAGATGCAGATAGCCAAGACGTTCCTGGACGCCGGGTGGGACTTCGTGGGCGAGACAGCCAACGGCACGGAGGACATCTGGTGGATCAACGAAGGCAAGGACTATCCAAGGCTGTGGTGGGAGCTGCCTGCAAAGAAATAAGAGAACACAAGATGGTTAGGCCGCAGCGCGGCCGAGTGTAAGGAGGAAGTACTGTGAAAGATCGAGTAGTCTGGTTAGGGGCGGCCCTGATGCTGGGATTCGTGACCACAGGGGTCAGCCAGGTCCAAAAAGTGACCAACCTGTTACAGAACCCCGGTTTCGAGACCGGCGGGCTGGAGCCGTGGCGCCGTTACAGCGGCGGGGGTGGGACGGTCACCTTTGCCGTGGTGAGCGACTGCGCCGGCGCCAACGTCCCCGAAGGTCCGATTGAGGGCAACTACTGTCTCAAGGTAGACGTGTCCGGGCCCGGCACCAATTTCTGGAGTGGCGGGGTCGGACCGGCCCTGCTGCCCGGACAAGAGATCTTTCGGAAAGGCAAGAAATACACGCTTTCGCTCTTCCTCAAGAGCAAGAGCGGCACCGCGACAATCAATCTCAAGCCGGAAAGCGCCGTCGCCCCCCATCCCGGATGTGACGGCGAGATGCAAGTCACCGCCACCGAGAAATGGGCGGAATACCACACCACGACACCCGTGTTCACCGCCGATGTGAATCCGGCGCAAGTCACCTTTCACGTCGAGTTCAAAGCCCAGGAGTTCTGGATTGACGATGTGAAGTGGTACGAGGGCGACTATGTCGGACACCGCTTGAAAGCGTATGCTCCCGACCCGCCTGATGGGGCGGTGGGGATCCTCAGCCCGGTTCTCACGTGGACGCCCGGCGAGACAGCGGTGTGGCACGATGTCTACCTGGGCACCAACGCCTCTCTGACGGCCGCGGATCGCAAAGCGGGGGGCCAGGTGGCGACCACCTACACCTGCGGCTCGGGATGGCGGCCGGGTGCCACCTATTACTGGCGGGTGGACGAGACGGCGGTGGACGGGACGGTCTATGCCGGCGATCTCTGGCGTTTCGTGGCGCGGCCCAAGACGGCGTACCATCCCGCGCCGGCAGACGGGGCCACGGCGGCGGACGTGAATCCGATCCTCCTGTGGGAGCCGGGTCTGGGCGCCCTCCAGCACCAGGTGTTCTTCGGCACGAAGCTGGCCGCGGTCGAGGCGGGGACCGGCGAGGTCAAGAAGACCACGGTCACGTCCCCTTTGTACGTGCCGGGAAAGCTGGAGGTGCAGACCACCTATTACTGGCGGGTGGACGAGTCTGACGGCCTTCAGACCTACCGGGGGCCGGTATGGCGTTTCACCGTCGCGACGGTGGAGGGCTTTGAGACGAAGGACCTCGGCAGGTTCCCGTGGGATTGGGGCGGAGACAACGGTTGGGCGATTACGTCCGGCAAGAGTCACTCGGGGACGTCCAGCGCCCGCGCGGGCCGGGTTGGCGATGACGGGATCTCCACCCTGACCCTGACCCAGCCCCTGCGGGACGGCCTCGTGACGTTCTGGTGCAAGGTGTCCTCCGAAGGCGGCTGCGATCGCCTGGAGTTCGCCATCGACGGGAGCACGAAGAGGCAATGGTCGGGCGAGCGGGACTGGGAGGCCGTTTCCTTCCCGGTGCAGGCCGGGGTCCGGACGCTCACCTGGACCTATAGGAAAGACGGCGCCTGCACCTCGGGCGAGGACACCGCCTGGATCGACGATGTGTGTCTCCCGCTATAGAGGGTCCTGGCCGGACCGAGTTGACCGAAGCGGTGACCCCGAAGCCGTGGTAGTAGTACCTGAGTTGTGGGGAGCGCAAATGGGAGGAAGAACGATGAAGGGTTTGTTCACGCTGGTGACGATGTGCCTGTTGGCTGTGTCCACTCAGGCTAAATACAGCGGCGGCAGCGGGACGGCCCAAGATCCCTACCAGATCGCCACGGCCGCCGATCTGATCGCCCTCGGCGAGACGCCGGAAGACTACGACAAGCACTTCCTCCTGACCGCCGACATCGACCTGGACCCCAACCTCCCCGGCCGCAAGGTCTTCGACAAGGCCGTCATTGCCCCGGATGCCAACGACGCGAACTGGTCGTTTGACGGGGCTCCTTTCACCGGGGTTTTTGATGGCAATGGTCATATACTCTCGCACCTGACCATCAAAGGTGGGGGACTCCTGGGCCTGTTTGGTGAATTGGGGGCGTGGGATGCGCCTGCCGGCGACGTAAGAGATCTGGGGTTGGTGGATGTAAGCGTAGCAAGTACGGGTGCGCTTGTTGGTGGGCTCGTAGGGCTCAACTACGGCACTACTACCGGGTGCTACAGCACCGGTATGGTCACAGGCAAGGGATGGGGCACCGGCGGGCTGGCGGGCGGTAATGACGGCACCATCGCGACGAGCTACAGCACGGCCTCAGTCCGTGGTGCCGCGTACGTCGGCGGGCTGGCGGGGGGCAACGAGGGCACTCTGACCCGGTGCCATAGCAGCGGCACGGTCAGTGGTAGCAGCGAATATGTCGGCGGTCTGGTGGGGTGGAGCAAAGGTGGCTATGTAGGTCAGTGCTACAGCACCGGTGCGGTCAGTGGCGAGAGTTTCGTCGGCGGGCTCGTGGGGGAGTACTACGGCGACTTAATCCAATGCTACAGCACCAGCTCGGTTAGTGGCAATGATTGTGTTGGTGGGCTGGTGGGTAAGAATTGGGGTACTGTCACCAACTCCTACAGCACTGGGATGGTCCGTGGTACTGAATGGAGTGTCGGTGGTCTGGTGGGAACAAATGGGGACTGGAATACGGGCGGCTCTGTAATTAACTGCTACAGCACGGGCAGGGTCAGTGGCATGAGCGAAGTCGGTGGGCTGGTGGGGAGTACCGTTCGTGGTACTGTGACCAACTGCTTCTGGGACATCCAGACCTCAGACCAGGCGACAAGTAAAGGGGGAACGGGCAAGGCCACAGCCCAGATGCAAACAGCCAAGACGTTCCTGGATGCCGGGTGGGACTTCATGGGCGAGGCGGCCAACGGGACGGGGGATATATGGAAGATAGCGGAGGGCTTGGGTTATCCGCGCCTCTCGTGGGAGAAGTACGGCGGGGGCAGCGGGACGGCGAAGGACCCGTACCAGATCGCCACAGCCCCCGACCTGATCGCTCTCGGCGAGGATCCCAACGATTACGACAAGCATTTCATCCTGACCGCCGACATCGACCTGGACCCGAACCTCCCCGGCCGCAAGGTCTTCGACAAGGCCGTCATTGTTTCGGATGGGCCGTATGTGCCTCTTTTCTGGGGCGTGTTCCCGGCGACTCTTTTCACCGGCGTCTTTGACGGCAATGGGCACACGATCGCGCATCTGACAATTAAGGGGGAGAACCATTTGGGCGTATTTGCCTACCTGGGTTCTGGGGCCAAGGTCAGCGACCTGGGTGTGATAGATGCCAATGTCAGCGCCTCAGGCGGCTCTGTCGGCGGTCTCGTGGGGTACAACCTCTTTGGCGACATAACGCGATGCTACAGCACGGGTGCGATCGCCGGCACTGAGGAAGTGGGCGGGCTGGTGGGGTTCAACGTTGGCTCGGTGACCCAATCCTACAGCACCGCAGAAGTTAGCGGCACGGTCCGTGTCGGCGGGCTCGCGGGGATCAACGGCATCGGCGGGCTGGGCGGCCGCCCAGGTATTTCGAACCAGTGCTACAGCACAGGTGCGGTCAGCGGTGGTTCGTTTGTCGGCGGGCTGGTCGGTGACAACAGGGCGGGCACTGTGAGCCAGTGCTACAGCACCGGGACGGTCAGGTTTAGGCGTACTGGAGAGTATTCCGGTTCGTCGGTCGGCGGGCTGGTGGGGTCAAACCGCAAGGAGGGTGCTTCTACGCGCGTCTGTTTCTGGGACATCCAGACTTCAGGCCAAGGCTCCAGTGCCGGGGGCACGGGACGGACCACAGGCCAAATGCAGATGGCCAAGACGTTCCTGGACGTCGGCTGGGACTTTGTGGGCGAGACGAAGAACGGCACAGAGGACATCTGGTGGATTCTCGAAGGGAAGGACTATCCGCGATTGTGGTGGGAGCTGATTCCTGAGAAGTGATTGCCATGAGTTGTCTCGCCGTCGCCGGGTGTAGTTCGTCGCACGGTTACCTGTTGACGATACCGGTCATCGGGGGATGGTGCCAGCCACGTCTCAAAGATATGGGACGTGTCAACGGGTGCGGCCGTGCCTCCTATCCAGACACTTGGGAGGGAAAGACAAAGCGCTGGCGGTTGATCGGGGGAGAGGCGATCGCCTATCGGCAGTCGCTGGGGAGGTACACCGAGTCGGCGGCGATGCCGAATTTCCGGCACAGGGCTTCCAGGAGGGTTTCGAGCCGTTTCAGTTGGTAGTTGGTGGGCATCGTGTGGATGCCGTCGCCGATCAGGCAAATGCGGACGGTCTTATCCGAGCCCTGCCAAGTCCGGCTGGGATCGATCGACCATTGCTTCTGCCACCGCTCGGTCGGCTGGATCTCGCCATCCCGGCCGCCGGCGCCGTTGCAGAGGACAAAATGGCAGTTCATATCCACGGCGCCGGACGGCTGCTGGAGGCTGCCGCGCTTGGTGCCGCTGAAGTAGATCTCGATGCTGGTCCACCGGTGTGGGGTCTGGCAGGCACTGGACTGCACCGCGTAGTCCACCGGGCCAAGCTGGTAGTAGGTCGACAGGCTGAACGGACCGCTCAGCGGTGGGTTGTTGCCCAGGGCCATCAGTACGAACGCCCCGACCGTCATGGAAACCAACAACGCCGCTAAGACCTTTACTACCCTTGGCTGGTTCGACATAACCACGCGTTCCTTCGGGTCCCAAACGCGAACTGATGCGTTGGGGGGCCCGGTCCAACCTTCCCGTTGGGTTCCCAAACGCGATAGATCGCGTTCGGGGGCCCTTTTCGCAGGTCTGCACCCCGCGGGAGAATCCTGAGGTTCGAGTTTGTAACTGCTTACCTACAACGTACGATACAAGGCCACAGACTCAAAACTTCCCACCGGACCTTCCACGGCACGACGCCACGAGGGGGTGCAGAATTCTACGGTGTTTCATCGGCCGCCGCCAGTGTCCGACTGCACTTTTTGTCGGCCTTTCCAGGGTATGGTGCAGGTTTTTCGCGTCGGACGGTAACTTCTATAACGGACACACCAGGGCGCGATCCCCGGGGACGGGAAATTCGTAATTTTTGGGTCCGGTATGAGCAACGCAGGGCAAACGCAAAGTCATTCAATGGACTGCCCTGTATGTCATTGCGAGCGAAGCGAAGCAATCTCCCATGCTGCGGACTGAGATTGCTTCGTCGCTGCGCTCCTCGCAAGGACATAAATGGGGTCGGCCACGCGACTTTGCGTTCGCCCTGATGAGCAACGTCCCAGCTCTTGACCGGCCGCGCGGGACTGATTATAGTGCGGCGTCTGATAACGCCGCTCCTGGGATGGATCATTGATGATGGACGAGTACAGCGGCAGGCGCAGTTTGCCGATAGTGGATGGGCAAGCGTGGGTATGGCGGTAACCGTTTGTGGCCTGCGGAAAGGATTACCATGACGACACAGTGGCGCGCCTTATCAGCCGTGGAAATTGACCGGATGTCGCAGCAGGGATGCACCTGCACCGATTGGTCCAACGTACAGGTCGCCGAAGGCTTCCGGCCGGAGCGCGTGCGGGCGACGCACTTTTGCGGCACGGTCCGTCTCGGCGTGTTCGACAAGGAAGTCTCCTTCTTCGGGGGCGTGACCAAGCCGACCGGCATCAGTCATGCCACCATCCACAATGCCACGATCGGCGATAACGTCTACATCAACGCGGTCCGCAACTACATTGCCAACTACGTCATCGAGGATGACGTCGTGATCGACAGCATCGACCTGCTCGCCGTGGAGGGCGAAAGCTCATTCGGCAACGGGATGAAGATCGCCGTGGTCAACGAGGCCGGCGGCCGGGAAGTCCCGATTTACGACCATCTGTCGGCGCAGACCGCCTATGTTCTGGCGTTCTACCAGCATCGACCCAAGGTGATTGAGAAGCTGCGGGCCATGATCGACGGCTACACGGCTGCGGTCCGCTCCCGGACGGGCTTCGTCGGCAAGGGCGCGCGGATCATGAACTCGCGGCTGCTCAAGAACCTCCGGATCGGTCCGGCGACTACTATCGAAGGCGTCAACCGGCTTCAGAACGGCTCGATCAATAGCTGCGTCGAGGACCCGGTCTACCTCGGGCCGGGCGTCTACGCCGAGGAGTTCATCGTCGCCAGCGGCTCGCAAATCACCGACGGCACGATCCTCTCCCATTGCTTCGTCGGCCAGGGCTGCGTCCTGGGCAAGCAGTACTCCGCCGAGAATTCGGTCTTCTTCGCCAATTGCGGCGGCTTCCACGGCGAGGCCTGCTCCATCTTCGCCGGGCCGTACACGGTTACGCACCATAAGTCCACGCTCCTGATCGCGGGCCTGTTCTCGTTCCTCAACGCCGGCAGCGGCACCAACCAGAGCAACCACATGTACAAGCTCGGGCCGGTCCACCAGGGCGTCGTCGAGCGCGGCTCCAAGACCGGCAGCGACTCTTACATGCTCTGGCCCGCCAAGGTGGGGGCTTTTACCGTGGTCATGGGCCGTCATTACCGAAATTCCGACACCTCGGACCTGCCGTTCTCCTATCTGATCGAGCATGAGGATGAGAGCGTCCTGGCCCCCGGCGTCAACCTGCGGAGCGTCGGGACGGTCCGCGACGCCCGCAAGTGGCCCAAGCGCGACCGCCGCAAGGACCCGAAGAAGCTGGATCACATCAACTTCAAGCTGCTCAGCCCGTACACGATCCAAAAGATGATCGCCGGCCGGGACCTGCTGCGGAAGCTCAAGGCCACGACGGGCCACACCTCGGAGTATTTCATCTACCACAACGTCAAAATCCCCCGTCATTCTCTGGACCGCGGGATTGAGCTCTATCAGGTCGGCATCAACAAGTTCCTCGGGAACTGCGTCATCAAGCGGCTGGAGAAGCTGCATTTCCGGAGCGTGGAGGAATTGCGGGTCGTGCTCAAGCCCGATATCTCGGTCGGAGTCGGAAAATGGATCGACTTGGCCGGCATGTTCGCCCCGGAGGAAGAGATCAAGCGGTTGCTCAACGATCTCGAGAGTGGCGCGGTCAGCTCCCTGGGCGAGTTGGAGGCCCGCTTTGCCGCCATCCACGAGAACTATCCGCGCTATGAATGGGCCTGGGCGGCGGACGTCCTGCAGAAAGAGCTGAACAAGGTCATCGAGCAGATTACGGCCACCGACCTCATCGATTTGACGAACCGCTGGAAGAAGGCGGTCTTGGACCTCGACCAGTATCTTTACGAGGATACGAGAAAGGAATTTGCCGTCGAGGCTCAGACCGGTTTCGGTCTGGATGGCGACGAGGAAACCCGGTGCAGCGACTTCGCGGCCGTCCGGGGCACGTTCGAGGCGGATGGTTTTGTGGCCGAGATCCGCAAGCACATGGCGGCCAAGACCGAGTTGGCCAACGATCTTTTGAGCCGGATCGAGGCGTTGCGGGCGGACGGGCGGGTCGGACCGGGAGCCGCGACGGCCGGTTACGAGCTCGTGATGTGAAACGTCGGTCCTGGAGCCGGGCGCCAGGGCTGCGTTGGCGTAGGTACGTATGGAGCCGATGTGCTCGACAAAGCTGGGTGCCACGCCCACGCGGAGCTTGAGCGTGTCTTCTGCGTACGCGAGCGTAAACAGAGCACCGATCCACGAGTCTGGAGTGGTCGGAGTCATAGGGTGTGCCGTGCACACCAGGTTGAAAGGGTTTGTCTAACGTAAGGAAGGGGAAGAAAAATGAGAGTCATCATTCAGCCGGACTACCAGAAAGCCTCGCAGTGGGCGGCTAACTACGTCGCACGCCAGATCCTCGATTTCAAGCCGGGGCCCAAGAAGCCGTTCGTGCTCGGTCTGCCCACCGGCTCGTCGCCCATTGGCATGTATAACGAGCTGGCCGCCAGGAACAAGGCCGGCAAGCTGTCGTTCAAAAACGTCATCACCTTCAACATGGACGAGTACGTCGGCCTGCCGCAGGACCACCCGGAGAGCTACCATTCGTTCATGTGGAAGCACCTGTTCGGCCGGATTGACATTCCCAAGGAGAACGTCAATATCCTGAACGGCAACGCGCCCGACCTCGATGCCGAGTGCAGCGGCTACGAGGAGCGCATCCGCAAGGCCGGCGGCATCCGCCTGTTCGTGGGCGGGATCGGACCCGACGGGCACATCGCCTTCAACGAGCCGGGCTCCTCGCTGACCTCCCGCACCCGTATGGTGACCCTGACCACGGATACGAAGATCGCCAACTCGCGCTTCTTCGATAATGACCCTTCGAAGGTCCCCCAGACGGCCCTGAGCGTGGGCGTCGGCACCGTGATGGACAGCGACGAAGTGCTGATCATCGTCAACGGGGCCAACAAGGCCCGGGCCCTGCGCCATGCCATCGAGGAAGGCGTCAATCATATGTGGACCGTCAGTGCCCTGCAGATGCACCCCAAGGGTATTATCGTCTGCGACGAGGATGCGACGCTCGAACTGAAAGTCGGTACCGCACGCTACTTCAAGGACGTGGAGGCCGCCACTCTCAACCCGGCGACCTTGCTGAAATAGGGTCGCCCGCCCATCGGAAATGCCAAGGTGGGAAGGTAGGAAGTCAGGCACGAGCTGGCATCCTACCTTCTCGCCTTCGTTCTGCTCTGCCCGGGTGCCACGCCCAAGCGGAGCTTGAGCGTGCTTGCCTGGGCGGTTTCCACGGTCCAGAGGACACGCTCAAGCTGCGCTTGGGCGTGGCACCCAACGAGTCTGGAAGTTGCTCTGCCAGAACTCGCGTTACAGCCTCCGGCCGTGGTTTATGGATCCACCCCAGCATTTCGGAGAGGGGCAGGGGTGCCACGCCCAAACGTGTTTGAGCGTGTCTTCATACCCGGGGAAACGTCTCGAAGTCTATGGGGAGCAGGCCGCTGACTCCCGTCTCCCAATCTCGCGCGCTGGAATAGGGCCATTCGCTCGGAGGCCCGACCAGACCCCGTCGTACCGGATTCTCGTGAAGGTACTTGGCAACTTGGATAACTGTCTCGACGGACGTGATGTTCCGGTCGTAACCGCCACCGGCCTGCCAGAAGCGGTACGGTGTCCCCCCTTGGCCAGTAGCCAACCACACGAGTCCTTCAGGGTGGCGTTCCCGTAGATAGAGCAATGCCCGGCGGGAAACGGGCTGCTTGATCGAACGCAGGATCTCGGAGATGGAGTACACCTCCGCGCGCGGACAGATCAGCAGATGCACATGCTCGGGCATGACCACATAGGCCCACAAGTCGAATGCATGTTTGCTCTTGGCCTCTGTGATCGCTTCCACCAGGTAGCCACGCGTCCGGTCCCGGGAGAGAAACGCACGACGGCGAAAGCAACTGAACGTCAGTTCGTGCGCGTGGCCCCGAAACTCATAACGGTGGCATTTCTTGCGATGGGGCTCTCCGTTCTCCATGTGCCCACTATACCGGGGCGAACACGGTCAAACAAGTAGGCCGCACTACCCGGATTCTCTTGGCTGCACCTCCTCGTCAGGAGGGTGCCACGCCCAAAACTTGTTTTGAGCGTGCTGGTTTGGACGCGTTCCATGCTTAGGAGGACACGCTCAAGCTGCGCTTGGGCGTGGCACCCGCAGGTCTGGGATCTGCTCTGCCAAAACTTGCCGTACATCTTCCGGCTGGTGCTCTTGAATCGATCCCCGTGTATCGGAGGGAAAGGGTGCCACGCCCAAACTTGTTTGAGCGTGCCTTCCTGGGAGTCGGAAAAGGCAGAGCATAGAAACAAAACAGGGGATTCCGCCCTCAACGGAATCCCCTGCGGTTTTACACGGGAGGGTGGATTTCCGCCGGCGTTATTTCTGGCTGTTGGCGTCGGCCGGGGTGACGATCTTCGGTTGGCTCGCCTCCGGGGCCGGGCCGAAGCCGGGTGCGAACACGACTTTGGCATTCTGTCGCAGGGACTCGATGTACGTGCGAATCGCGTCCGCTCTCTTCTTGTCCGTCAGGTTCTCGGTAATCGTCTTTTTCGCCTCTTCGAACGGGACCGGCGTGGGCTCGAGACGCTCGCTCACCTTGATGATGTGATACCCGAATTGGGTCTCGACGAGACTGCTGATCTCTCCTGGTTTCAGGCCGAACGCGGCGTCTTCGAACGGCTTGACCATCTGGCCGCGCGGGAAGAGGCCCAGATCGCCGCCCTGCCCCTTGGAGCCCGGGTCCTCCGAGTTCTCTTTGGCCAGCGCCGCGAAGTCCGCGCCCTCCTTGGCCTTCTTGAGCAGCTCCTCGGCCTTTTGCTTCGCCTGGACCTTCAGTTGGTTCGGGTCCGTGTTCGGGTCGATCGGACGCGTCGAAAGCAGGATATGGCTGGCCCGCACGCGCTCGGGCAACAGGAACTCCTTGGTGTTCTCCTCGTAGTACTTCTTCGCTTCCGCGTCGGTCACCGCCAGCGTGCTGGCAAACTTGGCTTCCAGCAGCTTGTGGTACCGCATGCTCTGCATGAGGAAGCCCTTCATGGCCTGAAAGTCGCCGCCCTGCGTTTCCACGATCTTCTGGTACTGCTCAATCGTCATGGGCGGGTTCTGGGTCCCGAGCTGTTTGGTCATCTCGGCCGTCAGCTCCTCGTCCGTCACCTGGATCCCCGCTTGCTTGACCTGCTCGTTCAGAAGCATTTCCGTGACCAGGTCATTGGCGATGTTCTGCCGGAGGATTTTCTCCTGCTGGGCCGCCAGTTGCGGCGACTGCTGCGCCAGTTTGGCCAGCAGGGGCTTGTAGCGCACGTCGATCCGCTTTTGCACGTCGCTGTCGGTGATGTTCGTGCCGTTGACGGTGGCGACGACCTTATCCTCCTGCGGCTGGACGGCCGACATTGCCGGGGTGCTTGTCGCACTGGGCGTGCTCACGGTACTCGGCGTGCTCGGGGCCGGAGCGGGAGCGGGCGTCGAGGTCGAGGTTCCTTTCTCCGTGCTCGGCGGGGCCTTCTTCTGGCAGCCCGCCAATCCGGCGGCGAGTACGACGACTGCGGCACCGACAAAGGGCAAGAAACGACGGGCAAATCCCGCGATAGTGCTGTTCATGATACAACTCCAACAGAAGACTGGTTCTGCTCCAACGCCCAACGACGATGTGTTGTATACCGTTTGGAGGCTATTTTGTTCTCATTATCGGCGGTAAGACCCTGCGGGTCAAGGAATCCCAGAAAATACCCGCCGCTCGGAGCCGACGACCGATAACCGAGCGATTTGCCGCTCTCTTCTCCGCCCCCCTTTTCAGTCCTCAATCGTTCGGCCTCGGAGTCTTGTCGATTTGGCCTGTTTGGAGTATAGTGGAGGTCCAGCGCCAACGTAGCTCAATGGTAGAGCTCCGGTTTTGTAAACCGGGGGTTGTGGGTCCGAATCCCACCGTTGGCTCTTCCCTCAGCGCTCCACAAGCTTGGGGACCGTGAGGCTCAGGGCCGGCGGGCCTCTCCTTTCGGTGGGCGGCGTTACGGGCTCCATCGTGATGTCCACGGCCAAGGACTGGCCCCCGTTGTCCGGCAGCGAGGCCTTGATTGCAGTCCAGCCGTCCTTCATCGTCGCTTTGTTGACCGTCTC
This sequence comes from uncultured Pirellulales bacterium, assembly GCA_964354535.1. Taxonomy (GTDB): domain Bacteria; phylum Planctomycetota; class Phycisphaerae; order Sedimentisphaerales; family Anaerobacaceae; genus PLanc-01. Next base: position 26,488 of record CAYHAJ010000029.1, read on the forward strand.
GCTGGCGAGGTCCCTGCCATCGGCCTTGACGCTGATCTTCCAGCCGTCGGTCTTCGGGTCGCAGGCCGCCGCGAATTCGAGCGTTGCCGATCTACCTGCCGGTACTGTCAGCGTCTTCGTCAGGACGTAGGTTTTCGCACCTCTGGTCAGACCGTTGAGGACGAAGACGTTCTTGCGGCTCTGCGATTCCCAAAGCATCACGCTTTGGTCCTGGTTGCAGTTGAAGAGCTTCCAGCCATCGAGGAAGCGGGAAGAGGCCCACTTCAGGCCGGGGCTGGCGATCTTCGCCATCTCCGCATCGCTGTAGACACTGCCGGCAACCGGGCCGGGGTTCTTCAGGTCCTCGAATCTGCTCGGCGTGGGCACCTTGACGGGGATCACGAAGACTTCGTCGCCATCGGCGTTCTTCTCGATTCGCCCGCCGACCCGCACCAGCCCCTGGCGGGCCAGCTTCTCGCACACGTCCAGCAGCTTCGGGAAGTTGTAGGCGGTGTGGCTGAAGATCTTCGTCTCGTCGAGCTTGCGATAGTACTTGTCGGGCAGCTTCGAGACGCCCAGGGTCGTGAACAGGATGCCGCCGCTGGAGGAGGGATTACAGTCGCTGTCGAAACCGCACCGGCACGAGATGATCATCGTCTGGTCGAGGTCGCTGTTCCCATAGAGCAGGCCCATCAGGACCCAGGCGCCCTCGCGCTTCACGTCGAGTTGGCTGATATTGTAGTTGCGGTCCTGGTTGTACTTCTTCTCCGCCAGGGCCCAGGTCTTCTCCCAGTCGGTCGGGTTCTCCTGGTGCCACTGGAGCATGTCGCGGACCATCCCGGCGTAAAGGGACTCGCTGGGGATGGCGCGCAGGCCCGCCTGGATGAGCTTCATCACGTCCTTCTCGAAGAACGCCTCGGCGTACATCACGCCCATGAACTGGCCGGCGTAGACGCCGTCGCCATAATTCATCAACCGGCCGAACTTCTCGCCCAACGCGATGACGACATCGGGCATGCCGGGAGCAATCAGGCCGGAGTAGTCGGCCTCGATCTGGTAATCGATCGCACCGGCGCAGTTGTGGAATTTCGGATGGCTCGAGTCCGGCGGGGCGATGCCGTTGCGCAGGTTGCCCCGGCCGGCGGCGTTGGCGACCCACAGGGCGTAGCCACTATTGGCGAAATCGATCCCCGCCTGGCGGATCGGGACATCGTACCCGTACTCCTCCATGGTCCGCAGGAAGGTCATCTCGACGTAGAGATCGTCCTGGCCGAAAGCGTTGTTGACGAGGTTCTCGCTGAAGGGCGGCATGTTTTCCAGCGGCATGATCTTCTGGTACCGGCCCTCGGTGGGCGCGCCCCAGGAGACGCCGATGATTTGGCCGACCCAGCCGGCCTTCATCTTGTCGCGGTATTCCTTGACCGGCAAGCGCCGAAACTCCTGACCCGCCACCTGGGCCGAACCCAGGGCTGTCACGAGGCTCCACGCGATGAGCGCCACACAGATCGTCGTTGGATTGCATGTTCCTGAGCATCTCGTCTTCATAGTGACCTCTTCCTTTACTGTGGCTGGTTCATGGGTTGCCAAAACCACCGAATATGCTATCCTCTGGGCCTTGGAGATACAAGGGTCACCCGGAGAATTGCCATGAAGCCTGCGAAACCAGTCACGATCGCCGTTGCACTTGCTGCCTTTGTCCTGGGTTCTGAGGTTCGTAGTGTGCCCGCAAGGGCATCCCAAGTAACGCCTCACGGCGTCACTACGAACGCATATCCGGCAGTAACCGCGCCGCCGGAGTCGTTCTTCGAGAAGGTTCGCGAGAAGGACCGGGACGCCGCCTGCGCGTTCTACCAGAAGTACTTGGATGTCCAGGGGATGCCCGTGGTGGCTGCCGCCGAGGTGGCGGACTTGGCGCTGCAACGCACGTACGAGATCGTCACGCACGTGCTGGCCGGCCGGCCCGATGTCATCAAGGCGATGGTGGACCGGGGCATGTACCTGACGATCATCGGCAAGGACCAGGTCTATACCGATCTGCCCGAGAACCGCAGTGCCCCCAATCCCGCCTACCTCAACGAGCGGGTCCGGGGCACGGGCGGTTTTCCCACCAGCTTCGGCGAAGAGAACCTGCTGAGTCTGCCCATCGACCGTTACGACGATGAGAGCATCGGCGTGCACGAGTTCTGCCACGCGATCGACAGCACGCTCTCCCGCATCGACCCTTCCTGGCGGGACCGCAAGAACGCCGCCTACAAGAAGGCTCTCGCCCAAGGCTTGTTCAAGGATACCTACGCCGGCTCCAATTCATCCGAGTATTGGGCCGAGATCGCCCAGGCCTATTTCGACTGCAACCGGATCAACAACTGGAATCACGGTCCCATCGGTCATCGCGAGCAACTCAAGATTTGCGACCCCAACGGTTATGAGCTGGTCCGGACCGCCTTCAACCTCGGACCCGATCAGGACTGGCGCTACAGCTTTCTGCAGAAACAGCCCACTGTCCTTGCCCCGCCCGCCCGATTCAAAGTCGACCCGTACTATACAAAATTCACCTGGGCCCGCGAGTTCCCGGTCATCGGCCGTGAGGCGAGCGATGAGGCGATGCTCAAGGTCAATGACACGATCCGCAAGATGTTCGCTTACCGGCACGACATTCTCAAGGCCCTGATCGCCGATGGGGTCAAGTTGGCCGTCCTGGGCCCACACGAGAAGCTCTCCGACCTGCCGGAGTGCAAGGCCAGTAGCATGGGCGTCCCGCCCATGAATCAGACATCACGGGCTGGAAGCCCGTGCTACGGTCTAGACCCCCTGTCCCGGTTCCTCGATTACTCGCCCGAGATCAAACTGCTCGTCGTCGGCCAGGAGAACGTGCTGGCCGAGCGAGGAGACCCCTACGCCACGGGCTGCCAGGTGATTCGTGTCTTTGCCAAAGCGCTCTATCGCGTGACCGGCACGCGCCCGGTCGATCCGAACTGGGACAAACGCCGGCGCGACGTGCAGCAGTACGAATTGCGCGTCCAGCGGCTGGACCTCCGGTTTGACCAGAAGCTCAAGGACCTCCACGCCCAGGCCCTCGGCGCCGGCAAATGGAAGGGCACGCCCGCCATTCACGACCGCATCGAATACTGGGCCGAAGGTGTGCTGGCCTATTTCGACGCCGCCGGCACCGGAATGACGCCCACCGATGCCGACCATCCCATCACCACGCGCGAGGCCCTCAAGCAGTACGATCCCGACCTGTTCGCGCTGGTCGATGAGACGATGGCCTACAAAGGCAAGGTGGACTGGCGCTACACACAGAAGTGAGAGTGTCATGCAGTCCGGCCGCCGTGGCGAGGGCATCTTGCCCTTGCGCTCGGGGCCTGATAGGTCCTGGATCCTGGCATGGCGAGGCCAAGATGGCCTCGGGACGCAAGGGCGGGACGCCCTCGCCACCTACTGCGTCCCCAACCAGTTGACTGCCAGCAGACGCAGATCAGCCACGTTGACCAGCCCATCGCGGTCAAAGTCTGCGCGGACGTCGTAGGCCGCCTGCGACTTCGAAGACAGCCAAGCCCGAGACAGAACGACGTAATCCTCCCAATCGACCCGGTGGTCGCGATTGGCGTCGCCTGCCAGAGACGCCGAGGGGGCTATCGGGCCGAGGCTGACAATGGCCTGGGGAATATGCGACGTGGGAATCCCGGTGATGGTCTGAAGGTTCTTCTGCTCGGCGGAAGTCAGATTGGGCTTGAAATGGCAGCCCAGCCCCACGGCGCTGGCCTGGATCAGCATGTTGCCGGCCACGAAGCCTGCCTCCAATTGTGCGTACGGCTGCCCGGCATTCGCGGAGTCGAGACAGAGAACGAGGTAACACGGCGCTTTCGGTAAGGCGCTGACGGCGGAGAGCAGACCGGCCCTGGCATCACCCGGCAGCGGATTCGCACTCCCACCGCCGGGCCGTGACCTGCTGGCGCCGGGCGCAGCATTGACCGGCTCGAGTCGGTGGTCTCGGGTGCTCGGGCCAGCACTGCTGTCCCTGTTCTGATAACGGCGCACGCCGTCTTCATTGACCAAGTAGATAGTGCGAGACAGATAGTAATTGGCGTAGGCGGAAGGGACTGTCAGCCCGGCTCGGCCGTTGGACGTCGCGTGCGCGGTGCAGCCGTAACCCGCCCACAGGATTTGCGAGATCTGCGACAAAGTCAGATTCGTCTGGGCGAAGCTGCTAACGTACTTCAGGTGTGCCAAGACCTCCTCCAGGCTGTTGTCCCCGACCATGGACGGGTCCGGCAACCAGCCCGGCTGGCCCTGGGCCACGGAACAGTGCGCTGCCACTTGCGTCGTTAGAGCACTGACCGGCTGCACGCCGAAGATCAGTCTGGTCTTGGGGTATCCAATCCCTTTGGGACAGCTCGCCACCGCCGCTTCTGTGCTGCGGCCCAGCGAGACCGCCGCGAGCAGTGCCGGCATGAACATGACTCCGGCGTCGAATTCCAGTTCCGCATCGTAGATAATCGCAAACCCGCCGTCGTTTGTGACTTCGCTTGAATGTCGGCTCAGCGAATGACCCGCCGGGTCATACAGATATGTCCCGCCGGGCGTGGCGACATAGATACTTCTGTACTTCCCTGCGACCGGCGCGCGTCCCGCCGCCCAGAGGATATTGCTGATCTGCTGGACCGTGGCCGGCGTCCTACTGAGGCTATGCTGCGAGTACCGGCTGTTGAGGCAGGTCTCTACGGGGTTCTTTGTGATCACTGGCGCGGGCAGGCTCCCGGCCGGGACGCTCTGAGCCTGACCAAGCACCGGCTCCATTGCCAAAATCAGAATCGCTGCCACCACGTTCCTCATGGTCGATCTCCTCAAGATTCCTCTCGCCAAGACGCCAACTCACCCAGCGCGGCCTTCGGCCGCAACCAAAAATGGACTCGCACAAAGACACCAAGGCACAAAGAAGAGCGTGACAACAATTCATTCCGATTACACTCTGTGGCTCTGTGGCTTCGTGTGAGACCCATCTTTCTTTCTGTCATCAGCGTTTATCCGCGTTCATCGGCGGTTTCATTTCTTGGCGGCTTCCCACCACAGTCTCGGATAGTCTTTCCCTTCGAGAATCCACCAGATGTCCTCCGTCCCGTTGGCCGTCTCGCCCACGAAGTCCCAGCGCGCAGCAAGAAATGTACCGGCCGTCTGCATTTCTGCTGTTGTTTTGCCCGTTCCGCCATCGCTGGAGGTGCAGCCTGATGCTTGCGTATCCCAGAAGCAATTCCATGCCCAGCGCCACAATTCGTTTCCAATCAGTCCACCCACACGTTCTTGCCCCTGGACTATACCGGCACTCCAACAGTTGAGCACCTGGCACATGTCAATCTCCCCCACCAGGCCGCCCACACGCCGATCGCCCCTGACCATACCAGCACTATGGCAGTTGCTGATCGTACTCCCATCATAGCCTCTGCCCACTAACCCCCCGACATCCTGCTCGCCACGTACAGTGGCGGTGCACCAACACTGGGTAATACCGCCCGCATTGGCTCCTGCCAGGCCCCCTACTTGTGAATGGCCGGTGACTGTACTATCACTGCAGCATTGGGTAACGTCGCCGTCATTACCTCCTACCAATCCACCTACATACCAATGGCCGGTGACTGTACCACCACTGCGACATCGGATGACACTGTCCCCACCAGATCCAATTAGACCACCTGCCAGCCACTGATCATCCGCATTCGAATTACATGTGACGGAACCGATACTGGAGCAGTCTATCACATCGCCAATACTACTTCCCACGAGGCCGCCTACGTCGGATGTGCCGGTGACTATGCCAGAGCTATGACAGTTGCTGACGGTGCCCCAATTCCATCCCACCAGCGCGCCCAGAGGCGATCCCGAACTGGTGACATTGACATCGACCACGCGGAGGTTTTTGACCTGGCCATCGGAGTAGAGCCAGCCAATCAAGCCGACGCCCCAGCTGAATTCAGACCCAGCGGCGATGGTCAGGTTGTGGATGGTTAGGTTGTTGCCATCGAATATGCCATCAGACTGCGGGATTACCGCCCTGGACCACATCCGGCCAGAAAGGTCAATATTTGCCGTCAGTCGATAGCAGGCCTCTTCATCATCCGGTGCGATAGCGCAGAGTTCTGCTGCCGTGGAAATCAGATAGGGTTCCTCGGCTGTGCCCTTTCCCTTCAACCGGGGCAGAAACGATGGATACTCGACGCCATCCTGCATCTGCCAGATCTCGTCCGTTCCGTTCTCGAACTCCCCCGCGAAATCCCAGCCCGCCTTCAAGAAGGTAGCGGCCGTCTGCATGTCCGCGGTTGTCTTGCCCGTTCCCGCGGCACTATCAACGCAAGCAGAGGTCTGGATATCCCAGAAGGCGTCCTCCACGCTGCCGGTGTTACGCCCCACCAGTCCACCCACACCAGAGCTGCCCGTGACCGCGCCGGTACTGTAGCAGTCAATCACATGGCCTCGGCTGTCTCCCACGAGCCCACCCCCGGGACCTGCGGTGGAGGCAACAGTACCAGTGCTGTAACTGTTGGCCACTGTGCCGCTGTTTCCCCCCGCGAGCCCCCCAATCCGAGACCCACCGGAGACCGAACCTGAGTCATAGCACCGGGTCATGTCACCACCATTGTAGCCCACCAACCCCCCGACGCGATCGCCTCCCGTGACCGCACCTGCGCCGTGGCACCTGGTTACGGTTCCATAATTGCTGCCAATCAGGCCGCCGACAAGGGCTCCGCTACCAGCGATGGACCCCGTACTGTAGCAGGTGCTCACCGTGCTGTGGTTGTACCCCGCCAGGGCACCCACGCGACTCCCTGAGCCGATGATGTTGACGTCCGTCACACCTAGATCGGTGATCCGCCCATCTCCTATAAGGGGGGATACAACCACACCGAAGAGGCCCAGATAGCGCGCGCCCACAATCGTCAGGTGGCGGACGGTCCGATTGTTGCCATCGAAGGTTCCCAAAAACCAAGGGATCACAGACGTTGACCAGCGAATGCCGGATAGATCGATATTCGCGCCCAACCTGTAACAAGCCCTGGGGTTGTGCCACAGGACGGCCCCCAATTCTGCCGCCGTGTAGATCACATACGGCGCATCCGGCGAGCCTTCGCCCGCCAGTCGCGGCGGCTGGTATCCGTTCAGGATACTTAACACAGGATACTTGCCGTTCGCCATTTGCCAAATCTCATGGGTTCCGTTGGCGGATTCGCCCAGAAAGTCCCAGCCTGCGTTCAGGTACGTCCGGGCGTCTCTCATCTGCGATGCCTCCAGCCCGGTTCCACCTTCACTCTTGGTACAGCCGGACGCTGCGATCTCCCAGAAGGATTGTGTCACGATCGCACGATAGCTGCCACCTACAAGGCCGCCCACACTATCCTGCCCGGTGGCCACGGCAATACTGTAGCAGTTGGCGATGCTGCCATAGTCGCCATATCCTTCATTAGTTCCGACCAGCCCACCGACATAGGCTTCGCCGGTGACCCTGCCCGCGCTGTAACTGTTGGTTACAGCCCCATCTTCGTTCCATCCTACGAGCCCGCCGATGTCCCAAACGCCCGTTACCGTACTCGTGCTGTAGCAGCTACTCACCAGCCCCCCGTCATTGTGGCCCACGAGTCCGCCCAGACCATCGGCGTCCTCTCCGCCGGTGACGGTGCCGGTACTATAGCAGCCGATTACGTAGTCCCCGTTATATCCCACGAGCCCGCCCGCAAAATCAGCGGCAGAAGTCACGGCGCAGGCACTGTAGCTGGCACTCACCGTGCCGAAGTCGTTATGTCCCACCAACCCGCCGACGAATCCTCCCTTGCTCGTAACCGCGCCGGCGCTGGAGCACCCGCGGATGTCGCCGCCATTGAACCCCACGAGGCCACCGACCTCGGTCCAGCCTGCGACCGAACCCGTGCTGAAGCCGTTCGCTACGCTGCCGTTGTTGCTCCCAGCCAAGCCTCCGACAAACGACCCTGAGCCCACGATCTTCACACCGTCAAGGCGGAGGTCAAAGACCGAGCCGCAGAGAGTGCCAAAGAGCCCCAGCCGGTCTTCCCCGGAAATGTTCATATTCAGAATTCGGTGATTGCGACCATCCAGGGTGCCCCAGAACTCTCGACCTCTGCCCCGAACCGACGGAGCGATGACGGCCCTATCGAAGACCTTGCGGCCCGCGAGGTTGGGGTTCAGGTCGATATCCGCGGTCAGAATGAAGTGCTTGTCGTAGTCGTTGGGGGTCTCGCCGAGGGCGAGCAGGTCGGCGGCCGTGGCAATCTGGTACGGGTCCTGGACTGTGCCGCTGCCCCCGCTGTATCTGGCGTGAGCAGGCAGGACAACCAGACAGGTAGTCAAGGTCACAAGTAGAGTTCTCATGGTCGCCAGTCCTCCAACCCCGAATTCAACCAAGATCATATCTGAAACCGCTGATAAACGCAGATGAACGCTGATACCAACCTGTGGTGGGCAAGGCCCACGTCAACCGATCATTTCATTCTTGGCACCCTTTGCGTCTTTGCGAGAGGCCGAATTCTCCGTCAGCCGCGTTCATTGGCGTTCATCGGCGGTTCCGTGGTATTCTGTAGTGTGAGAAAGCCCTTGCCTTCGAGAAGACAGGCCCCTGTCGCTGCGTGTTCCGTCACGTCCCAGTCTGCCTAATGTACCATTCCCCACAGGCGGCCGCAATGGAATTCCTCCTGGCGCGGTAGGGAAACTCAAGTCTCTACATCTCGGGATTTCACTTGACAGGCAATACGCACACATATATGATTTTCACTGAACTATTTTGGTAGAACTGTCGTCGAAGAGCGAGTCGCAGTGAGAGTAAAAACAGGATCGTCAATTCGGAGGGTCAGACCGATGGGCGGCACACCTGATTCGGCGGAACAAAGCCAAAAGATGGTAGCCGGTAGTCAGTAGTCGGTCGAAAGACCGCCGTACAAACAAAGCCAATTGCCCCCAGTGACGTGACGGGTAAGTGCCTTACGGAAGAAGGATTATGGTAGATGGGACTCGCACAGGGCCTCGGCAAACCAGAGCCAATCCCCGAAGGGATCAGGGGTCAGGGGTCGGCGACCCGACACCCGATGGCCGACTCCTGGACTTTTCGTGCGAAACAAAGCCAATTCCCACACGGGCAACCTCAGGGCTAAGCCATTTGCAGGAAAAGAGTTATGTCGCATTTGTCCGCGTCATAGGTCCTGCGAAACAAAGCCAATTCTCACCACTATGCCGATCCGGAGATTGGCGTTCCCGGGGGACGAACGTACGAAACAAAGCCAATTTCCGCCCTGCGGCATGGCCAAGAGCGGGAAGACCATCGTCAGGGCCTCCGGCCTTGGCGATGCCACCCGACCGGGGACGAACGTGCGGAACAAAGCCAATTCCGGGCCGAGCCGGATGGGGCGGGCCTGGGGGATGCGGGCCATCGCGCAAAACAAAGCCAATTCCCCCAGAGCGACGGGAAGGAACAAGTGCTGTGTGGAAAACGAGTTATGACGAATTGGACACGCCAAGGCGCTCGGCGAAACAAAGCCAATTTGGCAAACGCCTGCTGGGATCAACGGGCCGATTGTGCAAAACGAACCCAATTTGGGGGCGTGCGGCTGGTGGCCGGGGTCAATTGTGCAAAACGAACCCAATTTCGTCCGGTCTGGGATCTGCGGCCCGGAAAGCATCAGAGGAAGTCGGGCTCCCGACCGGGAGATCGGCGTTCCCGGGAGCCAATGTGCAAAACAAAGCCAATTTGCGGGTCGGACCGACCGAGGGACCTGAAACCTGCCCCCGTGATGGGCCACGGGCGGGAAGCCCGCGGAGAGGACTTCCCCTTGCGAACCACGGCGGAGGACCTACAATCGGGGCTGCCTTGTGGTCTTGTGGAGGACAAACAATGACAAGAACGACTCGCTTGGTGTCCGGCAGACTCGCCGCGTCGCTGATGATGCTGGCTTTCATCCAGGTTCTAAATGTGTCCCAGGCGTCCGCTCAAGGTTTCCGGCCGTCACGCCCGGTCCAAGGTGTCTACAAGGACCGGATCACCCCTCACTGGCTCACGGATAGTACACGGTTCTGGTACCGCAATGATCTTACCGGCAAAACAAAGGAATTCATCCTGGTCGATGCCGAGCGCGGGACGCGCGAACCGGCGTTCGATCATGTGAAGCTTGCCGCTGCATTGGCCAGGGCCGTCGGAACCGAATACAAGCCCGACCAGTTGCCTTTCGATGCGATTGAGGTTGTGGCCCCGCCTTCGAATCGCGGGCGGGACGCCCGCGACACGCAAGGGCAAGATGCCCTCACGCAGAGACAGATCCGTTTCACCGTGGACCAGACAACGTGGTCCTATGACTTGTCCTCCGGCACGTGTGAGAAGACGGACCTGGGTCCGATCAAACCCGCGGGCGGTCAGGACGACCAGGCCGCGCGGTTCGGGCGGGGCGGGCAGGGGTTGGGCCGGGAGCGCGGCCCTTCCGCGGACTCGCCCGACGGCAAATGGACCGCGTCGGTGAAAGACCACAACGTGTTCGTGCGGGACAAGAGTTGTGACCAGGAAGTCCAACTCAGCACCGACGGCGCGGAGAACAACGCCTATGGCCTGCTGTCCTGGGCGCCCGACTCCAAGACCCTCGTCGCCTGGCGCATCGAGCCGGGGGACGGCAAGGAAGTCTACCTGATCGAATCTTCACCAAAGGAGGGCGGGCGGGCCAAGTTCAGCAAACGGTCCTATGCTTTGCCCGGCGACAAGTTCAAGACCTACGAGCTGAACCTCTTTGACATCGAAACTCGCAAGCAGACCAAGCCGGAGGTGGACAGGTTTGAACACGGCTGGGAAACCCCGCGCCTGCACTGGAAGGTAGGGGGGCCGCCGTGGCGAGGGCGTCCCGCCCTTGGAAGACAAGGCCAAGATGGCCTCGAGACGCAAGGGCAAGATGCCCTCGCCACGCGGGGGTGCTACTTCGCCTATGAAAAGGTCGATCGCGGTCACCAGCGCTTCCGCGTCGTCGAGATCGATTCGCACACGGGCCAGGCCCGGGACCTCATCGACGAGAAGAGCGAGACGTTCATCTGGACCGCCCACACGGAGAACCTGGACCTGCGGCTGGTCAACTGGCTGGACAAGAGCGAGGAGATCCTCTACGTCTCCGAGCGGGACGGCTGGCGGCATCTCTATCTCGTGGACGCCGCCAAGGGCGAGGTCCGCAACCATGTCACCCCGGACTCTGATCCGGGGCAGATCACCAAGGGCGAATGGGTCATTCGCGGCATCGACCGGATCGACGAGGACGCGCGCCAGGTCTGGTTTCACGCCTGCGGCAGAAATCCGAGCGAGGACCCCTACGTCGTCCATTACTACCGCGTCAATTTCGATGGCTCCGGATTGGTCGCACTGACCGACGGCAATGGCACGCACTCGATCCAGTATTCGCCGGACCGGCGCTACCTGATCGACACGTACAGCCGCGTGGACCTGGCCCCCGTGCACGAGTTGCGGCGCGTCTCAGATGGCAAGGTTGTCTGCTCGTTGGAGAAAGCGGACATCAGCGAGCTGATCGCCGGCGGATGGACCGCACCGGAGGTGTTCGTCGCCAAGGGACGTGACGGCAAGACGGATATCTGGGGCATCATTGCGCGGCCAAAGGACTTCGACCCCACTAAGAAGTACCCGGTCGTCGAATATATCTACGCCGGGCCGCAAGGGTCGTACGTACCCAAGCGGTTCAGTCCGGTCCGTCAGTTCGCGTCCTTAGCCGACCTGGGATTCATCGTTGTGCAGATGGATGGCATGGGCACGGCCAACCGGTCCAAGGCGTTCCACGACGTGTGCTGGAAGAACCTCAAGGACGCCGGCTTTCCGGACCGCATCCTCTGGCACCAGGCTGTCGCCAAAAAGTATCCCTATTATGATATCAGTCGCGTAGGCATCTACGGGAACTCCGCCGGCGGCCAGAGTGCGGCGGGCGCCGTGCTCTTTCATCCGGAGTTCTATAAAGCCGCGGTCGCCTCGTGCGGCTGCCATGACAACCGCATGGACAAGGCTTCCTGGAACGAGCAGTGGATGGGCTATCCGGTCGGGCCGTGCTATTCCGAGTGCTCCAACATCGACAACGCGAGCCGCCTGCGGGGCAAGCTCTTCCTGATCGTTGGCGAGATGGACAACAACGTCCCGCCCGAGTCCACGATGCGGCTCGTGGACGCGCTGATCAAGGCGAACAAGGACTTCGACCTGCTCGTGATCCCCGGCGCCGGTCACGGCATGGGCGGCGCCTACGGCCAGCGGCGCATGCAGGATTTCTTCATCCACAATCTGCTCGGCACCGAGCCCCCCAATCACAATGCGAGCGGTTCGTAGTGACGCAGACAAGACAGGAGACTGATTATGAAGAAGATGACGGCGACACGACGGTTGTTCCTGCAGGCGACGGCGGGCGTGACGGGAATCGTCCTGCACGGCTCCCGGACGTTCGGGCAGCCGGGACCCAAATTGAGAATTGAAGAACCGTTCCACGGGGCCGTGCTGAATCGCCGGCACGGTGAGGCGGTGGAGGGCGGTCTGAAGATCCGTATATCCGGCCAGGCACCGCCACAGGATGCGGTGACGGTCAATGGCACGCCGGCCCAGCGGACGGGTACAAGCTTCCAAACCGATATGGTCCTGCGCCAGAAGGAGACGGAGATTGTCGCTCTTTCGCAGGGCAGCCAGGGCCGGCAGGAGCAGCGCGTGCGGGTCGTCTGGGATCGGTACTCCCAGCCCCGCTACCGCTTCTCCATTGACGACAACAGCTTCTTCCTGCGCGACGTTGCGCAGAAGAAGTACGCCTCGCTTTTCGACTGTTTCTACCTCAAGGGCCTCCGCGACCTGCATGCGAAATACGGCGCCCGCTTCGTGCTGAACATCTACTACACGACCGACGACGGCTTCGATCTGACCCAGTTCCCTGACCGTTACAAGGGCGAGTGGCGGGACAACGCCGACTGGCTTCGCCTCGCGTTCCACGCGCGCGCCAACCTGCCCGACCGGCCGTACCAGAAAGCGCCACCGGCCCAACTGATCGCCGATCTGGACCAGGTGGCCGAGCAGATCCGCCGCTTCGCGGGCGAGCAGACCTACACGCCCCCAACGGTCATCCACTGGGGCATGGTCCTGCCCACGGCGCTCAAGCCACTCTACGAGCGAGGCGTCCGCGTACTCAGCGGCTACTTCCGCAAGTCGAACGGAGTCTACGACGTCAATTATCTGTTCGACGACACCCGCTCCGAGTACCTTTCCCGCCACGACGCCCTGATGGACTTCGACAGCGGCATCGTCTTTTCCCGCGTGGACATCGTCGTCAACAACACGCCGATCAAGCAGATCGTCCCCACATTGGAGCCGCTAACGAAGGACCCGAACCAGGCGGAGGTCATGGACCTGTTCACGCACGAACAGTACTTCTGGCCGTTCTACTCGAACTACGTCCCCGACCACTTCCAGCGGCTCGATACCGCCATCCGCTGGGTGACAGACAACGGCTACAAGCCCGTCTTCTTCCACGAAGGCTTCTTGGGTGGGCCGATGTAATGCCGTATTGTCAACGTGACTGGAGGAATTGAGAGGAGATCGGATGATGGCGAATCGAGTGTTGGTGATGGCTGGGGCGGTCATGACGTTGCTGGCTCCTTCTGTTCTGGCGGGTCAGGGCCTGCCGGATTGGACGGCGAAGATCCGCAAGGACCGTCCGCGGCTGTTCTTCAATGCCGAGACGTGGCCGGCGGTCCGCGCGCGGGCACTCGGCGCCGAGCGGTCGTGGTATGAGCAGTTCAAAAGCCGGGTGGATAGGCTCGAAACGGATCTGGCGGGCCAGGAAAAGCCCGCGGCCCGGGATCTTGGTCCCGAGGCGGCGTGGTCGGCGTTCGTCTTTCTCGTGACGGACGAGACGAAGTATTTCGATCTGGCGAAGAAGTGCTTGGAGACCTCGATCCGCTCTTACGAGCAGTGCTTCGCGGAGCGCAAGACCGTCAACTGGTACTCGACCTCGCGCGTCCACGCAGTTATGGCCTGGGACTGGCTCTATAACAGGCTCACGGAGCAGGAGCGGGCTGCGTACATGTCGCGGCTGGTCCGCGTGATCGACAACGTGGTCAAGATCAAACCCGCGATCTACCGGGAGAACATCTCCGGCTACAACACCGGCTTCTATGGCGTGCAGAACTGCCTGTGGTTCATTGGATGCACCGCCTACGGGACCGGCATCGAAACGGAACTGGTCAACAAGTGGCTGGTCTGGGGCCATGATGAGAACCTGAAAATGCTGGCCCATCGCAAGAAAGCCTGTGGCGACGATGGCGGCGGGGCCTCCGCGACCCTCGGCTACATCTTCGGAGCTTACCCGTGGGCCGAACAGAACTACTTCTATACGTGGCTGTCGAGCACAGGCGAGAACATCGCGGGCGACTGGCCGCACAGCGCCATGCTGGCCAACTATGTTCTCTGGAACTGGATCGAGACTGGTGCCCAGCCGCTGGAGTTCGGCTACGGGGACACGCCGCACACGCGCAATACATTGCCTGTCGGCCAAATGTACACGCACATGGCCAACGTCCAGCACCTGTTCACCCAAACCGCTCCGAAAGCTGCGGCTCTCGCCCGCTACTTGCAGCAGAGGCTGCCCAGCCGCTCCTACTCATCAACCTGGTTCATCTATCCGTTCCTGTTATCGGGGACGGACCATCCGCCCGCGCCGTTCGCCCCGACGGACCTGCCGCACGGCCGGCACTTCGAGACGATGGGCCAGGTCTTCCTGCGCAGCGGCACGGGGCCGGACGACACCTATTGCCTCTTCTCCTGCGGCGGGATGCTCAGCCAGCACCGCCACTACGACGCCCTGAACTTCATCCTCTACCACCGCGGTTTTCTCGCCCTCGATTCCGGCACGCGCTATGAGGAGTTCGTCAACGGCGAGCACCTGGCCAACTACTATGCCCAGACGGTGGCCCACAACGGCATCCTGATTCACCAGCCGGGCGAACCGCTGGCCCGGTATTGGGGTGGCACGGTAACCGGCAACGAAGGCGGTCAGCACAAGGCGCTCGGCTCGGTCCTGAAGGCATTCGAGACGAAGAGCGATTACGTCTATGTGGCCGGCGACGCCACCACGTGCTATCTGCACGGCACGACGAAGCCCGCTCTGCCGGAGAAGTGCGACCTCGTGACGCGGCAGCTTGTCTTCCTCTTGCCCAATCACTTCATCATCTTCGACCGCGTCCAGACCACAGACGCGAGCTACCAAAAGGACTGGCTGATCCATACGGCCCATCAGCCGACGATTGACGGCAGACTGATTCGGGCGGATCACGGCCAGGGCCGACTGTTCTGCCGGACCCTCCTGCCGGAAGACGCCATGCTCACGCCCATCGGCGGTCCCGGCAAGGAATTCTGGGCCGCCGGCAAGAATTGGGATATCGTCACCAAGGGCCTGAAACCGGAAGACCTGGCGATGATGGGCCAATGGCGCGTCGAGATCAGCCCGGGCGCGGCTCGCAAGACCGACGTCTTCCTCCACGTGATCCAGGTCGGCGACCAAGAGCTTGGGCAAATGGACAAGACCGAGCTACTTCAGGAAGGGCAGCAGTGTGGCGTTCGCCTGAATATCGGCGGCCGGACCTGGGAAGTGACGTTTAACACGAGCGGACCTCTGAGCGGCCATCTCCGTCGGATGGGCGGGTCTGGAACCATCGATGGCCCCTTGGCCACCACCGTCCAACCCCAGTCCGGCATATAAGGACCTGTCCCGAGGCATTCCTCGCTCGGCATAGCGGCACAAAGAACGACGGAATTGGAATGTATGATTCGTTTTCAATGTCCACATTGTGCTCAGAAGCTCACCATGCCTGATGACCAGGCCGGCAGAGCCAGTCAATGCCCCAGATGCAAGGGCCGGATCGCCATCCCGCCGGCTATGGCCCCTCTGTCGACAGGGAACTCGCAGGAACTGCTCGCCACCCCGCCAGCCCCGACTGACGCCGCCCGCGCTCGTGCCGTGCCAGAGAAGCATGGCGAAAGTGCTGCCGCAGCTTCGGACGCCCTTGATCGGCGGCTGCTCGATGTGCCGCCGGCAGGAAAGGGCAGTATCCCAGAGACGCGCTTGAGCAACGAAGAGGTGCTGGCGAAGCTCAGATCCAAGCCGTCTCCGGAGTGCAGTGGCGTGCGCCAACTGCCCTGGCCGATCGACATCCTGCTGTATCCGGCCACCGTGGCCGGGGTGACGAACCTGGCGATCATCGTCACCATTCCGCTGTTCCTGACGGTCCTGCAGCAGGTGGTCTTTCTGCCGTTCCTGGGCTTGCCGTTCCTCCTGGCTCAATTGGCAGTCGGGCTCTACGCCGCTTGGTATTGGGCGGAATGCACCTACGACAGCGCCATCGGCGGCACCCGGGCGCCCGGGCTCTTCGACAAAGCCGGCGTAGGGGATATGTGGTCCCGGGTATCCCGCTTGCTGACTGTGTACGTCATTTTCGTCCTGCCGATCGTCCTCTATGCCGCATCTGGCCACCGAAACGCCATCATCATCGGCCTCCTTCTTGCCTGGACGGTCATCTTCTTCCCGATGGGCCTGCTCGCCATGGTCGTCAACGACGGGATGTACGTGCTCAATCCCCTGTTCCTTCTGGGAGCGATCCGGCGGACGTTGCTTCCCTACGCCGGGCTGCTCCTTCTCATGGTGGCCCTGGGTCTTCTGTCCTGGCTGGTCGTCCGCCTGCTGCTGCCCAGGGGGGATGCGATCTGGTGGGCCGGTCCCGCGTTGCTGGTCGGCGGGTATCTGTCCCTCATTGTCGCCCACCTCCTGGGCCGCTTCTACTGGCGCTCTCGGCAGCGGCTGGACTGGGATTCCTGAGCTGTCTGGCACTGGGGCGCGATGAATTCCACGCCGCGCAGCAGAAAGAGCCTGAAGGATTCGGCTCGTCGGGCGTCTATTCTCCAAGAGCGTCGCATTCCGGTCGTTGAGCTTTGTCTGGCAGGTCCGTTTTCGCGGCGGGTCTATGATACGCTTTCCATGTCCACATTGTGGTGCGAAACTCCAGGTCTCGGAAGCCCACGCCGGAAAGGCAGGCCCGTGCCCACGATGCAAGGGCCGGACCACGGTCCCGTCGGCGCCTGCGGCGATGCCATCGGTTCTCACCAGGAAGATGGAGCCCACGCCGAGCACGCCGCGAACCCCCCTCGACGGGACGCTGCTCGATCTGCCCCGCGCGCCCGCCGGCCCGACCGCGCAGCCGAGCGAGGTGGCGGACGAAGCGATGCGGTCCGAAGGGGGGACTTCCCGATCGGTTCTCGGTGTTCTGCTCTACCCCCTGAGCATCTCCGGGGTCATCCACCTGCTGATCTTTGCGCTCCTGCCGCCCCTATGGAAACAGGCTGCAACCTTGGATTTCTGGATGTCGCCGGGGATTGGCCCCTTGTTCTGGCTGGTGGTGCTGACCCTCTATTTCCTGCACTACTCGGCTGCGTGCCTTAATGATAGCGCGCAAGGAGCAACGCGTGCCGTCGATATCAACAGCGAGTCGACGCCGCTTTCCGTCGATGCCCTGCTCTCCACTTTCCAGACGATCTTCCCGGCGGTCGCTCTGATCTGGGGTCCGGCACTTGCATACTATCTGGTCCGCGGGCGAGCAGATTGGGTCCTGATCTTCTGGCTGGCGGTCGCCGGGCTGACATTTCCCATGACCCTCCTCTCGGTCAACTACTTTGATTCCCTCCGAGGGGCCAACCCGATACTGGTCGTATCATCTATCGTAAGTGTTCGCGGCCCCTACGGCGTGTTCGTGGTCTGCCTGTCGGTGCTGACGGTATTGGCCGCACTCCTGATGCACCTGTCCGTCGGTCCCCAGGGAAGCTGGATCGCGCGGCCCGCGCTCATCTATGTTTTGCTGCTGGAGCCCCACTTGCTCGGCCGTTTCTATCGGTGCTACCAGGAGCGGCTCAACTGGGGGGCCTGAGGGTCATTGTGACCGGCGAATCCGGACGCTGCGGGCGTGGGCGTCAAGACCCTCCGTCTCGGCCAGTCGGACGATGTCATCGGCGGCGGCGGCGAGTTGATCCGCGGTGTACTCGATCAGGCTGATGGATTTGACGAAGTCGTTGCTGGTCAGGGCACTGGAGAACCGGGCCCGGCTGCCGGTGGGCAGCGTGTGGCTGGGACCGGCCCAGTAGTCGCCGACGGCGACCGGCGTGTGGGGGCCGATGAACACTGCTCCGGCGTTGGTGATCCGCTCCGCAATCTGGCGGCTTTGCGTTCCGCACTGGATCTCCAGATGCTCGGTGGCAAATTCGTTCGCCAGCCGGACCTCGTCGTTCATGCTCTCGACTACGATGATACGGCTGAATCGTTTGAGAGACTGAACCGCCTCGGCAGCTCGCGGAAGTGATTCGAGTTGAGTGCTCAGTTGTTCGAGGATGGCTTGGGCCAATTGTGACGAATCAGTCAGGACGATGGCGCTGCTATCGGTGCCGTGCTCGGCCTGGCTGAGCATGTCCGCCGCGACCCAGGCGGGATTTGCCTGGTCATTGGCGAGCACAAGTACCTCGCTGGGGCCGGCAATCGAGTCGATGCCGACGTAATCGCCAGCGACGTTCTTTTTCGCCGACTGCACCCACTTGTTGCCTGGCCCGACGATCTTGTCCACTTTGGCGATGGTTTGCGTCCCGAAAGCCAGTGCCCCCACGGCCTGCACGCCGCCAATCCGATAGACCTCCTTGACGCCCAACTCGTGGCAGACGGCCAGAATCACCGGATGGATGGTCCCGATTTCGGATTTCGGATTTCGGATTTCGGATTGAAGATTCCGGTCCGCGTCCTTTGCGCCGGCGCGATATCTGGGCGGGGAGACGACGGTGATCTCCTGAACTCCCGCGACCTGGGCGGGGACCACCGTCATAATGACCGTCGAGGGCAGGGGAGCCGCCGCACCCGGTACGCAGACGCCGGCCCGATGGACGGGGACATACCGGATGCCCGTGCCCCGGGAGAACTCCGACCGGTGTCCGATGAAGATCTTCTCTTGGTATGACCGGACATTGTCAATGGCCTTGCGCAGCGAGGCCAGCAGACTTCGGTCCAGGGAACCATGGGCTCTCGAAAGCTCGGCGGCCTCGACGCGAAACTGCGATGGATCGAGCGCGACGCCGTCGAACTTCGTTGTGTATTCCGCGACCGCCGCATCGCCCCGCTCGGCGACCTCGCGCAGGATGCTTACGACCGTCCGATTCTGCTCGCTGTCGGGGCCCGCCAACCGCGCCGCCTCCAGCATTGCGGACCGGAGCTTCTGCAATCTGGCTTCGAACTGCGGATCAGAGGACGAAAGAACAAGGTCTTGCAACGACGGATTCATCATCAAGGAAAAGGTAAAAAGGATGAAGTAAGAAGGAGCTATCGCGTTCGCTTCTTCTCTTTGCCTTTTTACTTTTGCCTTCTCCTTTCCTATCTGCCGAAATTGCCGTAGTTGTACGCGACGATCGCTCGTTGCAGCAGGAGGTACTTCTGGCCCTGGAACTCCGTGACCAGGCCGGCCACGTTGAACCGGATCGGATCGAGGGCCGCCTTCTGCCTCTGCAGCGCCTCTTCCAGGGCACTGCAGGGCAGCAGCTTATAGCGTACGTCGCTGAGGTTCCAGCCCAAGGCATAGGGAATGAAAATGTAGGGTGGGGTCTTACCCCACGCGTCCACCGAATCGACGTGCGCCGAACGCTGGGAACTCTCAATCCGTCCGACGCTGTCGACGAGCATCCGGTCCGGAGCTTCCCGGGTCGGCTGCTTCTCCATGCTCTTGCGCGGCCCGCGGAGAGGGGGCTGCTTCTTCAATTGCTCCAGGACCTCCGGCGGAATCGTCAGCTCAGGCTCATTCGATTGCGGATGGCGGATGGCGGATGGCGGATCAGGGTCGCCGGGCTCCGGAGTCTTGTCGCTCTTGAATTTGCTCAGGGGCAGGTAGTACATGGGCAAGAGATAGTTCTCGCCCCGATACAGGGTGACGCGGGCCCAGAGCCGGTAGCGGGGGGCGACCCGGTCCTTCACATCGGCGACCAGGCGGCCGAGCGCCGCGGAAGGCAACAGCACGAAACGCGCTGCGGCGGGCAGTTGATAGTCCGGGGTCCTGGCTTCCGCCGTCAGCTCGAAGAGCCACGTGTCATTGGCGTCCACGTGCGAGATCTTGCCGTCGACGCGGTCGAGCACGGCCGTCTCGGGCAGCGGCTTGCGTGCGGCGGGCTGGGCGCCCAAGCTGGCGCCGGCCGTGAGCAGCAACGCGAAGAAAGAACAGGACCAATGAGACCTATGGGACAGAGAAGACCTGTATTGGCACGCCATGACGATCCTCTCAGCTCTCATGGTGCAACGCCTTTCTGAGCAAGTCCGCTACCTGTTCCGGCCCCTTGGCA
Organism: uncultured Pirellulales bacterium; assembly: GCA_964354535.1. Classification (GTDB taxonomy): domain Bacteria; phylum Planctomycetota; class Phycisphaerae; order Sedimentisphaerales; family Anaerobacaceae; genus PLanc-01. Next base: position 46,874 of record CAYHAJ010000029.1, read on the forward strand.
AAGGCCACGTGTTGCGTGCCTTTCGGATCGTCCCGGGCCACCAAGTCAACCAAGGGCTGCCAGAATGCGCCGGCCAGGACGATCGGCTTGGCTCGGTCAAGGAAACCCTTGTTTTTCAATTCCCAGACCATGGCCAGTTCCAACAAGGTCCCGGTGCCGCCCGGGAGCACGACGTAGCCTTGGCCGAGTTCCACGAGCGTTCTGAGCCGTTCCTCGAGCGAGCACGCGACGATCTCCCGCGTGACGTACTCGTTCGCGACGCCGTTCTTGAACGCCGAGCATGTCACGCCGATCACCGTGCCGCCGACACCCGCGGCGCCTTGGGCCGCCGCGTGCATCGTGCCGCGATAACCGCCGTTGGCAATCGCGAAGCCGGCCGCGGCCAGCGCCCGGCCTATCTGCTCGGCGAGGACGTACGCCGGCTCGCCCACCTTGGCCCGGCCGGTCCCGAACACACTGACGACGATCTCATCCATGCGCTAAGGAATAGGCAAAAAGGTGAAGGTGAAAGGCAAAAGCCCAGCCACGGCTGCCTGTCCCTTTTCACTTTTTCCTTCTTCCTTTTTACTTTTCTCACGCGTATAGTTCAGCAGTCCTGCCGACAACAGGATGTCACGATCTCGCGCCGACAATTCCAGCTTGCCTGCGAAGACAAAGGAGCCATCTTGCTTGCTGATGCTCACCTGCTCGCGGCTGCGGATCGCGCCGCGGAGGTCCTCGATCACCAACTCGTCGCCGGCCTGGAGCCTCTCGTAATCAGAGGGGTCCGCAAACCGGATCGGCACGATACAGAAATTGATCAGGTTGGCCCGGTGGATCCGCTCGATGCTCCGGGCAATCACCGCGCGAACGCCCAAGTACATCGGGCACAGGGCCGCATGCTCGCGCGAGGAGCCTTGGCCATAGCTCTCGCCCGCCACGATGATGCCGCCGACGCCCTGGCCCTTGAGTTTTAGCGCCCGCTCGGCGAAGGTCGGCTTGCCCGCTTCGTTGAAGCAGTTGAACACCACCTTCGCATATTCCGGCACGTTGGACCGGAGCTTCAGGTACGTCCCGGCGGGCATGATGTGGTCCGTCGTGATCTTGTCGCCGCACTTGAGCAGGACTTGACCCACGAGTCTGCCCGGGAGGCCCGAAGGGGCTTCGGGCACGACGATGGTGCTGCCCCGCAAGACCTGGGTCGTCTTTGCCTGTTCTTCCGACAGCGGCGGCTCGATCATGCTGTCGTCGATTCGGAACTCGCGCGGCATGGCAACCTTCGGATAGGTGATGCCCATCTTCTGTGAGAGGTCGCGCGGGTCCGTGATCACGCCCGTCAGCACGGAGGCGACCGCCGTTTCGGGGCTGACTAAGTAGACCTGGTCGCCCTTCGTACCGGTCCGGCCGGCGAAGTTGCGGTTGAAGGTCCGCAGGCTGACCGTGTCGTCCGCGGGCGAGAAGCCCTGCCCGATACATGGTCCGCAGGCGGATTCCAGGATACGCGCTCCGGCGGCAATCAAGTCCGCCAGGGCCCCGTTGCCGGCCAGCATGTTCAACACCTCCCGGCTGCCCGGCGCGACGGCGAATTCCACCATCGGGTCGATCCGCCGGCCTCTGAGCACCCGCGCCATCATCATCAAATCCGCAAAGCTCGAATTCGTGCAACTGCCGACGACGATCTGTCCCACCTTCTTACCGGCCAATTCGCGAATTGGCTTGATATTGTCGGGCGACGAGGGACAGGCCGCCATCGGTTCCAGCGTGCACAGGTCGATCTCGATCACGCGGTCGTACGCCGGGTCCTTGTCCGCAGCCAACAGGCGGTAGTCCTGCACTCGTTTCTGGGCCGCGAGAAATCGCTTCGTCTGTTCATCGCTGGCAAAGATGCTCGTGGTGACGCCCAGCTCCGCGCCCATATTCGTGATCGTTGCTCGCTGGGGCACTGCTAAGCTCTTGGCCCCGGCGCCGAAGTACTCGACCGCCCAGCCGACGTTGCCCTTGGTTGTCAACTCGCCCAGCAATCGCAGAATGATGTCCTTGGCGGCCACCCAGTCGCCGAGCTTGCCGGTCAGCTTCACGCCCAGCACCTTTGGGCACTGGAGGTAGAACGGCCCGCCTCCCATGGCAACCGCCACATCCAGCCCGCCGGCCCCGATCGCCAGCATACCGATCCCGCCCCCGGTGGGCGTGTGCGAATCGCTGCCCAGCAGGGTCGCCCCGGGTTTGCCGAATCGCTCCAGGTGAACCTGGTGGCAGATGCCGTTGCCCGGCCGGGAATGGTAGACGCCGCTCTTGGCGGCCACCGTCTGGAGGTACAGGTGATCGTTGTGATTCTCCGGGCCGAAGCCGGCCATGTTGTGATCGACGTAGCTGACGGACAGGTCCGTCTTGACCCGCCCGACGCCCATCGACTCGAACAGCAGAAAGGCCGTCGTGCCGGTCGCGTCCTGGGTCAGGGTCTGATCGATCCGAATCCCGATCTCTTCGCCCGCCATCAGCCGGCCTTCGACCAGGTGCTCTTCCAGTATCCTGTAAACCAGCGTCTTACCCAATGCAGTTACTCCTGAGAACTCCGAAAACGCCAATCTATCAGAAACCACGTCGAAACACAAACACGGGATTAGCACACTATCAGAGCAAACGCAAGTCACGTGGCCCACGACATTTATGTCATCGCGAGGAGCGCAGCGACGAAGCAATCTCGGCCGGGTGGCAGCGGCAAGCGGAGTCTTCGGAGCTTGCCGATGGTGTCGAGGCGTGCGTACAAGCCATCGGCAAGCTGGCCAGACTGTGTCACAATTCTGATGGATAGAGTCTTTCTTTTTTTGTGCCGGGAGTATATCAGGGACGCCGAGGTGTTGGAAAGGAGTCCCCCGATGGCATTTCGGCAATCCCAGCGTCATCAGCAGATGTTCTTGCCCCCC
>CAYHAJ010000030.1:0-1730 GCA_964354535.1 uncultured Pirellulales bacterium
GACGGGATCGTAGACCTCGTAGACCTGGTGATGCTGATCGACAACTGGGGTACAAACAAGACGCTCTGCGATATCGGGCCGATGCCCTGGGGGGATGGCAAGGTCGATGCGGAAGACCTCAAGGTCTTCATGGAGCACTGGGGCCAGGAGATTCCCGATCCCGCCCTGGTCGCGCAGTGGAAGCTGGATGAGACAGAAGGGACCACAGCATACGATAGCGCCGGCTCCAACGATGGAAGCGTACATGGCAATCCGATCTGGCAGCCGGAGGGGGGAAAGACGGGCGGCGCACTACTGCTCGACGGCGTGGACGACTATGTCAGCACCACGTTCGTGCTGGACCCGGCAGGCGGACCGTTCAGTGTTTTTGCCTGGGTCAAGGGCGATGCGCCGGGGCACGTGATCCTCTCTCAGGAGAAGGGGGCCAACTGGCTGGTAGCGAGTGCGCCGGACGGCACTTTGGCTACAGAACTCAAGAGCTCCGGGCGTACTGGAAAGACGTTGAAGTCTACCACAGTCATCACGGATGGTGCTTGGCACCGCGTCGGTCTTGTCTGGGATGGCACTAACAGAATTCTCTACGTGGATGACATCGAAGCAGCCAGGGACACGCAGACGACGCTGGCGGGGACCTACACGGGTTTGCACATCGGTGCCGGCAGTGCGCTCGCCCCCGGCGCGTTCTGGTCCGGCCTGATCGATGACGTACGAATCTATGACCGCCCGGTGAAGCCATAGAACGTACTACCCACAGGGGAGTCAGAAAAGGGCTGGCGGACAACGGAGTCGCCAGCCCCTTCTCTGAATCATACTTGGCACGTCACAGTTGCGACTCATGGGACCAACCCAAGCCGCGGAGCGCGCAACAGGCGCGCCACGAGCGGATTCGTTTCGCCTCCGGCGCGGCTTCGTCTCCGCTTCGGCCTGCATCATAAGTCCTGTAATGACAATCGTTAATCGTGTCGTGACAACCACTTACAAACATAGGTAGAGGACTGGGAGGCCGTTTCCTTGCCTTCCGGCGTCCGCGGCCCAATGGACTTCTGACTGTTGGCACGATTGGCGTTGATTTGGGCTTCCGTGGCCATGATCTTCCCTCCGAATCGCAAGTCTTCACTCTGCCGCCTCACACGGGCAGCACCATCCAAATGGTACAACCACCATTATATAATGTCAAAAAAAATACCAATACATAGCATTTGTTGTATTATGCATAAACCATTGTCCGGCCGGGACTACCGCACTCCGCCGAGAAGATGTCGCCCCGCCGCCCCCGGCGGAGGACGCAATGAACAGGGGCCGGAAGATCGGAGGCTGTAGGCTGTAGTTGGTCCCCGACCCCTTGTCCCTGATCCTGGTCCTGACCGACTACTGACTACCGACAACCGCTTGTTTACCGGAGCGCGGGGACATCGAGCTTCGAGGAAAGTTCCGCCGGGACGACCGACCATAGCCCGCCGTTTCAACGGTGGGTGCCGAGGGTCCACGGAGCAAAAAGGGCTCATCCGGGTTTCGCGTACTTCCCTCACCCAAGTACGCCCGAAGCCGTCGTGCCCAAGAGATTCTTCGCTTGGCGCCAATAGCAGGGCATCGGAGAGCCGCCCGAGGGCATCGTGCCCTCGAAGACGAAGAGAAGAGGCGGTTCAGGGGGGAATCGCGGCCCCTGGTCCCGCAGCGCGATCCGTAGCATCGGGCCCTCCGTCTTGACGCGGGGTTATGTCGGTTCCTGG
>CAYHAJ010000031.1:0-46522 GCA_964354535.1 uncultured Pirellulales bacterium
CGGAAGTTGTCAAGCCGAATGAGACAGTTCCTTTTCAAAATTAAGCTCTAATGAATCGCTTGCTTTTGGATGTCCTTGGGCGGATTGATCCAGACGGCCTGAGGCGGCAACGCCGCCTTGGGCGGTTGGCGTACGAACCGGTTGGGAGACCGCTGGTAGGCGGCGTCCAAGGCCGCCTGCCGACATTGGTGGACCTGCTCGACCCGGCCGTAGTGAACATCGGAGGGGGTATAGAGCGCCACGCCGGAGTGCCGATGCTCTCCGTTATACCAGGGGAAGAACTTACAGCCAAAGGCCCGCGCGTCCTGGATACAGCCGAAGCGTTCGGGGAACTCGGGACGATACTTCAGGGTCTTGAACTGGCTTTCCGAGAACGGATTGTCATTGGATACGTGCGGGCGGCTGTGGGTCTTGGTGACCCCCAAATCCGCCAGCAACAGGGCCACCGCCTTGGACTTCATCGAGGAGCCCCGATCGGCGTGCAGCGTCAGTTGGTCTTTGACAATCTTCTGTTTGGCACAACTGTCGGCGATCAAACGCTGGGCCAGCGTGGCCGACTCCTGCTCGGCGACCATCCAGCCGACGACGGGGCGGCTGAAGATATCCAGGATCACATACAAGTAGTAGTGGGTCCACTGAATCGGTCCCTGGAGCTTGGTGATGTCCCAGGACCAGACCTCGTTGGGCCGGGTGGCCAACAGCTCGGGTTGGGTATACCCCGGATGCGAGGCCACGGCCCGCCGTTCGCGTACCTCCTGGTGGGCCGCCAGGAGACGATACATGGTTCGGATCGAACAGAGATAGCGTCCCTCTTCCAGGAGTTGGGCATAGACCTGCGGCGGCGCCCTATCCACAAAACGCGGTTCATGCAGCGTCGCCAGCACGGTTTGCTGTTCCCCGTCCGACAAGGCCTGCGCCGGGCGTTTGCGGGTCACGGCCAGGGCCGTGGGGGTCTTGGGGCTCCGTTGGCGGTAGAACGACGCCCGGGGGACCTCCAGGGCCTCACACAGGGACAAGACGCCGAGGTCTTGACGATGCTGTTCAATCAGGCTCACGAGAGGGCCTCGCTGTTCGGCGGCGTCTGGAGGGGATTGCCCAGCAGGGCCGCAACTTTTTTTTGAATCTCAATGATCAGTTCCGCTTGGCCAAGCTTCTTGTTCAATCGTTCATTCTCACGCTGGAGACGTTCGAGTTCCTGGTCCCGGGGATCGCGTGTGCGTTTGCGGCCGCGATGGGCCTCCTGGAGGCCCTGGAGGGCGCCGGATTGGTATTGCCGACGCCACTGGGTCAGGGCCGAGGAATATAGGCCTTCTCGTCGCAGGAGGGCCCCGAGTTCTCCGGACTGCGTACAACGCTGCGCCTCTTCGACCACGCCAGCCTTGTACGCCGGGGTGAACCGTCGTCTTTGGGGCCTGGCCAGGACCTCCGGATCGGGGATGGGGGAATCGGCGGCCAGGTTGTTGGCCCCTCCGTTCGGATCGCCTCCGCTGCGCTGCGGCTCCCCTCTCTCCGTGGCCAACAACCTCTTGTTCTGCTTCTTATCCATAACATCCAGCATAATCACGATCTCCTTGCCCTCTACTCTAATTATCGGCAAGGAATTGTCTCACTCATTCTGACACAGAGGGGTCTTCGGAATCGCGTTCGTCCTTGCCTACTCTCTGGTGATACTCTGGCCCCAGCCCGGTCTCGCCACCGGAGAACCCGAAATCTCGAAGTCCCGTTCGCCTGACGCGGTGATGGCGGGGCAGCCGGTGACGGTGAGCATCCGGGTAAAAGGCAGTTCGGGTGAAGTGGCTGACCCCGTGCCATTTGATGGAGTGCTGGTGATCGACCAATCCGATTCCATGAGGGTAAGCGACCCGGACAACAAGCGAATTGACGCCGCGGAGTCCTTCGTGGATTGCGTGGCGGCGGAGACCCGCTTGGGGATCGTGAAATACGGGGATTCGGCATCGGTAGTGCAAGGTCTCACGTCGAACAAGACGGACCTCCATTCCAAATTGGACGGACTTCGGGGGCAACGCGACGGCATGACCAACATGTATCAAGCCATGGAGAAGGCTCAGGACCAGCTCACGCAAAACGGCCAGTCCGACCGGCAGTGGTACATCATTCTGTTAACGGATGGTGTGGACAATTCGGGGCACCAGGACACTGATTTCGGAGACAAGGCTAAAGAAGCCCACGACCTAGGCATCATCTACTACAACATTGCATTAGGATCTGAGGCGAACTACAGCCTGCTCTTCATGATTGCAGCCCTAACTGACGGGGAAGCATTCTCATCCACAGATCCATCTGAACTCGCGGACTTTTATGATACGATTTGTCAAAAGACCAGTCGATTGGTCAAGACTCGGGAAATCATATTGAATGAGAAAGTGAACATAACAGGGCAGCCTTGCGTCCGCGTTAAGCCGGGCACAATTTCCACGAGCATCGAAAACGTCACCGATTCTCAGATACAGGAGTTCGAGCAGACTGGGCAAATCACCGCGGCGATTGGAACGCTGGGCGAAGGTCAGGAGAGAACCTTCTCCTTCCAGGTTGTCTCGGAATGTCTGCAACCGGATGCCGGTCCCGGTGCTGAGGTACAGGTGAATATCGACGATCCCGCTTCAACCGTTCAATATACCTTTGGGCTGTCTCAAGGCAGCAAGCCGGTGCCCCAAGCATCATTCCTGTGTAGAACACCGGGAGATCTTGAGGTCGGCAAGATCTTCGACCCGACTACGATGGAACTGGAAATATGGGTTAGAAACAATTGGCCTCCAGACCCGACTGGCGTTAAGGACAACAGCCTTAAGGATCTGGTGATCATCGAGATGCCGAGTTCCTACTTCCAACCCAAGCGGGGCTCGGCGGTGCCGCCCGAAGCCGGTTTCTTCCCTGGGGGCCTCACGGATTATCTTGTGTGGAGGATTGCCTCGCTGAGACCGAAGGAAACGGTCGAACTCAAGACGATTCTTGAACCCACCCTATGTTCGGCCCAGAATCAGCCGCCCCTGGATGTGGATTGGGTGAAATACCCCGGAAGCGGTCTCAGCGCCAGTGAAGTCTATTTCACCCCACCTGGGGGAGGGACAAAGCCACCACAGTTCATCCCGAACATTACTACCACCCTCAGTCAGGTCGAGACGTGCAATGGACGTTTCGATCTGTTCCTTGAGCCCGCTTACACGGAGGCTGAGTACAAAGCAGATATAGGCATTGGAGCATCAATACCGTGGAATGTCAAATATGCCCATCCCAGGGATGAGACTCCTATGCTTTTTGTGGATTGTCGGTCTGGAAATGGTCTCTGGAACGGGGACCCGGGCACAATTCAACAATACGTCAGTGAGGCAACTGATGTAGACAACGTTGAGGGCCAAGGTGATATCCTGGAAGTGGGGACGACGAACGTCATCTACTTGAGGGTTTTCAACGTAGGCACTCTCGCCTCGCCAACGCTTTCCTACGGTCTCTCGCTACGCGCCTTCAACTATCAGTCTGAGAGATGGGACGAACTGGCCAAGGTGACCGTATCTGCAATCCCGGCGTGGCAAAAGCGCACCGTGAAGATTCCTTTTCCGGACGGGCCAGTTAGTTCCAACTATATTCGGCCTTACAAACTGACCTTAGAGGATCTTTTGCTTCTTGTCCGCACAGAGGCCCCCTCTTTCGCCGGTACTCTGAGTCAGTGGCTGAATGTCAACCCAGAGGTTCGGCAAGGCCTCAATGATCTTGGCGAGCTTGAACCCAGTCAAGTCAGCCCCTATCTGCAGGGTAGCCCGGCAATCTTGAATGGCTTCGACAGTTTCATGGCCCAACATCCCAACACTTGCTGGGGAAAACCCTCGATATGCGTGCACGCTGCCCTGCAACCGGGGTCGGGGGAGAGACACACCAATAATAACTCCACCACGGAAGTGATCATCGTCAGCCAATAGAGGACGAAGGACAGAAACCGCTCGCGAAACCTCCCCGAGGAAAGAGGGCGGGGGTCAGGCGCTACTGTGGGATTTTTGGCGGGCCCTCTTTACGAATATGCCCAAGGAGGCTGATCGCCAGCTATCCATCATCGCTGTTCTAGTAAACAATCCCTGGAAACTCGGTCAGGCACCGGGCATCGTGCTGAGCCACGCTCCGAGTCCGCCACGGGCTTGCGATCGCACGCAAACGCTGAAGGGCTTTGAGTGTTCCCTTTTCTTTGGCCTGTTGGGGCCGTACAATAGCAGTTGTCTATCTGGCTTAGAGACGCAAGATATCGCGTCTCCACCTGGGAAGGTGTAATGAGTTATTTTCGTGACAACGTGGAACGGACGGAGGGGTACACGCCGGGCTTTCAGCCGAAGGCGGTGGAGGTGGTCAAGCTCAATACGAATGAGAATCCGTATCCGCCGTCGCCGTGGGTGATGAAGACATTGGCTCAGATCAAGCCGGAGCAACTTCGGCGCTACCCCGATCCGCTGGGAAATGCCTTTCGGGAGGCGGCGGCTAAACTCAATGGCGTCGAGCCTGAGAACATCCTATGCTGCAACGGGGGCGATGACCTGCTTTCTATCGCGGTCCGGGCCTTCTGCGATGAAGGACGCCCGCTGGCGTACCCTGTGCCTACGTACTCGCTGTATCCGGTCCTCGCGAGACTCCAGAATTGCCGGGCCATCGAGATTCCCTTCGGCGCGAAGTTCGATCTGCCGGCCGGACTCGCAACAACCGGGGCGGTGCTCACCATCGTCTGCAATCCGAACGCCCCCACCGGCAGCTTCGTCCCGATTGAGGAGATCGCCGCTCTGGCCACCAAGCTGACCGGCGTGCTGCTGATCGACGAGGCCTACGTTGACTTCGCGGAGCAGAACTGTACGGCGTTGGTCAGGGACTTCGACAACGTCATCGTGCTGCGGTCCTTGAGCAAAGGGTATTCTCTGGCCGGACTGCGCTTCGGGTATGCGATCGCCCAGAAGGACCTGATCGACGGCCTGATCAAGGTCAAGGACTCGTACAACGTGGATGCCCTCGCCATTGCGCTCGCCACCGCGGCGATCAAGGACCAAGCCTACTTCCGCCAGAACGTGGAGAAGATCAAGAAGGAGAGGACGGCTTTGACGAAGCAGTTGCGGTCTCTCGGATTTGCCGTGCCCGACAGCCATTCGAATTTCGTCTTTGCCCAGGTGACCCACGGTTCGGCCGCACGCATCCACGAGCAACTGACGCAGCGGAATATCTTTGTGCGGTACTGGAATACGCCGGAAATCGCGGACAAGCTGCGCATCAGCGTCGGCACGAAGGAGCAGAACGAGAAGCTGATTTCCGCTCTGAAAGAGATTTTGTCGGCAGGTGGAGACAAACCATGAGCAGACAAGGCATCAATCGCAGGCAGTTCGTCGGCACGGCCGCCCTGGCGGCGGCGGGATTGGTCGGGGCCAGGCCGGACTCGGCCCGGGCACAACAGAGGCCCCAGGCTGGGAAGCCCGGCATCAAGGTGGGCCTCTACAGCATCACGTTTCTGGGCGTCTGGTACCAGGGCAAGGGGCTCACCCTGGAGCAGGTGATCCAGAAGGCCAAGCAGTACGGCTATGACGGTGTCGAGATCGACGGCAAACGCCCACACGGGAATCCCAACGACTGGCCGACGAAACGCTGCAAGCAGTTGCGCTCGCTGGCCGATAGCGAGGGCATTGAGATCTACGCCGTGGCGGGGAACAACGACTTCAGCAGTCCCGTTTGCGAGCACCGGGAGGCCCAGATTGTCTACATGCGGGAGCTGATCCGGATGGCCTCGGACCTCGGCGCTCCGGCGGTCCGGGTCTTCTTCGCCTGGCCGGGCGTCACGAAGCACCCCCAGATCGCGTCGTACACCGTCGCGCGAAGCATCTGGGACCACACGCATTCGCTCACCACGAGCGCCGATGACTGGAGCCGGTGCCGGGATGCTTTGGCGGAGTGTGCTCGCTATGCCGGAGATTACGGCGTGACCCTGGCGCTGCAAAATCATGCCCCTATCGTCACCAGCTACAAAGACGTGCTCCGCATGATCCAGCAGGTCAACTCGCCGCACCTGAAGGCCTGCCTCGACCTGCCCCTGCTGTCGGACAAAAGTCCGGAAGGGATCCAGGCAGCGACAACCGCACTCGGTCCCTTCCAGGTCCTGTCGCACTTCGGCGGCGAGTTCGATCGCAACGCCGATGGGTCGGTGGGCGATGATAGGACGAGAGAGCCATTTGTGAATTTCGTTCGCGGCTTGCGACAGGCAGGCTACAACGGATACCTGGGTTATGAGTTGTGCCATCCCCTGCCCGTCGTGGACGGCCAGACGGTCGGCATCGAATTCGCAGAGAAGAACGCCCAATTGGCCGCCGAGTTTATGCGGGGCGTGCTCAAAGCGGCGCAGAGTTGAAGAATCGGCATTATCAAGCGAAGCTGGTTTATAGTGTGCTCGTGAGAGCATAAGACAATAACGCCTCACGGCGTCACTACAAACGGGCCTTGACGCTGCCACGCAGAGAATCGAGATGGGTGGCTGGGGAACAGGGACAATGGACAACCGAACAGCGAGCATTCACCGGCAAACGAAGGAAACCGACATCACGTGCGAGCTCAATCTCGACGGTGTGGGTCAGTATGAGATCGACACCGGCGCAGGCTTTCTGGACCACATGCTCACGCATCTGAGCAAGCACGGCCGGATGGACCTTGTGGTCAAGGCCCAGGGCGACTTGCACATCGACCCGCACCATACGACGGAAGATATCGGCCTGTGCCTGGGCGATTGCCTGCTCCAGGCGCTCGGCGACAAGAAAGGCATCGCCCGCTATGGCCATAGCTCGGTGCCAATGGAGGATGCTTTGGCGAATCTCTCGCTGGACCTGTCCGGCCGGCCGGCGTGTGTCTATAACGTCGAGTACCGCTCGAACAAGATCGGCGATTTCGACGTGGAGTGCATTGAAGAATTTCTGCGGGCATTCTCGAACAGCGGCAAGTTTAACCTGCACGTGAATGTTCCCTACGGCTCGAACAGCCACCACATCGCCGAGGCGATCTTCAAGGCCCTCGGCCAGGCCTTGGCGACGGCGGTCCGGATCGTGGGGACAGACATTCCCAGTACGAAGGGGCAGTTGTGATCGAGGAACCGAAACCGCCGGAATACCGCGTGGGCATCGGCACCGACATCCATCGGATCGTCGAGGGCCGCAAGCTCATGCTGGGCGGGGTCCATATTCCCTTCCCGGCGGGTCTGCTCGGCCACAGCGACGGCGACGTGGCCCTGCATGCGATTGTCGACGCCCTGCTCGGGGCCGCCGGCCTGGGTGATATCGGGACCCTGTTTCCCGACACGGATATGCAGTGGAAGGACGCCGACAGCAAGATGTTCCTGTACACGGTCAAGGAGCAACTCGAAAAGAAGCAGTGGGAAGTGGTGAACGTGGACCTGACGATCCACACGGAGACCCCGAAGCTTGGGCCGATGAAGGGCCAGATCCGCCGGTGCATCGCGGGGCTGCTTGGCATGGATTTTGCGGCGGTCAACGTCAAAGCCAAGACGAACGAAGGTCTCGGCGAAATCGGCGCCGGTGAAGCCATGGCCGCCACGGCGGTCGCGTTGCTAAGAAAGAAGCCCCGCCGGACGTTGTAACCGGCGTGCTCTCGCGAAGCTGCCGACGTAGGAGAGTCAAGCGCTGTCGGCACCATGATTGACGGGTTTCGATTTCATCGGTAGAACATATCCATGATAGCACCGAGCGACAGACAAACGGCTCTCGAATTCAAACGGCGTGCCGGCGCAATGGTGCCGATTCTTCAGTTTTCTGTGTTCGGCTCCCGGGCCCGGGGGGACGCGACCGGGGAGTCCGATCTCGACGTTTTTCTCGTAGTAAGCCACGTTGACGCCGGCCTTCGCGAGAGGATCTCGGAAGTCGCCTGGGAGGTCGGATTCGAGAACGATGTGGTGCTCTCGACCTTCGTCATCACCACCGAGCAGTTGGAGCACGGTCCTCTGGGTGTCAGTCCGATCATCCGCCAGATTGAGAAAGAGGGCATCCGGCTATGAGCGAAGAGCGACTCCGGGAGCTTGTCAGGCTGAGGATGGAGCAGGCCACCGAGACGCTCCGTGAGGCCCACATTCTCATCGCGGAGCACGCAGGCCGAGGGGCGGTGAACCGGGCCTATTACACCATGTTCTATGCCGTTCTCGCCCTCCTTGCGACCAAGGGGCTCGGCTCCTCCAAGCACAGCGGAACGATTTCACTATTCGACCGGGAGTTCGTAAAGCTTGGCGACCTTCCGAAAGAGTTGTCCCGCGCGCTTCATATGGCGTTCGAACGCCGCCAACAGGCGGATTACGGTGAGTTGATCCAGTTCGACGAGCCAGCGGCGGTACGGGCGATCGAAGAGGCCGAGACATTTATCCGGCGGGTTCGAGATTACCTGACATTGAGAGGCTTGCTTTCCCCGGATCAGTAGCCGGACGAACCGCAGCGATCAGAAAGGTGTAGAAAAAGGTCGTATGGCTCTACAATTGTACAATAGTCTGACGAGACGAACCGAAGAGTTCAAGCCGGTGTCGGAGGGGCGAGTGGGCATCTACGTCTGCGGGCCGACGGTGTATGGGCATGCGCATCTGGGCCATGCCAAGAGCTACGTCAGCTTCGACGTGCTCGTGCGCTACCTGCGGTACCTCGGCTATCGCGTTACCTACGTGCAGAATATCACGGACGTGGGCCATTTGCTCGGCGATACGAACGAAGGCGAAGATCGAATGCTCGTGGCGGCTCGGCGCGATCAGAAGCACCCGATGGCCGTGGCCGAGTACTATACCCGCAGTTACCTCGAGGATATGGACAGGCTCAACGTCGTCCGGCCGGACATCTCGCCACGCGCGACCGGACACATCGTCGAGCAGATTGAGCTCGTGAAGCTGCTCCTGGACAAAGGCTGCGCCTACGAAGTGAATGGGTCGGTGTATTTCGATGTCTCGAAGTTCCCGGATTACGGCAAGCTCTCCGGCCGGAACGTCGAGGAGATGATGGCCGGCGCCCGCATCGAAGTCTCGGCGGAGAAGAGGAATCCGGCCGATTTCGCCCTCTGGAAGAAGGCGGAGCCCAACCACATCATGCAGTGGCCCAGCCCCTGGGGCTTGGGGTTCCCCGGGTGGCACCTCGAATGCTCGGTGATGAGCACCAAGTATCTGGGCCAGCCTTTCGACATCCATGGTGGCGGATTGGACAACAAGTTCCCGCACCACGAATGCGAGATCGCGCAAAGCGAAGCCGCCTATGGTGTCCCGTTCGCGTGCCTGTGGGTGCACAACAATATGGTGACCGTCGATGGGCAGAAGATGAGCAAGAGCTTGGGCAACTTCATCTCGCTCAAGGAGGCCTTTGCCGGCAAGCACGAGAAGTTGTCGCGCGCCTACGAACCGTTGGCGGTGCGGCAGCTTGTCCTGAGCAGTCACTATCGCAGCCCGTTGGATTTCTCCGATGCGGCCCTCTTCGCGGCGCACAGCGGGTACCAGAAGATCAGCGAAGCGGTCCGGAGCCTGCGAAAGCAGATCGACGCCGCATCGCAAGGCGAGCCGGACCAGGGAGTCTTCAGGCAGCTTGAGGAGGCCAAAGTCAAGTTCGAAGACGCGATGAACGATGACTTGAACACGTCGGTAGCACTGTCGGTGCTCTTCGATCTGGTGCGGCTGACCAATGGCCTGCTGGAAAACAAGAAAACAACGCGTGAGACGCTCGCGGCCGTCAACGAGATGTTTACCAAGCTCGGCGGCGATGTCCTGGGCGTAGTGACCGGAGAATCGCCCCAGGCCGACGGGATCAACGAAGAGGCTCTCGACAAACTGGTGGGAATCCTCATCGCCCAGCGGGCGGAGGCCCGAAAGGCCAAGGATTTTGCCCGAGCCGACGCCATTCGGGCAAAGCTCGACGAAGCTGGCATTGTCCTGGAAGACGGCCCCCAAGGCACGCAATGGAGGTCCAAGTGAAAATCCTCGGCATTGACCCAGGTTTGCATCTCTGTGGCTATGCCTGCATCGAAGTCGATGGGAACGCCGAGAACCTGATCGAGGCGGGCGTTATTCGCATCCGGACCGACCTGCCGCTGCCGGCCAAGCTCAACCAGATCGCCGAGGATATCCAGACGATCTTGGACAGATTCGTGCCTCAGATTGTGGCCGTAGAGGAATTGTACTCTCATTACGCCCACCCGCGCACGGCGATCCTGATGGGCCACGCCCGCGGCGTGATCCTCCAGAAAATGGCGGCCGCCGGGGTCGAGGTCAAGAGCTTCAGCGCGACCCGGATCAAGAAGTCTCTGACCGGCAACGGTCGCGCCTCCAAGGAGCAAGTCCAGCGCACGATTCAAACACTCTTGGCCCTGCCGCAGTTGCCCGAGCCGCCGGACGTCGCGGACGCCATCGCCGCCGCGTTGTGCTGTGCGACGACGATGACGCATATCGTTGACATATCCACGGGCCACAGCG
Organism: uncultured Pirellulales bacterium; assembly: GCA_964354535.1. Classification (GTDB taxonomy): domain Bacteria; phylum Planctomycetota; class Phycisphaerae; order Sedimentisphaerales; family Anaerobacaceae; genus PLanc-01. Next base: position 10,466 of record CAYHAJ010000031.1, read on the forward strand.
CATACTGAGACTTGGTTTCGTGAGGTAGACGATGACCGTTAGATACTTCCTGGACACGGATACGCTTCTCATAAACTTCAGCGACAGAAAGGCCGCCGAAGCTCGAGACCTGACAGAAGATGTGTTGGTTGAACTGGATGAGCACGGCCATCTGGTGAGTATGACCGTCGAGCATGCCAGAGAGCAGATGAATGCTACGGAATTCACTTATCAACTGGCAGCAACCTGAGGATTCGCGATTGCAGTGCGTAAGATGGGCTTTAGCCCATGCTGCTCCCGCGTATCTATGGCAAACCATCCGCATGGGCTTTAGCCCATCCTACAGTGTGAGAGCCTATGATTGCAGGAATTCAAGGAAAGCTGGCGGGGTTGGGAACTGAGACGGCTATGGTGGTGGTGGGTCCAATTACCTATGAGGTCATGCTGCCCGGCTACTGCGTCAGTGCGCTGTCGGGACAGATTGGCGCCGATATCTCGCTGTGCACGATGGAGTACTACGAAGGCAGCCTCGGTGGCGGCAACCTCATCCCCCGACTGGTCGGCTTCCTGAGCCCCAACGAGCGGGAGTTCTTCACGACCTTCATCAGCGTCAAGGGCATGGGCATCCGCAAAGGTCTGCGGGTGCTCAACATCCCGATCCGGGACATCGCCGCCGCTATTGAGAATGGCGACGAGAAGCTGCTGATGTCGCTGCCCGGCATCGGGCGGCGGATGGCCCAGCAGACCGTCGCCGAGCTCAAGGGCAAGCTCCAGACATTCGCGATGGGGGCCGAGCCAGCACGGGTCGCCACCCAGTTCAAGCCTTTCCAGGTCGAGGCAATTGAAGTCCTGGTCGCCTGGGGTGAGAAACGTAACGAAGCTATGGAACTGGTGGAGCTCGCCGGTAAGAAACATCCGGATGTTCAGACGGCCGAAGAGCTCGTGCCGCTCGTCTATCGCCTCAAACAGGGTGCGGAAGTCTAGTCCTCACGGGAGCACATCATGCGTACGACGGCAATTGCGGCGGTCTTGTCTCTATTCTCCACGGCCCTGGGAGCTGCGCCGGACTACCTGCCCCTCAGGGAGGGGAACGAGTGGGTCTTCACGATGTCTACCGGCGTACAGATGACGACAAAGATCGCCGGATTCGCCAACGTCGGAACGGTGCGGTGCGCCATGGTCGAGACGACCCTGGGATGGCAAAAGAGCGTGGAATACATCGCCCTGGACGCCGAGGGGGCCAAGGCCTATATGGGTCAGACGCAGGGCCAGGAGTTTCGCTACGACCCGCCGATTCTGCGGCTCAAGCTGCCCTATCGGGAAGGCGACTCGTGGACGGCCATCGTCGACCAGTCCGGGATGCCCCTGACGGCGAACTTCGAGTCGATCGGCAGGGAGCAGACCCAGACGGCGGTAGGCACGGTCGGCTGCGTCAAAGTGCGCTCGACCATGAGCACTGCGGCGGGCCAGCCGCCGGTAATGTCGACCATTTGGTATGCCGAGGGGATCGGACCGGTGCGGCAAGTCATGCAGGTGGGCGGACAGGAGATCATCGCCACGCTCGCGTCCGCCAATGTCAAGCCGGCCCCAAAGGGGCGGATGGCTACGCAGCCTTCGCCTGCCGTCAAGCCGACTCAGGAAGCACCAGCCGCACCGAAGCCGTCCACCGCCGCCAAGGTCCGTTGCCCCAAGTGCGGCACCGAGGTTGATGCCGGCACGAAGTTCTGCCCGCAGTGTGGTGCCACGCTTACCCCGCCGGTGCCGCCGGCACAGCCGACGGTGTGTCTCAAGTGTGGCGCCAAGCTCCCGGGGGGCGCCAAGTTCTGTCCCGCGTGCGGCGAGAAGATCGTCGTTTCGGCCGTGCCCCCTGCGCCGAACCCACCGGCGGCGCCCGTAGCGCCCGGCGCGTCCGCCCTCGAGAAATACCAATCCCCCGACGGCAGAATCCTGCTCTACAAGCCCAAGGGCTGGAACGTGACTCAGGGCGAGATGTTCGGCGCGGGCACTTATGGCGTGGTCGTGATGGAGCCACAGGAGAGCGCCGTGGTCCTGTTCATCACGTTCCCGGTGACGGAACAAATCAAAGACTCCGTCGTGCTGGCGGCCAAGTGTATCGCCGCCCTGCGCGAGGAGTACCCCGACCTTCAGGCCACCAACCTGAACTCGACGCCCGAGCGGGAACGCACGATCGCGGACCTTACGCTGACAGATGAGGGGGAGAAGGGAACGGGACACGCCTACTTCTTCCGCACCCAGAATCTGGGCAGTGTCTACATCCTGCTGGCCAAGGCCCAGAAGTGGGCTGAGCTTCGGCCGACGCTGACCACCGTGGCGGCCAACCTCGCGTATGCCCCGCAGGGAGTTGCCGCCGTGCAGGAACAGGGCCGCCGGCTCGCTGAGCAGGCCCCTGTCCCCGAGGGTCCGACGTCTTCGGTGGCCGCCATGCTCAGGCAGGCCTCGCAACGACCCGGAAAGCAGGTCCTGCTCCAGCCGGCGGCGCTGCCCGACCAGTCCCTGTCGTGCCAGATACCTCAGGGCTGGAGCTTGGAGGGGCAGAAGATCCAATACATCATGGTCGATGACCCGCGCACCAGGACGCGCGGAATGGCCTACGTGTCCCACACCATCATTCCGACCGAGTTTGCGGTTCCGGGCGTCATCAATGCCCCCTACCAGCCGCCACCCCAGGCGCTGCGTCTCGTGCTGGAATCCGGCCGAACCAGTCGGGACGTGCAGATTATCGGCGAATGCCCGGCGGAACAGGCCTCGGCGGAGGTCGCACAGATGGTCCGGCAGATGCGGGCCCAGGGCAGTCAGGTTGACGCTCGTCTGCTGCACGTCCGGCTCCGGAACGTTCCCACCGGTGCGACGCTGCGCGGGTTGTTCACCGTCCTGTGCTCGGCGGGGTCGATGACCCCCGTCTGGCAGGTTTCCGTCGCCGGCAGTTGGGCCCCCGACACGGAATACGATGAATGGCTGCCGTTGTACCTGCGGCTCGAAAAGACCGTACAGCTTAACCAGCAGTGGTTCCAAGGAGAGATGGCCAACCGGGCCGTCGCGCAGCAACAGCAGTTTCGAAATCTGCAGCGATCCATCGGGGAGGCGAATCGGGCGTTTGACGGCTATATGGACAGCCTGCAGAACGCCAGCCGCAGTCGCGATTACACCGCCCACATGTGGAGCCAGACCACACTCGGCCAGGGCACCTGGGTGGCGGAAAACGAAGGGGCCCGAGTTTATCAGACCGACTCGTGGGGCATCGAAGGTTCGGAGGGGCGACTCGACAGCAAGGCCTACAACACCGCCAACTTTACCGGCGAAAATCCCTGGACCGGCGGCAAGCTGGAACTGGTGGACACACGCGCCGAATACGAACGATACCTCGCGAATCAATGAGAAGAGAGGTAATCGGTAGCCGGTAGTCAGTAGTCGGTGAGAAGAAACTGAAGACTCGGAAAACCGACTACCGATTACTGACTACCGACTACCGCCTTGTTGCAGTTTTGCGGAAGATAGGTAAACTGCTGATATGGCAATCGGTAGAGTCATTAGTGCACAACCATTGAGCGAGGCCGAGGAGACGTTCAACGTATCGCTGCGTCCGAAGTCTCTGAACGAATGCATCGGCCAGCAGAACGTAAAGGAAAAACTGGCCATCGCCATCGCGGCGGCCAAGAAACGACGTGAGCCGCTGGAGCACATGCTGTTCTACGGCCCCCCGGGCCTGGGCAAAACCACTTTGGCGAACGTCGTTGCCCACGAGATGGGGGCGCGGATTCGGTCCTCCTCCGGTCCGGCCCTGGTCAAGGCGGGCGACGTGATGGGCCTGCTCACCAACATCAACATCGGCGACGTGCTCTTCATCGACGAGATTCACCGGCTCAGCACGCCCGTTGAGGAGTTCATCTATCCCGCGATGGAGGATTTCCGGGTCGATTTCACGGTCGATAGCGGCCTGCACGCCAAGACGATCAACTTCCCGCTCAAGCGGTTCACGCTGATCGGGGCCACCACGCGTGCCGGTCTGCTCAGCGCTCCTCTGCGCAGCCGGTTCGGGATGCTCTATCATCTCGAGTTCTACACGACCGACGAGTTGACGGAGATTCTCAGCCGCTCCGCCCAATTGCTCAAGCTGGTGTGCGAGGAAGGCACGCTCGAACTGATCGCGGCCCGATCCCGCGGCACGCCCCGGGTCGCCAACCGGCTGCTCAAACGCGTCCGTGACTATGCCCAGGTCAAAGGCTCCGGGGCCCTCAGCATGGATATCGTCGACAATGCTCTTAAGATGGAGCAGATCGACGCGCTGGGCTTGGACGAGTTGGACCGGTCCTTCCTGCGAGCGCTGGCGACGGTCTACAACGGTGGTCCGGCCGGCATTGAGGCCCTCGCCGCCACGCTCGGCGAAGAGCGCGACACTCTCGAAGACGTGGTCGAGCCGTATCTGCTGCAGATCGGTTTCGTGCGGCGCACCAAGCGCGGCCGCGAGATCACGCGCCAGGCCTGTGAGCATCTCGGCTTGGAGCTGCAGGAGAAGAAACCCACGGCCGAGATACCCGGATTGTTCGAACAATCCCAAGGATAAGGAGGGCCGGCGGCTCCGTTGTCCGCTGGCCCTTGCCGATGTGCCGTGGGGGTATCGTATGCGATGGCCGCATTTCTCTGCCAGCTCTGGGGGGAATCGGCGGTGCTGCCACATCACGGCTCATAACCCAGCCTGCCCCACGTGGCCCGCTGCATCCGCCACAGGTCTTGATGGCCGTCCTCGGTCTGGGGGATGAAATTGTGCGGGGCACTGGCTCTCTTGATGTCCCGGGCCTGCCGCCCGATCTTGATCGTGTCGAGGCCCTTCCACTTCCAGTACTCGCTGTGACCATCCGCGAACGTCAGCGTCGCCCCATCGCCGTGCTGAAGCGGCGGCCCGTCCCACCAGGTCCTGTACCAGTACCGAACCGCATACGGGCCGATGGTGATCCAGCCCTCATCGATAAGAACCATTCGCTCGGTTGGCCGGCCAATCTGGTCCAGGCGTTTCAGCCAGAGCCACATCCCCTCCTCCTGCTTCGGAACCGGCCGGCCGTCCACCTTGTTGCACGTCCCCTCTTCCGGCCCGCCGTTCATCCCGATGCTGATGGCGTAATTCAACCGCTCCGCGCGCAGGCCCATAGGACAGCGATAGATCTTCAACTCCTTGACGTAGGGCCACAGGGCTCCGCGCCGGATCTCGGCCTCCTGGCTCGCTTGGGGCAGATGTGTCGCCTGGTAGCCGCTTCCTGTTCGGGTGGTACAGCGGCCCACCCACGCCGGCTCATTCTCATTGGCCAGCGGCCCCCAGTACTTGAAGTCGCCGGCGTCACCGTTGACGACCTTGCCCTCGTTGTCGTCGGCATACAAGGCCCAGGCGAGTTGGAGTTGCTTGAGATTGGCAAAGCAGACGGCTCTCTTGCCGTATTCACGAACTCGATGCAGGGCCGGCAGCAGGACCGCCATCAGGACGGCCATGATGGCGACGACCACCAGCAATTCGATCAAAGTAAACCCTTTTGGGCGTCTCATGGTGTTCATGGAAGACCAGGGCCTTATGCTACGGGTGCACCATGCGACTGTAGATTCGCACTTCGTCGATCAGGCCGGACCAGAAGCTGCCGGGCGCGAGAACCTTGGCTCCCCCTATGTACAGCCCGCCCGTCGAGGCTGCCAGATTGGCTGCCCCATCCTTGGCAACCTCGACGCCGTCGACGTAGAGAATCCGGTTCGACCCATCCCAGACCAATCCGATCCGATGCCACGTACCGTCAGTGATGCTTGTGGACGACTCCAACAGACCGCCTATCCCCGTCCCCAAAGCGCCATTGACACTCGCCGTCAGCCAGTTGGCCCCGGTGGCCTGCGACAGGATCACCTGTCCCGGCGCACCGCCTTTGACCCACGCGAGCACGCTGAACGGCCCGGCCGAAGGGTCGCAAACAAGCTTCGTCATGACGAAACGCGGCCCGCCGTCAAACTGCAAGGCGCCCCCGACCTTGCCACGGCTCGGCTGCCAGGCCGGACTGCCGATCAGCATGCCATGGTTTGTTCCGGCGCTGTCGTGAGCCACCGCACCCTCCATCTCGTCCAACGCCCAGTGCGCAAGCAGGGTGGGATCCACGACCTCTGTTCCAATGTGCTCCGCCAGAACCTTCAGGTCGTTAACGTCGACAACACCGTCCCCCCAGGCAAACGGCGCGATGTCGCACGACGGTTCGTTTGCGCCCCAACACTGCACCATGACCAAAACGTCCTTCCCATCAACTTGGCCGTCGCCGTTGAAGTCCACGACCGGGAGGATCGGCGCCTGCCACTGACCACCTTTGCCGGCAGACCAGAAGTACAAGGTGCAACCATCCGGGGAGATTCGCGGCAAAGCATCATGGGAGGGGCTGTTGATCTTGGGGCCGAGATTCACCGGCGTCTGCCAAGGAGCAGAAGCGCTGGTTCGTCTTGTCACCCACAGGTCAGTACCTCCGTATCCACCGGGCCGCTGCCACCCCGGGGTCATACTGTCGTTGAAGAGCAGGAGTAGACCGTCTGGCGAGAGGGAGAGATATCCCTCGCCCGATGAGCTATTCACCACCGGGCCGAGATTGACCGGCTCGACCCAGGGACTGTTTGCGGTCGCTCGCCGCGCCACCCACATGTCGGCGAGACCACATCCACCACCCCGCCAGGATTTGAAGTACAACTCCAAGCCGTTCGGGGAGATCCAAGGTTCGCTGTCCGTGGAGGCGCTGTTGATCAGGGGGCCCAAATGCACCGCTCGGCCCCAGGGACTGCCTTTCGTCGCGCGGGTCGCCGCATAGATGTCCCACTTATCATACCCGCCGGGCCGGCTTGAGGTGAAATGCAGCGTCAGTCCGTCGGCCGAGATGGACGAGTACAAATCGTCCTCGGGACTGTTGACCACGGGCCCGAGATTCTCCGGTGGACCCCAATCCTCGTCTGATGAAGCACGTCTTGCCACCCACAGGTCCCACCCGCCGGCCCCCTCGGCTCGGTCCGACTCGATGTACATTTCCAGGCCATCAGAAGAGAAGCAATCGATCGAGTCGGCGCCCTTGAGGACGGAAGCGAATCTCACCGGTTCGCCGAAGGTGAAATCGGCCTTGGCGGCCGGTGTGCCACCAGCGGCGACAAGCCCAAGGGCAGTCGCAAGCATGGCCGTCGTGGAGAGGCGGGATCGTTTCATCTGACACCTTCCTTTCGGACTCGCGGGCCGCACAGACTGGGGGCGGCGGCACCATTCCAGTATAGCACAAACGATTTATTCCCTCCGTATTCCCGGAAAAATCCGTGATGTTGCGCGCCCGCGCAGAAAAACCGTGAGAATTCGTGAGTAAGGAGGCCATGATCTGCTGCCGTAGGCACCTTCTTCTCCCATAACCACTTGAAAATGAACGAGTTATCGGCTATAGATGTAGGAGGTGGCCGGTCATCAACGGACCATCACAGACAACAAGGGCTTCGCTCGGATACCTATCGGTTCTGCGGAGGCGGCAGCTATGGGCACCGACGGTCGGACGGATATCGGGGGACCAGGCGAGACCTTTCTGACCACGCATTGGTCCTTGATCGGTGATATCCAGGCCGGCGACACGAGAGAAAACGCCTTGATCGGCCTGCTGATCGAGAGGTATTGGAAGCCCGTTTACTGCTACCTGCGCCGAAAGGGCTGCCCGAACGAGGAGGCCAAGGACTTGACCCAAGGCTTCTTTCACGCCGTTGTTCTGAATCGCAGTCTTGTCCAACGTGCCGACCCATCCAAAGGCCATTTCCGCACGTTTCTGCTGCACGCCCTGAATCAGTACGTCGTCAACGAGAGTGCCAAGCAAACGGCGGGCAAACGAATTCCGAAGAACAAGCTGGTTCCGTTAGATCTGCTCGACCCGCCCACCGTACCCGCAGCCATTCTGGAGGCCGGCCCGGAAGACTGCTACCACTACGCCTGGATGTCCGCCCTGATGGACCGAGTGTTGGAGACCGTACGGATCGGCTGCCGCGACGAAGGCTTGGAAACCCACTGGCACGTGTTCAACGAAAGGGTGGTTCAGCCCATCTTCAACAGCGCCGATGCTCCGCCCCTCGCCGACCTGTGCACCAAGTACGGGATTGCGGAGCCGCGCCAGGTTTCCAACATGATCGTCACGGTCAAGAGGCGGTTTCGCGCCGCTTTGAGAGAGCACGTCCGAACCACCGTCATCGCCGAAGACCAGGTAGACAACGAACTGGCGGAGATTCTGCGGTTTCTGCCGGAGGCGGCGCAAGATTCGAGATAATCGCGGGATATGGTTGTGATGGACAAAGACACGTCATTTGGAGCTGCCCCCGAACAGTTGCGTCGGCTGTTTGCGTTGGGGATCCAGGAGTCCGACGAACCGGAGCCGGTCGCGCCCATCGACTCCTGGGACCTGCTGAAGGAGAAGCCAGGCAGCCGGATTGGACGTTATATGCTGCTCGATACCCTCGGCGAGGGGGGCATGGGGATCGTGTACCTGGCCCAGCAGGAGCAGCCGGTCAAGCGACAGGTCGCACTGAAGATCATCAAGCCCGGCATGGACTCCCAGCGAATCATCGGGCGGTTCGGGGCCGAACGCCAGACCCTCGCCCTGCTCGACCACCCCAACATCGCCAAGGTGCTCGACGCCGGCACAACCGAAGCCGGTCGTCCCTATTTCGTCATGGAATATGTCCGGGGTCTGCCGATTACCGAGTACTGTGACCAGCACCGGCTGAGCATCGAGGAACGGCTCGTGCTATTCGGCCAAATGTGCGACGCCCTCCAGCACACGCATGAGAAAGGTGTGATCCATCGCGACCTCAAGCCCTCCAATATCCTCGTGACGATCCAGGGCGTCACGCCCGTCCCTAAGATCATCGACTTCGGCGTCGCCAGGGCGATGAGCCAGCAAATGGCCGAACGCACCTTGATGACGGAGGAAGGCCAGCTCGTCGGCACGCCGGAGTATATGAGTCCCGAGCAAGTCCGAGGCAGCAGCGAGGCTATCGACGTTCGGTCCGACGTTTATTCTCTGGGCGTGCTGCTCTACGTCCTGTTGACCGGCGCTCTGCCTTTCGACTCCGAGACCCTTCGCCAGGGCGGCCCCGACACCGTCCGGCGAGTCATCCTGGAGGAAGACCCCAAGACGCCCAGCCGACACCTGGCCGCCGCGGGCGAGCAGGGCGATCGTATTGCGAAGAATCGTGACACCGACGTCCGGGCACTGACGAGACGCCTCTATCGGGAGTTGGAGTGGATTCCCTTGAAAGCGATGGCCAAGGACCGCGAGCAGCGCTATCGCTCCGCCGCCGCGCTGGCCGACGACATCCGGAATTACCTGAAGGGCGCGCCGCTGCTCGCGGGTCCGCCCCGCCGGTCCTACCGGATCAGGAAGTTCGTGAAACGAAACAGGACGCTGGTGGCGGCGACCACGCTGGCGACGCTTGCGCTGGCCGCCGGCGCCATCGTGAGTCTGACGATGTACGTGCGCGCCCAGGTCCAAGGGGAGCGCCAGCGTGCCGTCAGCGATCTGCTCAACAACACCGTTCTCGCCGCCCTCGACCCAACCAGGTCTCAAGGCGGGGAAATCACGGCGCTCTCGGTTCTCGATGCCGTTTCCGACGCGTTGGAGGGCCGATTCACCGATGCTCCGCTCCTCGAGGCCGAGGTCCGACACAGACTGGGCCTGACGTACCGCAGAAACAACGCACAGGATCGCTGGCAGAGGCACCTGCGGCGCGCGTTGGAGATCCGCCGGCGCGAACTGGGCGACGACCACCCGGCGACGATTGCCTCCATGTATGAGTTGGGCCGGAGCCTCTACATGGATGGCTATAGTGGGGAGGCTCAGCCGCTGCTTCTTCAGTCGGTCCCACAGATGGCCCGCCAACTCGGTGCGGAGACTCCCCGAGTCCTGCAGGCCAAGCTCGTTCTCGCTTCCAACTACTGGTTCCTTGGTCGATCCGATATACAGATGCAGTTGCATCAGGAGGTGCTGGAGGCCGCCCGCCGCGTCGGGGGCGATGAGCACCGACAAGCCATCTTGGCGATGTTCCACATCGGCGTTCTCCACGGCTTTCAAGGGGACTGCGATCAGGCTGCGATGTGGCTTGACAAAGCACTGCAATTGTCCCGACGCGTGTTGGGAGAGGACGACGCCTGGACGGGTGACTTCATGGGCTGGTTGGGTTGGGCCTATATGCTGCAAGGCCGCTACGGCGAGGCGGAGGCGATGCTCTTGGAGGCCATCGCACGAGAGACCAAGATCTTCGGGAGAACTCATTGGCAGACCGTTCAGGATGTGCAGGTCCTCGTTCAAGTCTACGCTGTCTGGGGAAGACTCGAAGAGGCCGCCAAGTGGCGCGCGAGACTTGTAGACGACAGGTCCCCGGATGCGGGCAGTCTCTTGGGCAGCATTGGCTATGACGAGGCCATCGGCACGTACACGATCCGGGGCTCCGGCATGGACATTTGGGACATATTCGACGATTTTCACTTTGCTCATAAGACGCTGCGGGGCGACGGCTCCCTCACCGCCAGAATCGACAGTATGAAGAATGCGGATACCTTGGCGAAAGTGGGGCTCATGATCCGCCAGACCACAGAGCCAACGTCCGACCACGCGTCAGTGTTCATCACGCCGACCGGCCTGGTTGCCTTCCAATACCGTAGCACGAGGCAAGGAATTGGGGGAACGCGATGCGGCGGTGCGGAAGCCGTTGGGTTTCCACATTGGGTCAGACTGACACGTCACGGGAACACGTTCACGGCGCAGCATTCGAGCAATGGCGCAGACTGGGAGGAAGTGGCAAGCGGCGATCCGAATCGAACTGGCGCCGCTGAAATTGCCATGGACGAGACCGTCCACATTGGGTTGGCGGTCACCTCACGCGATGCCAGCCGACTCGCCGAGGCTCGCCTATCGGATGTCACCCTGACCGGCTCGGTCAGTCCCGAGGGCACGTTCACCACATCGGAGGATATCGGCCTCCAGATGATCGTGTTGCCCAAGAAGTAGGACTCCGCAGTTTCTGGCGCGAACCCGAAGAAACCCTATCGGAGAATGGTCAAGTGACGTCCACATCAGGCGAAGAAGACGTGCTTGGCCAGTTTCGGGGGGCGGCCGAGGATGTGGGTGAAGTGATGGACCAAGACCTGCTCGATCTCGTCGAGCGTGGCCTGATCGGCCTCGGCGATTCGCTTGATGTCCGCCAGGCAGCGCGCCGCCTTGGGACTGAGACGAATCTTGTCGGGAAAGCTCATCTCGCAATCCCGGCAGACCAGGCCATTGGCCGAGGCGCTGAAGTAAACCTCGCCCCCGTCCGCTCCGAAGGTTCTCTTGCAGTTGGCACAGGTGTTCAGGATCGGCCGCAGGCCCACTTCGTGCAGCAGCACGAACTGGAACAGGATCAGGCGAATCAGAATGTCGCGGCGGTCGGGTCCGGCCTTGCCTTCCTCAATATCCTGCAGGAAGCGCAGGAAGTGGTCGAAGAGCACGATATGCGGATCGTACTCCTCGGTCAGCAGGTCCAGCAACTCCGCGGCAAACAGGGCGCTTTGCAGGGCGGCCAGGTTGCGCCGCAGCTCGCCCCGCACCGGCTGCGGCTGGAACTCCGTCAAGGTGGCGAGCTTGTCTCGATGAGAGCCGGAAAAGACGATCGCGCCGAAAGAAAGGGGCTCAAGGGGACCGTCAAAAGCGGATTTCGGTCGCTTGGCGCCTTTGGCGATGGCCCGGATCTTCCCCGACAACCGGCCGAAGAGGGTGACGACCTGCGACGTCTCGGAGTAGTCCACCGCGCGAATGCAAATGGCCTGGTCCTTGGTCAGCATACCTATGACTCGCTGCCTTTCTGGATCCGGACCCGCTTGACGCGTCTGGGCTCGGCGGAGGCGATCGTGAACTTCAGATTATCGTAGTCGAAGTGTTCGCCCGCCTTGGGGATGTAGCCCAGCCGTGAGAAGACGAATCCGCCGACCGTGTCGTAATCCTCATCCTCCGGCAGGTCCAACGAATACTCGTGGTTGAGATCGTCCACGTACATGCGGGCATCCACTTCAATCGTGGTCTCGTCGATCTCGCGGCTCGACTCCGGCGGCGTCGTCTCGTACTCATCGGCAATCGGGCCCACCAGCTCTTCGAGAATATCTTCGAGCGTCACGAGGCCTGCCGTGCCGCCGTATTCATCGAGCACGACCGCCAGATGGAGCTTTTGATCTTGAAACTCGTGGAGCAGAGCGCGCAGCGGCTTGGTCTCCGGCACGAAGTAGACCTCCCGCATCCGATCCCGCACGTGGAACTCCTGCGCCTCCCGTCCGATCTCGTCCAGCAGATCCTTGGCGTAGATCAGCCCCACGATACTGTCGATATTCCCCTCGTACACCGGGATGCGCGAGTGCCCCACCTTGCGGATCGTCTCCAGAACCGTCGGCAAATCAGCCGCGACATCGACGGCGACCAGATCGGTCCGGGGCGTCATGATTTCGCCCGCCGTGCTCTCGCGCAGCTCCAGCACGTTCTCGATCATCTCCTGCTCCTCCTTGTCCATGACCCCGTCCATCCGCTGTTGCTCCAGGTCTTCGAGGAACTCCTCCTGCTTCTCCTCCTGCTGCTGGTCGGGTGTGGCGGGCGGCACGCCGGCCAGCCGGCGCACGAAGCCGTCGTAAAGCCGCAGAATCCAGAGAATCGGGGTCGCCAGAAGAGCAAATACAACCAAGGTACCATACGTGCGGCTGATCAACTTTTCGCCGGCGTATTTCGCCCAGGCATACGGAATCGCCAAGCTGAACACGGAGAAGATCGCCAGGGCAACGGCAAACACCAGCAGATAAGCAGTAGCGTCCAGCGTTCCGTGCCAAGTCGATAGCAGCGCCACGAGCAGTAACAGAGCCCCGATATTGAAGACCAGCCGGTACACCCCGCAGGCCAACACCAGCCGATCGGCGTCGCCCGCGATCTTCTCCACGAGATCAGCCCGTTCCTGGCCGCTGCCGGCTTTAAGCTCCTCCTGCAGCCGGACCCGGGAGAAGATCCGCAAGGCATTCGCACAGGCGGAAAAGAACGATGTTGCCCCCACGAACAGGCATGTCAACAACACCGCCCAACCAACAAAGCCCACTTCCCAATCCCTTTCAGTATCCCTTCTGGCACGGACCGCCGGGCCGGCGGCATCTACGGTGCTTCTCGATCCTTATTGTACACCAATCCGTAGCCGAAATCTTGTAGAATCTCGTCCTCCGTCGCGTGCATCCGGCGGGCCTGCGCCGGACCGGCATCATCGAAACCCAGGTTGTGCAGCAGACCGTGAGTGATGTACAGCGCCAGTTCCGCCCGGGCCGTGTGCCCACGCTGGGCCGCCTCGCGGACCGCCAATTCGCCGTTGACGATCAGATCGAAGACCTTCTGTCCATCGGGCTCGGTTTCGTCGGACAGATCGAAGCTCAGGCTATCCGTGGGCCCTGCGTGGCCCAGGAATTTCCGGTTCAACCTGCTGATCTCGGCGTCGTCCACGATGCCGATGCTGATTCGCGCGTGCGCGATCTCGAACCGCCGGCAGATGGTGCGCACCAGCTTCTTCAGTTCCGTCGCATCCACCAGGAGCGCTTCGAAATGAGTTGTGATCTGTACCGTAATCATCCCGACAGCAGGCTCACGCTTCCACCATTTTCGCCGCCGTTGGCTTGGGCGTGCGGGCCGACGCGTCCGGCGCGGTGGGATAAGCAATGCGTCCGTGATAGTGGGCCGCCAAGGACTTCGACATGCTCGCTTCAATCTGGCTGAGCTCGCGGAGCGTCAGATCGCACTCGTCGAATTGGCCGTCCTCCAGCCGCTTCATGGCGATGTTGTGCACGACCGCCTCGACCTTGGCCAAAGTCACGTCGGAGAGAGACCGGGTGGCGCTTTCCACCGCGTCCGCCAGCATGATAATGGCCGCTTCCTTGCTCTTGGGCCGGGGGCCGGCGTAGCGGAACTCGCTCTCGCTCGGCGGTGCCTCCATGGGCTTGCGGGCCACGCCCCCGGGGCCCGGCTCCTCATATTTTCGCAGAGCCTCGTGGTAGAACGGCTCCACCAGGGTCGTGCCGTGGTGCGTCTCGATGAACTGGTGCAGGACGATGGGCAGGCCGAATTCCTTGGCCATCTCCAGACCGTCTTTGACATGGCCTACGATGATCAACTGGCTCATCGCGGGCGAGAGCTCCTTGTGCTTGCTGGCCGAGCCCATCTCGTTTTCGATGAAGTACTTGGGCTTGTTGATCTTGCCGATGTCGTGGTAATAGGCCCCGACGCGGCACAGCAGGCCGTTACCGCCGATGGCTTCCGCGGCAGCTTCCGCGATCGAGCCGATCAGCAGGCTGTGGCTGAAGGTCCCCGGCGCTTCCATCGCCAGTTTCTTCAACAAAGCCTGATTGGCATCGGAATAGTCCAGCAGGGTCATGCTGGTCGCGATGCGGAAGAGCCGTTCGATCAATGGCAGCAGGCTTTGCATCAGCAGCCCCGCCAGAAAAGCCGCACAGGCGTAGTACCCGGCCGCCTGCAGGGCCGTGATCCAGCTCGGAGGTTCGCCCAGGAAATTCAGATAGGGCGCCGACAGGGCCGTGATGAAGACTACGGTCGAGGCCAGCGCGCTGACCTCCAGCAGCCGCATGCGCGTGCGGATCTCCTTGAGCATGAAGCAGCAGACCGCCGCCCCGGAAATCATCGTGAGAAACAACCTCATCCCCTGCAATTGGAGAGCCTGGTCGGGTTTGGGTCCCACCGCCAGCGAGGCCAGGACGCAGTACAACGCGCTCATCCCGATGGCGAACCGCTGGTCGTAGGCAATCACCAGGACGATCGAGGCCAGGATCGCCGTGCCGACCCCCCATCCCAGGCCCCAAAGGGCGGTACCGCTCGAAAGCGACCCCAGCTTGGTCACCGCCAACAGGGCGGGAAACAACACGACCAAGGCAAAGGCTTTGGCGTGGTTGCGCAGCAGTCGGGGTTGATAATGAGAGACATACAGCCCGCCTCCGACGGCCACGAACACGGCGACTACCGAGGAGGCCGCCAACGCACGGAATCGCCCCTGCTGGGCCAAGCCGAAAGACAGCACGCCGATGCACAGCACCACGAAGAGCAACCAGAGCAACAGGGAAACGATCACGTCGGCATCCATCAGCGGCGAGTTCCACCAAGACCGCTCCGCCCCGATGTTCCGGCGCACTTGATCCCGTCGCGGGCTGGTCTTTCTATGAAGCACGATACCACCTGCCCGGCGGCGAACCGCCCGCGCGAGTCACGACCTGACCGCGCGCCTGTCTCGGTTCGATTGCCATCACGATCTTTCCCGCTCTCCCGTGCGCCCCCTCGCCTCCTGGCTCATCCGGTACGCCTCGACGATGTTCTGGACCAACCGATGCCGCACGATGTCCTGCTGGCTGAGCTCGACCACGCCGATCCCGTCGACACGCCGGAGAATCTCCATGGCCTCCACCATGCCGCTCTTCTGGTTGGCGGCCAGGTCCACCTGCGTCACATCGCCCGTGATGATCATCTTCGAGCCGTGGCCCAGTCGGGTCAGGACCATCAGCATCTGCAGGCCCGAAGTGTTCTGGGCCTCATCGCAGATGATGGCGGCCTCATTCAGGGTCCGGCCGCGCATGAAGGCCAAGGGGATAATCTCGATGATATCCAATTCCATGAACTTCCGCATCTGGGCGAAGTCCATCATGTCCTCGATCGCGTCGAAGAGGGGCCGCAGATAGGGGTTCACCTTCGCAGCGATATCGCCCGGCAGAAAGCCCAGTTTCTCACCGGCTTCGACCGCCGGCCGGGCCAGCACGATCCGCCGGATCTGGCGTTTCTTGAGCATGGACACCGCCACCGCGACGGCCAGATACGTCTTTCCCGTCCCCGCCGGACCGGTGCAGAACGTAACATCGTTCCTGAGCATCGTCTCAATGTACTTCAACTGGCCTGCGGTGGACGGCTCAATTACCTTGTTCGAGTAGACAGTAACAGCCTGGTCGCTCTCCTCCCTTTCCGGCACAGGTCCCTGCTCGACGAATTCAACCACGTCATCCACCGTCAGTTGCCGGTGCTTGAGCAGGTGCTTTTGCATCTGGTCAATCACTCCGGCAGCCCGGTGGACACTGGCGTCCTCACCGCTGATGCGCAGATCCGACTGGCGTGCCGTGATCTGAACGCCTAAGGACCGACGCAAAAGACGAAGATGGCTGTCGGCGGGGCCGAACAGCTCAAGTTGCTTGTCCGGGTCTAATTGTACAGTTACTTCCAAATCAATTTCTCGCTATAGCGACATCTCATCCGTCCCTCAGGCAGGCCTCCCTTACGCCGCAACTCTGAGGAACACATACGCAAACGGGGCTGCAAAGAGCAGCGAGTCGACCACATCCAATATACCGCCAAATCCCGGCACGCGGTTCGACGAATCCTTCTGCTGCGCATCGCGCTTGAGCATCGATTCCGCCAAGTCGCTTAACTGCCCAATCACGGCCATACAGACTCCGAAGATCGGAGCCAACCAGAGTCTCATTATACCAAAAGCCTCGGTAAATGCCATACTTACAATCACGGCCGCGACGGCGGCCCCTCCCAGCCCTTCCCAAGTCTTGCCCGGACTAACCCGAGGCGAGAGCTTGTGCTTGCCAAACAGCTTGCCAAACGCATAAGCCCCGATATCAGAAGACTTTACAGAGGCAACGAAGGTCAAAACCGCCCAGGGACCTTCCTCCATGCGTATCCCCAGCACGAAGGCTCCCAACAGACCCAGATATGACAGGGAGAAACAACTGATCCCGCAGTTGGCCAACGCACCATCGTTACCCCGCTGGAAGTGCTGCTGCAACAGGAGGGCGGCCAGCGTAACAGCCGCCGCCAGCAGGAGATAGGTGCTCTGAGAGACGGGGATAAGCTGCGGCCAATACCAAGTCGTCGCCAACAGAGCCAACCCGATTCCCGCGACCGGATTGAGCACGATCAGTCCTTTGGCAGCGGCGAGCCTGGAAAGCTCAGCGCCCCCGAGACTGAGCAACACGACAACCAGCGCCATCATCAAGGTCCCCTGAACTCGGCAGTTATCGGTGGTCGAGACCGTCAGGGAGCCATCGAGCCAGGCATCGAGAACGAGAACGCCTGCCAGGAAAATCGTCAGCAAAGTCCCGGAGAGTAGCCTGTGTTTGAGCATGGATGTAAGGTGTGCTCCGTCCGCTGCCATGGTGTCCATACCTTGACCGATACGCCGGTGCGGCTGCGCGTGGGCCGCCGCACGTGCATCGTGCACAGAGCGTACCCACGGAACTCACGGTTTCGCCATCCGTGCCGCCTGATCGACAGGCGGGCTATTCGTGGCAATCGCGCCAAAGCGCCGATCCCGGCGCGCATAGGCGAGAATCGCCTTTTCCAGTGATTCTTCATTGAATTCCGGCCAGAGAGTATCGCTCACGTAGAACTCACTATACGAGATCTGCCACAGGAGAAAATTACTGACGCGCAGCTCGCTGGCCGTCCGAATCAGCAGATCGGGATCGGCGAGTTGCGCCGTATACAGGTGCTCGCTGATGCAGTTTTCGTCGATCTCCTCCCACCGGAGGCGGCCCTCCTTACAGGCTTGGGCAATGGCTCTCGCCGCATCGACGATCTCCGCCCGGCCGCTGTAATTCAGGGCCAGCGCCAGCACCATGCCGGTGTTCTCCCGCGTCAGTTCCATCGTTTCCTGCAGCGAGTCGCTGACCATCGGAGGCAGGCCCGCCACGCGTCCGAGATGCACCAGCTTGACGTTGTTCTTCATCAGGTTGGGTCGAATCCCGACCAGGTAGTCGGCATAGAGGTGCATCAAGGCATTGACCTCAGCCTTGGGCCGCTTCCAATTCTCGATGCTGAAGGAATACAGGGTCAACGATTTCATGCCGAAGTCGACACAACACTGCGCGACCGCCTCGGCGGTCTTAGCCCCCTGCCGATGCCCTTCATACCGGGGCAGGCTCTTGGCCTGCGCCCACCGGCCGTTGCCGTCCATGATAATGGCGATGTGGCGCGGCAACTGGGCCGGGTCCAAGCCCAGCCGTTGCGCCGTTTCGCCCAGCTTCTGGTCCATGGTCTTCACTTGGGCATCTGAATGGCTCATAGACCCCTATCGCCTGATGATGGTCTGGCTGCGCTGGGGCCCGACGCCGATCATCTCGATGGGCTTTCCGATGATCCCCTCGATCCGCCGGATATAGGCCTGCGCCGGTTTGGGCAGTGCCTTGAATGTCGTCGCCTGGCCGATCTCGTCATCCCAGCCGGCCATCTTCTCATAGATAGGCTTGGCCTTCGCCAGCCGGTCGATATTAGCCGGGAAGAACGTCTTCTTCTGGCCGTCAATCTCGTAGGCCGTGCAGAGGTACAATTCCTTCAAGCCGCTCAGGGTGTCCAGGTGCAACAGCGCCAACGAGTCGATGGAGCCGATCTTGACACTATAAGCAGCCGCGACTGCGTCAAACCACCCGCACCGGCGCGGTCGTCCCGTCGTCGTGCCGTACTCGTGGCCCTTCTCGCGAATATACTGCCCGACCTCATTGTCCTGCTCGGTCGGGAAGGGTCCGGCCCCTACGCGGGTCGTGTACGCCTTGGCCACGCCAATGTACTTGTCGATCATGCGGGCGGGCACACCGCAGCCGGCCGGCACCCCCAGCGAGCTCGAATTGGAACTGGTTACGTACGGGAACGTGCCATGATCCAAGTCCAGGAGCGAGCCCTGGGCACCCTCAAAGAGGACGGACTTGCCTTGAGCGATGGCTGCATGGAGCCACTCCGTCGTGTCTGTCACAAACGGTGCCAGCCGGGCCGCATATTGCACGCAGCTATCCATGACCGTCACGATGCTCATCGGTCCGGTCCCATAGAGCGACTCGAAGAGCTTATTCTTGTAAGCGAGAATGGTCTGCATCTTCCGGCTCAGCTCCGGCAGGTTGCACAGATCGCTCATCCGCACCGCGTAGCTGCGCCCCACCTTGTCCGCGTAGCATGGACCGATGCCGCGGACCGTCGTGCCGATCTTCTGCTTGCCCAGTGAATCCTCACGCAACTGGTCTTCCTTCTTGTGATACTCCAGAACGACGTGGGCGTTCTCGCTGATAAGCAGCCGGCCATCCAAGGAGATGCCCCGCTGGGCCAGGCCGTCAATCTCGCCGATCAGCACCCCCGGGTCCACGACGACCGCGTTGGCGATGACACAGACGACATTGGCCCGAACGCAGCCGCTGGGGAGCAGGTGCAGGGCGAAACGCTCGTCGCCGATCACAACGGTGTGGCCCGCATTCGAGCCGCCGCCGTAGCGGACCACGATATCGCTGTTCTCCGCGAGGATATCGACGATTTTGCCCTTGCCCTCGTCACCCCACTGCAAACCGACTACACAGATGTTCATGGAAGAGCTCGTACTTTCTTAACCGCCCAACCGTGGCTTCCAAAAGACAAACCGTCATAGGCTACCGGCATACCCTGCCCCGGTCAATCAAATTCTTCATCCGAGCCGGTCTCGGACGGAAAGCGACGAAAGCGAGAGAGTCTTGACAAATCGGCCACGGACGGCACAATGGAATACAGCTTTTGAGACCGGGATCGATGGGTCAACTCTGACGTTTGCACCTGAGAGGACGTGGATGCCCGTCGGCTCGGAGAGTCGCTCGGTGGGCGGATGGGAGCAAGAGCGATGGGACGCGGAGAGAGCCAAAGCGGGGGCCGTAAGCTGGATACGTGTCGGCCGCGGGGGTATTCCAGCTCGATCATCCGCCTGAACGGCTTCACCCTCATCGAACTGCTCGTGGTGATCGCCATCATCGCCCTGCTTGTGGCGATCCTCATCCCGGTGGCACATACCGTGCGGGAGCGCGGGCAGCGAGCGGTGTGTGTAAGCAACCTGCGGCAGCTCACCCTGGCGTGGGTCGTCCATGCCGACGAGCACGATGGCAATCTTGCCGCCGGCCATGCCCCTACTATCACGGGCTGGGCGGGTCTGGCTTTCAGCTATCCTCCGAACCGCGCGGCTTTCTTCGGGAACGACGACAAAGGCGTCCTGTGGCCGTACCTCCAGGACCTGGAGGTGTACCGTTGTCCCCGGGGCCGGACCGGCCACCTGATCACATACGCGATGGTTTCCTCCGCGAACCACCATGGCGGCTTAGTCGCAGGAACGTATATCCGCGAGAGGGCAGGCCGGGAAATGACGGATCGCGGCGTGCGCGTCGGGAACACCGTGTTGAGACTGACCCGGCTTACCGACATCGTCAGTCCGGGGCCGGCTCAGCGCACGGTCTTTCTCGACCGGGGTCAGACGCCGCTCATCATCGATTTCTGGGTCAACTATCTTTACCCCACGTGGAGTTACAATGCCCCGCCCACCCACCACGCCGAAGAAATGACCCTCTCGATGGCCGATGGGCACACAGAGTATTGGAAATGGAAAGGCCGCGACACAGTGGAGATGCCCCGCGAGTTGTCATATGCCCATGATTTATGGATGGAAAGCCTCAAAGGGGGTACTTATACGCCGCGGACGGAGGATGGCAGGTATGACCTTCAGCGGCTGCAAAGGGCAACCTGGGGCCGACTGGGGTATTCGAGCATTGAGAAGTTGTAGTCAGGGAAGATTCAGCCCACCACGTTGTTAGGGTAGCACGCGTACTACGCGGTGATCTGGGCTACCAAGTGGTCCAGGATGGGCTTGAGATTGTCAAAGTGGCGATCCGTTAGCCGGTACTGAACCAGCCGGCCGCTTTCGTTCTTATAGGTGATGGTAAAGATGCCTTTGCTCTCGAAATGGGTCTTGTCAATCTGCTCGATGGCATCGTAGGGAATCTTTTTGCGGCCGGCGATGACCAGAGCATCCTCGCCAGCCACCAGCTTGCGGTGGCGGATCACAAGCCAGTACGCCCCAAGAAGCAAAGCACCCGCGACAAAGAACGGCGGGGATTTCTGGTTGAAGATCAGGGTACCATCCGGCTGACCTTGTTCGAGTGTGTGTTCCTTGATGAATTTCTGGTTGAAGTACCCGTCGTAAGCAAACCAAAGTGCCAGCCCCAGGCACACCACGACGCCGATGATGAAGTCATTTCGCTTGGACTTGCTCAGTGGTGCTTCAATCGCCATAGAACGCTTCACTCCTCTTGGCTCACATCCGAGGATTCGCAACGGTAAGCAACGCGATCTCCCCCAGTTTGCCTAACCGGCGCGGCATGGTTGCTCACGGGGACCGCCGTTGGGCGATCACCTCCGCCAGGGGCTGCACAAAATAGCGGATGATCCGCTCGTTCATGAGCTCTTCGGCCAATTGGCACTGCCGTTCGAACGAGGCCACGGGATCGAACCGCTCGTTGCCCTTGGGATACTGGCGGACCGTCAACGACAGTGTGATCGGCTCATCGTGGTTCTGCTCTTTCTCGCCGGGCTCGAAGACGCTCGTTTTTGACTCAATGCTCACGCGGGCCTGGGTGTACTCGTCCGCCGAGAGTGTGATGACCATGGAGGGCGAGTAGACGATGGGCTTGACATGCGGCCAGTCCAGCAGCCAGCCGAAGGCGCTCGTGGCGAACAGCGCCTCGGCAATGATCTCGTCGTGATTGCCGACGCAATCGAAATCCATCGAAAAGGTGACGTCGACGGAATCGACGTCGAGTGGGGTCACACCAAGCATGTACGGCATGAGCTCCAGGACCAGCTTATCCTGCTGATACACGTCCTCCACCGTCGCGGGGTTGACGACGCCGGAGCCGATGCGATCCGTCTCCAGGCTCACCCAGCGGGATTGGCCCGATCCGGACTCCTCCTCCAGGCAGTATTCCCCCTCCCGCCGGGAAAACCGCCCCATCGTCGGATACTGCTTCTGGATGCGCTCGAAAAACGTCAAAATCGTGTCGCGCGCCGTGGGCAGGTCCAATTCCGTGTTCACGTACATGTCGATGTAGAAGTCGTCGCACAGAGAGTTGTAACTGTTGGCCGGCATGAGGGAAAGAACCCTCCACAGAATTCTTTCGATATTCCAGTGAGCCGTGAAGCACCCGGACTTCGGGCCTATACCGGCTCAGTTGTTATTCCTAATTATACGCCCAAACGGTCATTTCCCTATACTATTTTCAGGAAGGCCCTGAATTCTACCTGCT
This sequence comes from uncultured Pirellulales bacterium, assembly GCA_964354535.1. Lineage (GTDB taxonomy): Bacteria > Planctomycetota > Phycisphaerae > Sedimentisphaerales > Anaerobacaceae > PLanc-01. The sequence continues at coordinate 32,613 of CAYHAJ010000031.1, forward strand.
TTTTTTCGCATTTCAAACCTTTTCCAGTCCAAAACTGCTTCGCCGCCTGCCTTTTTCCCACAATTCCACTTCCGCGGTGATTTTGAAGCGGCCCATCTTACACCAACCTGCCGCAACATCTAACAAGCACAGGTTGAATGCGCATTCGGCTCCGGAAGCGATAATTCCGTAAATATGGCTCCCAGCGTGGACAAAATGGTGAAAATGAAGGTGCGCCAGACGGTCAAGGCCGCCACACTGCCGACCGACACCAAGTCGCCGGAGCCCCAAACCGCCCAGACCGGCATAGCGACCAAAGCGGCCAACGCCCCCGCCGCTGCCGCCACGACGATGCGCCGTCCAAGAGAGGCCCCGCCGCAGCCGAGGGTGGCCAAAGAGCCACACAGCAGCGGCACAGAAACCACAAGCCACCAGTACTCCCGCAACCCAGGAAGCACACCGACCCGACCCACGTGAGTGTAGTCCAAGAAGCCAAACACGGCCGCCACGGAGACCACGCAGGCCGCTACGTGCCAGTACCGCGGCGCTGCGGAGGCCCTCATCTGGGCCCGCAGGCGCATCCGACGTCGAATCGTCAGAGGCCAGTTGTAGAACAGGTAGTATACCCAGTGTTCCAGCAACGCCCCATGCTCGCCGAACACGGGAACAACGTGCACCGCCTCCGTTGCCCAATGGGCGGCCATGAAGCGTGCCAACACGGGATACCGGTACGTCATCTGGATCGGAAACGCCAGATAGCCGATATAGCGGAAGAATCCCACAAATACCGCGATGTTGTAGTCCTTGAAGTTGCGCTCACGAACGACCAGATAGAGCACATAAAGCCCGCGCACCAGGGACCCGGGCGAGACAGGCACGATCTGAAACAGGGCAATAATGGTCAGAGCCCTCGCCCAGGCTTGTTGCCAGGGCATCTCCGAGTGCATCATGACATAGATGATGGCCAGCGTCAGCGCTGTCATTTCGGTCACGAACAGGGTGCAGAGGTGCACAGCCAGACACTTGAGGTACTTCTGTATGTAAGGCTCTTGAATCTGGGCCAGAATCGTCTCGGCATCCCCATTGCTGAGCGTGTGTCTGCTCCGCCCTTCCGCCACCATGTCCCGCAGCCACTTTTCCCGCAGTTCCGCGTCGAAGTACAGCCGGATGGGCCGAATCAGCAGGTCGTCGATCTTCTCCCTGGCAAACCGCCAATCGGTCACAGACCGGTGGAATCCCGCCGGCAGGATGGACAGGGGCCAGTGGCCCAGGAACCTCCAGGGTTGATCCGCCAACCTTGTCGCACGCGCGGCATCCACCCGCCCCGCCCGGTGCCATTCGACGAGTTTCTCAGCCACTTTGGCCCTAAAGGCCTGCCAGAAATAACCCGGACTCGTCAGCACCTGGAGATAGTGCTCCCGCCAATCCGATCGGCCCCAGACACGTCGTAAGATCTTGCCCAGAACAGGGATACAGCCGACGAGAAAGAACGCCAGGGTATGGATGCGGTTCCTTCGCAAGGTCTGGGCGTGCGTTTCGTCGATCAGTCTCCTGACCTGCCAGCCGGTTACAGCGCTGTTGAGCATCGTACCCCACAACCGGCCGCTATAGAGCAGCCGAACGTGATTGTGGGTGAAGTCCGGCACCGAATCTCGATAGACCCGCTCCGCAGCCTTCAACTCCGTCAACATCTGCTGCATGTCCGCAAATTCAGCGCTATGCGCCGCGACGAAGCGATCCAACCGGGCGAGACTGCCCCGGTCAAATTGGACCAGCGAGCCTCGGGTAAGACCCTGAAGAATCAGCTTCACGTCGCCCGGGCTCATCGGCAGAAACGGCAACAATGCGAGTCCCGCTCGAAAATCGACGGCTACCAAACCCGCCGCAGGATCCTCGTCCTGGCCATTGCGTTTCAGGCAGTTTGGCTGGCTCTTGCAGGTAGACCATTCATATTGCCGCGCAAACTCATAGGCTCCCATCTCGTGCAGCAGCCCGACGAATTCGCGCATGAGACCTTTCTTCGCACGATACTCAGGTGATCCGAGCTGGCTCTCGTCCACCGCCTTGCCCTTGCGCCACTGCCGCAGCAGGTCGAGCCGATCATCCACTTCCAGGCGCCAGGTCCGCCCATCCACCCATTCGCTCAACTCGCCGCAACTGCCGAGCCGCTCATCAACAAATGTGCCATGGATGTCGACGACGGCCCGCTCGTCGCCAAACTTGATCCGCGCGCCCCGGCGGATAATCTTCTGCCACAAAGCTCCGGCCCGGGCCGCCGCGGGATTGACCTGGAGTTGGAAAGGACCTTGAAAACCTATCCAGTAAAGCAGATTTCGGAACAGGCGGGAGAACCCCGACGGCGGAACCAGGATCTTCATCGCGTAATTGCCACCCACCTGCAACCCGGCAATCGAGGCGCCTTCGATCCCCAGAACCTTCACCCGATAGACTTGGCCGGCAAAGCCGCCGCCCACAAATCGCTCGACAACCAGATGAACGCCTGCCGTGCCATTGCCGGCAAAGCCTTCAACTTGATACGTCAGTTCGGTTCCAGGCTCGTACCGACTGACGCGCATGGGCCGGCGCACCCCAGTGCGGCAAAATCGCTCCTGAAGCTCCCGGCAGACCTCAATGCTGTAGTCACTCATCTCGCCAATCCTAATGAGTCCCTTCAGGGCAACGTACGAGGGAATGGCCAGCGCCCCCCGCGAATCCGGGGCCGCCGGCAACCAGTCCAAAACAGGCCACGAGCCATCGTTTCCAGTTCATCAGGCCAAAACACTACCGATAACGCCCGAGCAAGTCAAAGGCAAACAAACGGACTCTGAATCACATGCCCTGCGCCAGAAAAGTGCGAAGGCGATCTTCGAGTTCGGCGAGCTCCGGGCAGACGGACAGGAGCCCGCGATAGTTGGTCAGCGTCCGGCGAGCCAGCCCTTCTCGCCCGCCGCCGGGACTGCGAGGGTCGCCCCGCTGCTTGAGGAACGGTTCAAACACGTCCTCCTTCAGGCGGGGGTGCCGACGCACTTGTCCCCAAGGGATGGGCAATTCGTCTCGGTATCCCGCCAACAACCACGCCTCAACTTCAGGTTGGGCAGCGCAGCAGAACAGACGCACGCCCTTGTCCGCCAATTCGCTCTCCAGAGACTCCAAGCCCTTGGCACGGTCGCCATCGGGGAGAAACAACCACAACGGGAAGTGCCGATAACGCTCCACGAGACCGCCCCGGATCGCGCGGACAGTCTGGTCGTAGCCCATCAGCCTGGGATTAGGGAGCACTACCACGTCGGCCTTGGGTTTGTCCAATTCAGCCAACATTCGTTCCACGACGGGCTTCAGGATGTAGCCGTTGTAGGTCCGGTCTTCAGGAATGACAAGCACCCTGAAACTCACAGGGCTGTCTCCATCCAGCCCTCAGCAAATAAGTCGCTGATCGGTTGGCTGCTGACGATCTCGTTGAACCGGGGGATCTCGCTGACAGGAGTGATCCGCGACTCACCGGTTTCCTCATCGCGTTTGCAGTAGAAGGTCGTGGCGTACTCCTCGGGGTTGAGCCAGGCCAGCACCAGGGGCGAGTGCGTCGTGACCATGACCTGCGTCTTTCCGGCCTCCGCCTGGCTGCGCATCAGTTCCACCAGTAACCGTAAGCGACTGGCGTGAATGCCGTTCTCGACTTCCTCGATTGTAATGATGCCGGGCATGTCAGGCTGGAAGAACGCCGCCGCCAGAGCCGCAAACCGCAACGTGCCATCCGAGAGAGCCGGGGCGAGCAATACACGAGCTCGCTCCTTCATCACAACGAGTGGTTCACCAAGTGCGCCCTCTGTGATACCTACATCGTCCACATCATGAGGTCGGAGCTCTCGCAACCAGCTAAGATATGCGTCCTTTGTCTTTGGATCATCACAAATCACGCGGATTAACGCAGCAAAGTTCTCTCCACGTTCGCCCATCCGTTTGACTTTGAATGCCTGCGAGTATGCTCGCAGAAGCGCCGGCGAAGGATCGATTCGCTGCATATCGGCTAAGAAACGTGCTACCTGTTCGGCCATTTCTGAGGGAGCCCAGAGCAATCGCCAATCGGCCCCCCGATCCATCTGCGTCAGCACCGGACGATCCGAATGGAATCTGTGCGTGACGTACGGAACTCGCCTCTTGGCACCCTTAGGATAATGACGCACTTCAAATTCTGGGCTCAGCCCGCTGTTGGATCCCGGCGAAGAGTCATAGATGATTTCTCCAGAGACTGACAAGTGCTCTTCACGCAGACGGCCCTCCTTGGCACAAAACGCAATCTCAAAAGCAAAGTCCCCGAAGACACTGTCGAGAAGGCCTCCGCTGACTTGGAACGATGTAGGTTGGTCGGCATTCGCGAAAAACGCGGCCCCTGCACTGCCGCCCCGGATGCCCTCCCAGACTTCGCTTGTTGCACTCTTGGGCTTGCCGTCCAGAATCTCGGAAAGCGTGAACCCGTAGCCGATCCCCTGCAAGACGCGCAGAGCGTCGAAGAAGTTGGATTTGCCGCTGGCATTGGCGCCAATGAAGATGTTCAACGGCCCCAGCCTGAGAGTCACGTCCCTGAAGCTCTTGAAGTTCTTGATAGTAATCTGCTCGATCATACTATCCTTGAAACTTGCGCAGAACATGATGTGTGAGGTGTTGGTTGCGCTTGTGGTAGTAGGGAATGTACCGAACCATTGTCATGATTCCACTTTACCACGCGTCCATCCGCAGGATCAACCGAAACTTCGTCGCCGTCTGACTACCCGCTAACCAACAACCTCATAGCGATAAACACCAGGACCGCCGACGCAACGCCGGCGGCCAGATCGTCCGCCAGGATGCCCCAGCCGGCCGGCAGCCGCTCCAGCTTTCGGATGGGCCAGGGTTTGGTGATGTCGATCACGCGAAAAGTCAGGAATCCGAAGGCCGCGAGCGCCAGACATTCCCAGCCGCCCAGACCTCGTGCGGTCAGAAGCGGCAGGGCCAGGAACGTCAATGCCTGGGCGGCAAATTCGTCCATCACGACCTCGCCTGGATCATCCCGCCCTTTGGCCGCAATCGAGGCCGGCGCATAGAGGACGCACGCTACGCACCCGGCAGCCAGCATCACCGCCATGACAACCGTTGCCGTAGCGGTCATACCAGCGTACATGAGCACGCCAAATACCAGAGCCGGCGGCAGCGAACCCCACGATCCCGGAGCCACCGGCAGCCAACCCAGTCCAAAGCACGTCGCGATCCATCGTTTCCAGTCCATTGGGCCAAAACACTACCCCATTCCCCCCGGCCAAGTCAAAGGAAACCAGCCCATCGTTAGAGAGAGTTTGCTGTTTTCGGCTCGCGGCACATTTTCTTCGGGTTGCTCGTTCTGTGGGCCGAGGGCTGCAAAGCCGTAAACTCCGTCAAGAAGCGGCATCGGGTGGCAGCGACAAGCGCCGGCTTGCCGCTGCCACCCGATCTTTTGACAACAGCTTCACCAAACAGGCGCTGCCACGGTCATTCGCCGGCCTTGGGAGTCACGTTGCGGATGATGGAGTGGCGCTCGATCACCGCGCTGATCTTGTTGGCCAAGCCCGGCACCGTGCTCTCGGCCACGACTAACTCGTCCATGACCACCTTGCGAACCCAGCGGGTCGCCAAGTCGAGATAGAGGTCGCCCCGGTAGTGCGAGGCGCCGACGGAGCGGACCTCCAGGTTCGGCATGGGCTTGACGAGCATCTGAAAGGAGCTCTGGCCGGAATCGAAATCCAGGAGAGCACAGGTGGCCCCGTCCACGAGGCTGAGCCCTTTTAGCTCGAGGGTGACCTCGCCGTTCTTGAAGGTGGAGCCTTTCGCGATGTTGCTGCCGAGGTTGACCGGCGGCTCGGTAAAGGCGGCGGCGTGGACGATCTTCTGCCCGAGGCTCTTGAGGTCCTGGATGCCCTTGCCACCCTGGGTGGGCTCGGCGAAGACGTTGCAGAAGCCGTGGAAGTCAATGAAGGCATTGTAGACGTAATATGCCTTGTCCGCCGGGATCGGCTGCCCGTTCGCATCGAGGAGCTTCTCGAATTTGGCGTGGTCGATACCAAACACCTGGCCCTTCTCGTCGAGACCCGTGGCCGTGGTCTTGAAGAGATAGCTCCAGTTGACCACGGCCGGCACGGCGACCTCCGGCCCGCCCGCCAGTTGCAGCGTGAACTTCGTGCAGGTGTACTCGTCGGCCTCCTTGCCGGTCACGCGGGCCGGCGCGCACTTGAGCCCGAGCTTCAGAACGTCGGTGTTCACGCGCTTTCCGTCCGGGGCGTACGTAATCACCCGGGTTTCCATTTCGAAAGACTGCACCTGGGCGGAGCGCACGCCGGCCAGATCGAACGTCTGTCGCAGGATCGGATCGTCCGGGCGTTTGGATTCACCGGCTCCAAGGCAGACTGTGGTGCCGATCAAGACCAGAGTAACTACCGGCAGGATTCTGTGGGTTCTCATGGTTCCTTACCTCCCAATCAAAAGGTTCTCGTTATTTCGCGATGGTCGCCAGCTCCGAGCACAGCAGGGAGCGGGCAAACCGCTCATCGGCCTTCGCTTCACTGCCGTGCACGAGCAGCAGAGCCAGGGCCAAGGCGTAGACCATCGAATCCGCAAAGATCTCCAGGTTGTGCAGAACCAGCAGCGTCGGGGCGAGCCAGTAGGTCTGAATCATGCTGAACAGTCCTACCAGCATATAGAAAGCAAGGCCCAAGGCGAGAATCAGGTGATGCCGGGACCCGGCCCCTGCGATCAGGATCGGCAGGGCCGCCAGGAGAAACAGCCCGCTGCGCAGGAGCTGAACGAGGATGATCATGCCGGCGCCCGGCAAGGCCAGCCCGAACTGTCCCTGCTCGTAGTAGGGGCGAACGAACGGGGCGATCATCAGCCCGAAGGTCCAGTAGATCAGGGGAAATACGCAGATAGCGGCGGCGATGCGACAAGCCCATTCTCCGACCGTCCGGCCTTCGAAAAACCGCCGCGCAGTTGCGAGGAATGAATCGCCTTTGTCTGCGGACTTGAAGAGTAGAGCCGTCGTCGCGGCAAATAGAAGACACGGAAAGATGGAAAACACGGGAATGGTCGCCATGCCGCCAAGATTCGAGAAGATGGCTGCCTCGATCGGCGTATTGACCCCCAAGCAGACATAGCACAGCCCGGCCAGGGACAGCCAACGGATGACAAAGCCGCCCCGAATCCGCCGGGCGAGGGGCACCAGTCCCACCGCCAAGGCGAAAGCGGCCAGGACCAGGCACAAAGCCATGGTCTGCTCGTCGGCTTGCTCCGGGACTTGGGGAAGCGGCATGCCCAAAGTCGTGACCATAACCGCGCTGGCCGCTGCGCCGACTACGTACGCGCCGGCGCACAGCGGCAGCCGCCAAACATATCCGGTCGCTGTCTTCAGAATCCGTATTGCGTTCATATGAGTCCCTTTCTTGTCAGTGTTGCAGCTCGTGGATGGCTCGTCGGGCCCACTGGGCGTTCGTCTCGTAGCTCTGGATGCCGTTTTCCATGGCCAGCTTGCCGCACGGCGGCAGAATGCTCCTGGCACTTTCAAAATAGCGCCGCAGGTCCGCCACATGGGCATCGATCTGGGCGGCGAAGTCTTGCAGGAATCGCACGGTCATCTCGCGGCCGACAATCCCATCCATGAAGGCAAACCGCATCATCAGGTCGTCCAGGTGCCAGATGACATCCTCGCGCGTGACGGGCTGGGACAGATGCTCCTTGAGCCTCTTGAGCCCATGGGTGGTGATCTCATAGGTTACCCGGGGACGACGGGTGTGTTCTCCCGTGGTGACGGCCCGAATCCAGCCGGCCTCTTCGAGGCGTTTCAAGGCGGGATAGATGGCCCCGGGACTGCTGCTGAAATGGCCCATCGGGGTGGTGGCGAAGATCTTGCGAACGTCGTAACCGGTCAGCGGCCGTTGGGAGATGAGTCCCAGGATGGCCAGCGAGAGCGTCGATAAGTCCTTGTTCTGCCGCATGCCGTCAACTCCAATAGTACGATTCGTACTATTAGTCGGCCGGGCAGCTTGAATATTTCTCGCTTTTCTTCTAACGACCGTCTGATGCGGATTTCGAGCGAGTCTTGCTGTCTTCCAGTAGTGTGCACGGGCGGCAGCGGCGAGTGGAATCTTCGGAGCTTGCCGACGGTGTCCGAGCACATACTCGAGCCATCGGCAAGCTGGCGCTTGCCGCCGCCACCCCACTTTGGAGTAGATAGAGTGTGATTCGAACTATGCTATGCTGGCGTAGGAGCCGCTTTGGGCGTGCGAGCCGGCGCGGGGGCCGCCGCTTGCTCGCCACTGACAACCCGGTAGGCCTGTCCGGCCAGCCAGGCGCCGACCAGCGGCGCAAACCAGAATAACCACAACTGGGTCAGGGCCCATCCACCCACGAACAGGGCCGGCCCGGTGCTACGCGCCGGGTTCACAGACGTGTTCGTGACGGGAATGCCGATCAGGTGGATCAAGGTTAGTCCCAGGCCGATGGCGATAGGAGCGAAGCCGGCGGGCGCCCGCTTGTCCGTGGCCCCCAGGATGATCATCAGGAACATGAACGTCAGGACGATCTCGGCCAACAGTCCGGACGTCAAGGGGTACTTGCCCGGCGAGTGCTCCCCGTATCCGTTGGCGGCGAAGCCGTCGGCGAGGGTGAAACCTGCCCTGCCGCTGGCGATCAGGTAGAGCACCAAGGAGGCTACCACGGCGCCAATGATCTGGGCGATCGCGTAGGGAATCACCTCGTTCCAGGGGAAGCGCCGGCCTGCCGCCAACCCCACCGTCACCGCCGGATTGAGGTGACATCCCGAGATGTGCCCGATAGCATAAGCCATCGTCAACACCGTCAGGCCGAAAGCAAGGGACACCCCCGCGAATCCGATCCCGAGCTGCGGAAACGCCGCGGCCAGTACGGCACTGCCGCAACCGCCAAACACGAGCCAGAACGTCCCGATCATCTCCGCCGCCAACCGTTTCTGCAAAGCCATAACTGCACCTTTCATTCCCATTTGGTTTTCGTGGATTCGCGTTTCTTCTGCGAAGTCGTCTACACTCCTTTCTGTCCTTCCCAGAAACGAGATCGGACGGCCCACAAGGGCCGCCGCAAGTGCCCGGATACAATACTACCCAACGCCTGCGAAGACCATCACCCCCTCGCAACCTTTATCGGTGACAAATCCTATCTCTGAAGAGGTCATGATGTCAATGACTTTCCCCGGACCGGTCTGCGGAATATGTGCGACGATCAGATTGCTTCGTTGCTGCGCTCCTCGCGATGACATCAATATGGTCTACTGAGTGACTTTGCGTTCGCCCCAACCTATGAGGCCAAAGAGCTTGACATGAAGGCCTTCCTTGGGTAAACTCATAGACGAAGTTCTTTGAGCCGCGAAGGGAAGAGTCCTATCAGGTCTTCGCTGCCGGTGGGAAGCCGCGCGCGACTCGAAAGATCGAAAATGGGAGACGCAAAAATGCGCTTCACGACACGCTGCTACAGAAAGGTGATCCCGGTTCCGGTCGTCACTCTGGTTTTGTGTGCGGCGGCACTGGGGGTTTTGCGCCAACAGATCCGATCCGACTTGAATACGTGGTGCCGGATGGCCCAAGCGGCCCATCCCCATCCAGGCGACGACGTCGCGGCGCTGCTCGAATACGTACAGTCCGAGACGCATTCTCTTCAGCAGCGTGACCATGCCGTCTGGGCACTCGGGCAGGCGCGCGACCCACGGGCACTGCCGGTCCTGGAAGGCTACCTCGCGAGCAAGCCTTGTGACCATGCTCACGGCCTGTGCCAGCATGAGTTGGGTAAGGCAGTAGCCCTGTGCAAGGGCCAGACGCCAAACCTGCTCCATATCCGGACGCCGTAGCAGACCCGCGGGACCGACGCACTCCACAGACAATGTGCACAGGAGCAGCATGGGCTAAAGGGGTCCCCCAACGCGGAATTCCGCGCTGGGGAGCCCAATCCCATCCTACACCCTAATCGCGATCCTCGAGATTGGTTGCCACGGCCCATTGCGGATAGGGCTCGTGCGGACCTTTCATCGCGTGCCAGAGAATCCGGTTCAGCACGTCCTCGGGGCAGCGGTCAATTTCCTCCAGCGGCAGGCGGGCGGAGGCGAGCGCATCCTGGCGCAGCGTGGCGTCCGAGATCTTCTTGGGGTCCGGGTTCATCTGGTCCAAGGGGACGTTCGTGGGCACCGCGACATAAGGAGTGAAGTCGGGCTTCTCGGTGAAGCAGTCCGTCATGGGGGTGGCCGTGGCGTCGATCTGATTCATCGGCGGCAGACCCAGCATCAGCTCCATCGTGCGGAGGATACTCGTCTGGTTGTATTGCGTGCTGATGACCGCACGGCGCTTGGTGTAAGGGCTGATAACATACGCCGTGGTGCGGAAGCCGCTGACGTGATCCCAACCGTTCTGGGGATCGTCTTCGATGGCAAAGATGCAAGTCTTGGCCCAGAAGGGACTGCGGCTGATCGCTTCGACAATCTGTCCGAAGGCCAGATCGTTGTCCGCGACCTGAGCCGCGGGTGTGGGCGAGCCGGCCTTGGTGCCTGACGTGTGATCGTCCGGCAGGCAGATGATGACCAGATTGGGAAACTTGCCGCTGCGCTCGTATTCATGCAGTTCCTTGATGAACTGGGCAGCCCGGAAGGCGTCGGGGATGTCCATGTCCCAGCCCACCGTCTGCGTATTGAGATGGGGCCGCAGCGACTCGATGCCGGGCCGGCTGGAAATGTTGATCAGATGCGTCTGGTCGACGAAATCGCGGTAGTAGTCCAGGAACTTCGGGCGGCCTTTCTTGCCGGGAGTCGCCCAGGACGTCTCCGTGATCGCGAATTCGCCGTAGACGCGTAGCGATTGGCCTCCGGCCAGGGCGTTATCCCAGATGAAACCGGACGGAGCATACGCCAGAGCGTCCACGTTGTTGTCTTCCATGCCGTCGGGATAACTGCGCGGAAAGCCGGCGAAGGACTTCTCCATATAGTCGGTGGCGAACGCGGTATCCGTCCACATGTGGCCGTCGGCGCTGAGGATGCCGGAACAATAGACGTTGTCCAAGAGGACAAATTCGCGCACCATCTTGTGCTGATTGGGCGTGACCTGGGCGCCAAAGATGCACAACGAGGGATCGCCGTTACCTTCGGGCACGTCCCCGAGGACCTGGTCGTAAGTGCGGTTCTCTTTGATGATGTAGACTACGTGCTCGAAGACGGAGGGCTCGCCGACGCGCTCGGGAACGGGCCGCGGCGGCTGATCCGCTCGGACCGGGCGGCGGGCCTCCTGGAGCAATGGGTACCGGTAGTTGTCCAGCACCTGGCGCGTCAAGGCCGGCAGCTTTTTCGCCTTGGGGACGGGCACAAGCGACAGGGTCCCGTGGTATTGATGGGTATTGAATTCCTGGGCGCGTTCTTTCTTGAGACCTCGGGTCGAGCCCACGCCCTTGATATTCGCCACGATAAGCTGGCGCCGGGTAGCATCATACGCGACCTCGCCGGGGAACCACCCGACAGGAATCAGCCCCAAAAGCTTCGATTTGCCCGGCTGGAAAGAAATCACGGCGATGGCGTTCTGGGTGCCGTTGGCGCCGTAGAGGGTGTCGCCGGAGGGATGGAACGCCAGGGCATTGGGGCTGGCTCCGAACAGGTCGGCGGGGCTGGGCTTGGCCCAGATGGTTTCCACGACCGCGTCCGTCTGCGTGTCGATCACGCTCAAGGTGTCACTGCTGGCGTTGGCCACGACGACGTGGCGGCCGTCGGGCGCCGCCGCGATCGCGCAAGAATGCAGGCCTACCAGAATCTCGCTCACGGGCTTCTCTGCGGCAAGGTGGATCACGGAAACGGAACCTTCGTTGGCGATATGCCGAACCGGATCGACGCGTACCAGAGTGCCCTGCCCGGCCGGCCCGGTGAGATTGCCCTCGTTCGGGAGGCGGCCGCCCCAGTTGCTCACGTAGGCCTTGTCGCCGACCAGGACCACGCCATAGGGCGCCACGCCCACCGGCCACGACCGCAGCAGTTTTCCGTTCGCCGGATCGATTTCCGCCAGGCGGTTCGACAGATTCAGGACCACGTACAGGCGACGCCCATCACGCGTCAGGGCCAGACCGGCGGGGATTTCCTCCTTGCGGCGCGGGGCATCGGACGCGGGCAAAGCGATGGAAAACAGACCCCTGGCCTGCCCCTCGGGACTGACCTGGAAAACCTTGACGTCGCCATTGACGTTGGACAGGTAAATCCGCGCGCCGTCCGGGCTGAAGATCAGACCCGTGTAGCTGAGTTGGCCGGATTTGTCGGGCTCGAGGATATGAGAAGACACGGCATTGGGATCCTGGGCTTTGCTGGAAGGCAAGGGGATGCGCTGCTTGATCTGGCCGCTCTGCGGATCGAGCAGAATCAGTTCCTGCGTCTTGCCGGACGTGGCGAGCAGACGACCATCCGGACTCAGAGCCAGCCCTTGCGGCCGCAGGCCGGGCAATTCCACCTGAATACCCAGCGGCGTCAGCACCTGATGCATGGGCGTCACATACCTTTGCGGACCGACCTGGCCCACCGTCTCGGTGCTGGAGTAGTTCGGCGTTCGGCAGGACCCCACCAGGACCAGCACAAATAATAAGGGAACAATAATTGCGAACGACCGTGCCACACACCCGCGTCTTGCCATGTCTTTATCCTCCCTGCTCACACTTTCCCCAATTCCAGTTGTGAAGTGCCCATCGGCACGCCGCCATGATAGCCCGGAGCCGCGACAATGACCAGTCGAACCCGGGTGCCGTCGGAGATCGGTCGAGTAGACGTACTATGGCCCTGCTGGTTAGGTAACGTTTGTGTTCTCGGTTGCTCTTGCCTTTCGGTATCAAGAGTGCCACACGATCTTACCCTACAGCCAGGCTGCAACGCCCCTCACCGAACCGGACGTGCAGATGGCCCGCATCCGGCTCTTCGGCCCATCTCCCACAACGGTAACAGTTGATACATCCGGTACACCATGCGTGGACGTGGTAGCGGGTAGTGCTTCAGGTAGTCATTCAGCCGCTTCCAGGCGAAGCTCCGGCGTTGCCTGCGGCGGTTCAGCCATTTCTGGACGGCCCGAATCACCCCATAGCCAGACTTCTGGATCATCCGAAAGTTGCCGCTGACTCCGTAGTAGCCGTAGTGCCCGCGGAGTCTGGCCGCCAGTTCCGCCCAGATCTCCCGGAGAGACTTCTGGTTGCGAACCTGCTTGAGCCACGTCAGGATCTCCCGACAGGCTTTGCGGAACTTCTTGCGGCTGGTCTTGCGACCCAGCAGGAAGTGCCCTCGGCGACTGCGTCCGGCGTAATGCGTGAAGCCCAGAAAGTCGAACGTATGGGGCTTGCGGCCTTCCCGGCGAGCGTTTTCTCGCTCGTACCGGCCGAAGCTGAGCGTTCGGGTCTTTTCCGGGTGCAGCGTCAGACCGAACTTCGCAAAGCGTTCGCGCAGCAGCTTCTCCAGGTTCTCGGCGTCCTGGCGGTGTTGTATCAGGCAGACGAAGTCGTCCGCATAGCGTACCAACACACAGGTCCCACCCATCGCCGGTTTGACTTTGCGGTCAAACCACAAATCCAGCACATAGTGTAAAAAGAGGTTCGCCAGCAAGAGACTGAGGTTGCCGCCCTGCGGGGTGCCTTCCTCCGTCGGGTGCCATTGGCCCGTTTCCATATATCCGGCCTTCAGGAACCGCCGGATCAGCAGCAACAAGCTGCTATCGCGGATACGCACCTGCAGGAACTGCATCATCCAGTCGTGGGACACGTGATCGAAGGACCCTACGTCACACTACCCACATCGAGGTGCCCGAGAAGGTCACCGTCGTTCGTCCCCACCATCCGCTGCACGGCAAAGAGTTGAAGATCTTCGGCCAGATGCACCGAAAGGGAATCCTGTATCTGGTTCTTATCTT
>CAYHAJ010000032.1:0-20354 GCA_964354535.1 uncultured Pirellulales bacterium
CAGATCACAATCGAATCTCGCCAGGATACTGTGCCGGGTCTCCTGCGTGCCCACGCCCGTGATGTGACACAGACCCCAGGTGATGCCGCGACCATCGCGAGTATCCGTGAAGGCATCCGGCACATACGGCCCGGCGGCCACAGGCATCAAGCTGGACACTGCGGCGATCTTGAAGCTGACGCCATCCGGCGCGTATTGAATGGTGTTGTGTTCGAGTCCGTTGTGGATGGCGAACGCAGCGATGCCTCCCATGAACGGAAACAGCGTCGTCTCGTGGCCGGAGTTCATGATGGGGTTCAACGGATGTTTAGTGAACGGCCCGAGCGGATCGTCGGCGATCGCGAGCCCGTGTGCGCGGACGTGCGGCTGGGCGTTGTTGAAATCGGATTTGTAGTACAGACAAATCTTTCCCTTGTACACGAGCGGATACGGATCGTGGATGGAGTATTGATCCCACTCATCAGGCGCGCCGTTGGGGATGATGATCTTGTTGCAAGGCCGCCACGGACCATCCGGCGAATCGGCGACCGATGCCGTGACGGGACAATCGTCGCCACGCTTGCCGGACATTTCGAGGAAGCCCTGGTAATAGAGGTAATACTTGCCTTTCCAGACCAGGATGTCGGCCGTGCTGACGGAACGCCAGCCGGGGTGAGGCTTGGGAGGACGAGGAACGGCGACGCCTCGTTCCTGCCATGTGAAGCCGTCCTCGCTGGTGGCGTACCAGATCTCCGCCAGGTCCCAATCGGTGGAAGGAACCGTATCGCTGCCCAAGGCCGCGCCACGCGGCGGCGTAGCCGTTGCGCGATGGGTGTACCAGACGTAGTACTTGCCGTTGACACGAATGACCTTGGACGGATCGCGCCGGGAGATTGTGCCGTCCCCGCCGTGGTAGTCAAATCCTTCGAGCGGCGTGAACTTGAACGTCGAATACAGTTCGTTCGACTCGGGCGTGGGCGCGAGGTAATCGCGGTAGAGTCGTTCCATCGCCACACTCAGCGGGCGGTCCGGCTTCTTGTCCGGAAGGCGGTAGGGAAATCCCCCCGGCTGGGAGGCTTGCGCGAGCCAGACGAGGGATGTGACTACGATGACGATTGAGGAGAATGCTCTGGTTCTCATAGGCTCTGCCACCACAACTAAGTTGGTTTCCATCTGGCGAACAAGAAGAAACACAGGCCCGCCTGTAACGCGATCACACTGTTCCAGGTTCTACGAGCGTACCGATTCACGCCGATTCGTCAAGCCACTTCCTGGGCTCGGCAGCCGTCTACCGTGAGGGAGGGCCCATGTTAGGAGCAAGGGGACTTCAGGGGTCGGGGACTTCACGGGTCTGCCCTCAAATTAACAATTAGCGGCTCACAGGAATCTTGAATCTGGGGACACCATACTCAATTCAGGGCCGTAAAAAAGTAAGATGTCCCCGGAATTCCCGCATGTCCCCGGAATTCCCCCCTTGCGCCCGTCACGTTACGTCATATCAGGTCATGGCATGTTCTATACAGAGCAGGGGCGTCCCCGGTATTCTCGGAGTCCTGGCTACGTAGATGTCTGGGGTACAAGAGGATAGGGCGGCGCCCGGGGTGGTCCCATCGATGCTTGACAGATCCGTAGGCTCGCACCGCAGAGAGACCCCAGTCCTTTGGTCTACCCGTTAGGTCAGTTTCGGCGTGGCACAGGTTGAGGGCGGCGGGTTGGACCAAGCAAGCGGAGGTCGCCGTCGGGCGTAACGAGCAGTCGATCGATATTGACCGTTCGATCGGCGCCAGGTCTATTCGGATCGGCGTGCGTGTGATAGACCATAAACAGCTCCCCTCCGTCGGGGGACGAGGTGATGGAGTTGTGACCTGGGCCGGAGACACCGATATCGAGCTGGCGAGCCACCAAAGGATTCGTCGGGCTCTTGGCCCAGGGACCGAGCGGAAACGACGCGGTGGCGCAGCCGATTCCGTAGTCCGGCTTCGCATAGTGGTAGGCCGAGTAGGTCATGTAGTAGCGACCGCCCCGCTTGAAGACGAACGGGCCTTCATTGCATCGGCTGAACATACTCTCCGGTTGCTCCCACGGTTGGTCCGCCTGGACGCACAGCACCGGCTCGCCCTGCAGTTGTGTCAGATCGCGTGACAGCCGGGCGCCGTAGGTCTTCCCATACATGTAGCCGGTCGGCGGCGAGGCGAACGGGCTGCCCGTGGCGCCGACGCGCGTGAAGTAGATGTAAGGCACCCCGTCGTCGAAGAACAGGTGGCCGTCGATACACGACTCGTCGCCCATGAACAGAGGCGTCTTGAAATCGACGAACGGTCCTTCGGGCTTGTCGCTCACGGCCAGGCAGATCCACATGTATTCTCTGGGGCGAATGTTCTGGGCTTGAGCTTGGGAAGCCGAAACGCGACGGTCCGGTCCTTTCGCACTGTAGATGAGATAGAACCTGCCGCGGTAGCGGTGAACTTCGGGGGCCCAGAAACTGCCCGTGGCCCATTGGTTCTGCTCCGTTCGGTAGGCCGGACCCGCGTACTCCCAATCGGCAAAGTCCTTCGACCGCCAACAGCCAAACTGCCGCGTCGTGCCATAGAGATAGTAGGCGCCCTCATACAGCATAACAAAAGGATCGCCCATCCGAATCGTCCCGCCGGCAATCGGGTTGGTGTAAGTCCCTCGCCCTTCCTCTGCCCAGACAGTAGATACCGAGACCATCCGGCCGTACGCAATAAAGAGAAGCAACAACATCCGATTCATCCAACGACTCCTATATTAGTGGGGACAGTCAACTCATCAAGTGTCACCATCGCAAGCCACAGATTCCGTCTCATAGCCCGCAGAGGGTAATGAACTGGTGGGCTGTTGGCAAGGGCTTTCGTCAGATGACAGCGCAAGTCAAGGAGATGAAGATACTTACGCTCGGATAATATTTGTGCCCTACGTGGGACTTGTTTCCGGCAGACAGCCGCGAATTGACCGTCTTACGCGGATCGGGCGGCTTCGGCCCGGAGGGCGGCGAGGCAGCGCGGGCACAGTAACTGTCCCGAATCGATGCGCGTCAGGTGAGTCATCGCGACCCCGGTGGCGCCGCAGCATTCGCACATGCGGGTCTCCAAAGGCGGCAGCGGGGCGACGATATGGGTGACAACGCCGCTAAGGCCAGACTGCGCCACGATGTGCGCCGGCGTCGGGGCTATCGGCGGATGGGGGACGGGGGTCGGCATCTCTGGTTCTGCCTGCTCCATCGGTGGGACAGACGTCCCCGGCTGTCGATCGAAAGGGATGACCCCCGAGGGCGAGGGTCCTACCTGTTCAGGATGACCCCCGAGGGCGGGGGTCCTACCCGTCCTCGGTCCTGCGGCCTGGAGCATCTGTGCCAGTTTGGCCTCGACTTCGGCCCGGGCCCGTTGCTCTGCTTCCACCTTGGCGTTGGCGGTCTCCACGAGCTCGGTGAAGTGGCGGACCTTGTCCAGGAACTGGGCCTTGAGTCTCTCAATCTTCTCGGTGCTCTCCAACCGGAGGCGCCGGGTGGCGTCTTCCTCGATGGCGTGCTCCCACAGCGCCAAGGCGATCTTCTGGGCGGCCTCCTGACCGTCGGCTGGCGTTTCTTCCCCGTTTGTTTTCAACGTCCGGGCCGTGGCTTTGTCCTCGCCCGGCAACTGCACGCGCCACCACCACTGGTCTTGCCGTCGGTACAACTCGCCCGGCAGCGGTGCCCGGGGACCACCCGAGGCAGGATTCGGCGACTTGAGGGTATCTGTCCGGGCCTGTTCCTCCGGGCGGTCTTCCGCGGGAGCGGACACGACTTCACTCCCCGGGCCCTCGACGCGGGCTTTGCGCGAGCGCGGCTTCTTCGCGGCTGCTTCCTTGCCTTTGTCGCCCACCTTCGTTTTCTTCCGTCGTTCCGCCACGAGAGGACTCAATCCCGGCTCGCCTCGGCGTCGGTGTACGCCGGGGGCGGCCCTTCAAACTCGGTTTCCTGATAGGCCTGCGTCTCTTTTTCCGACAGCGTCGGTTGCTCGACAATCCACGGGGTCACGAACACGATCAGCTCGCTGTTGACGGTCTGCTCGCCCTTGAACCGGAACAGCGCTCCGGCCAGCGGCAGATCGCCCAGCAGCGGCACCTTATTGACCTGTTTGGTCACTTCCTTCTTGCGCAATCCGCCCATGACGATGGTCTGGCCGTTCTTCACGATCAGGGTCGTGTCGGTCTCACGCCGATCCACCACCGGCTGCGCGAACGGCTGACCGCTGGCGCCCGCCACCTGGACCTGCCCGGTGACCACACTGAAGACGGGTTTCAGTTTCAGTCGGACCATCTGGTCGCGGGCCGCCAGATGGGCGGTCACGTGCAGCTCGACCCCGACCTCGCGGAACGCCGTGGTGCCGATGCTCCCGCCCAGCGCGGATTCGGTCAGTTGCTGATAGGGGACTTCGGAGACGATCTTCATGGTGGCGGTCTGATCGTTCAGGACGAGCACCCGCGGATTGGCCAGCAGTTTTGCGTTGATCCTCTCGTTCTGGGCCTTGAGCAGCACATCGATGTCCACGTTGGAGGTCAGCCAGCCGAAACGCAGGCCGGCCGAGGTGCTGCCGGCTTTCGACGTGGTGCCGTTGAAGTTGGCGATGGTGAAGGGGTTCGTTTCGGTGAGGCTATTCGGCTCGCCAAACGCATTGAAGTTGGTTCTCGTACCGGCCGACCATTGGACCCCCAGATCGAAATTGTCCTTGCTGGTGATGTCGTAGATGCGGGCCTCGACGAGAATCTGCGGTGTAATGCGATCGACCTGGGTGATGAACGCCGCGATGTCCTTGACCTTCGACTCCTTATCGGTGATGAGGATCTGGCTGGTGCCCCGGATGTGGGAGACGGATCCGACTTCCGATTTGAACTTCTCCAACGATTTGACCACATCATTGACGTCGGCGTAGGTGATCTCGAAGACCTGGCTGGCCTGCCGCTCAGGCACCTGCGGGATCTCGTTGCGCGCCAGGATCTTCACAATGTTGTTGCCGAGCACATAGTCGTAGCCGTGGACGTCCAGGATGCTGCGCAGCGCCTCTTCGAGCGCCACGTGCGTCAGTTTCACCGTCGTTTCGCCTTTGACGTTCGGGCTGGTGACCACGTCCACATCGGCCTGCTCCGCCAGGATGCGGATCACGTCCTCGATCGGGGTCTTGCGGAAATCCACGCTGATCTTCTTCTGCAGCCGCTCGCGCAGCGAGGGCGGCTCTGCCGGAGTCGGCGGCTGGCCGCCGGAAGAGGCGGAAGCGCCGAGGATCGACCAGAGGGTCCAGATCGCTGCCGCCAGTCGCAGCAATCTCAGGTCTGGATGTCGTGTGGCGCGGGATTTCATCATGGATGCTCCTGAGCACAAACAGGACCCTGGGACCCAGAGGACCCATGTCCGGCTTTCCGGGATGGCATGGCGCAGCGGTTCACTGGTTGACGCCCTGTTTCCACTTTCGGCCGTTTCTCTCGAATTGGACGCCGTCGCTCTCGATCTTGTCCACGGTGGCTCCGGAGATCTGCTGGCCCTCGTGAACGAGCTGAGTGTTGACGATAGCGGACGGCCGGTCCTCGCTGTATAGAATTCCCGTCACCACGAGTTCTCCGGAATTCTCCGGGGTATCCGCCACGGCTGGCGGCTCGTCGTTCTGTACCCCTGCCGACGGCGGAGGCCATTGCATCGGGTCGCGGCCTTCCAACTCGAAGCGGCCAGGAATCGCCCACGGGATCTCGACCGCAGGGACCATGGGCCGGTCGAACGTCCGCGGCGACGCACCGGCCGCCTTGAGGGCGGGTCGTGTGCTCAGAGGATTCCTCCATACGGCAATCAACACGATCGCCAGGACCGGAATGAGAGCCATCATCAGCTTCTGCCGGTCGCCCGCGGCCCGTTTTCGCGGCAGACGGCAGCGGAGGGTGGTTCGGGGCATGGCACCGGTACGAGCCCGGGTCTCGGGCGGGGTGTCGTCGGCCGTCTGCCAACGCGGCCTCGATTCTCTCTCACTTTCTGCGGTATTGTAGCGCCGGGGGTGCGTGGCCGCGCAGGGCTGTGGCTCTGCCGTTACTGCGACGGATTCCTCAACGGCCGATCGCGGCATGGGCTCAGGCGGCGCCTCCGCGGTGAGGTCGAGAAGCTTACTCAGGTACGACTTCAGCGGCGTGTCGGGAGACGGTTCGGGCTCGCGCCGCGCGACACGACTCGTCGCGTCCGGGATTTTGGGCCCGTTCTCTTTTGCTTTGTCTTGACGGGCGCGGCCGGTCATTGGGACTCTCCTGCAGGTCCGGCGGGTTTCTCCACCAGAACGGCCAGCTCCATGTTGGCCTGAGGCTGGGCACTCTTTTCTACGGGACGGCTGATCGCGAACGTCTCCACCATGACGACGGGGCGGTGG
Organism: uncultured Pirellulales bacterium; assembly: GCA_964354535.1. GTDB lineage: Bacteria > Planctomycetota > Phycisphaerae > Sedimentisphaerales > Anaerobacaceae > PLanc-01. The sequence continues at coordinate 6,381 of CAYHAJ010000032.1, forward strand.
CGTTCCAGGGCATTGAGAAACGCCACAAAATTCCGGAAGCCCGCGGCGAAGGACAAGTCCACTTGTTTCTCGCCCACATGTTCCCAACGGGGCGGGGCGTCCACCCCCATCCTGCTCAGCGGCCTCATGCCGAAGGATTCGAGTCGGGCTTCGTTGGCCAGCGTGCCGATCGTGAAGGCCAGATTGGGAGCTTCCTCCGCCGGCACGACAAAATCCCCGACGCGTTGGTGCAGGTCCTGGACCTCCTGCGTCAAGCGACTCTGATCCTTCTCCCGGGCTGCTTGGAGAGCCCGGGCATACTTCTCTCGGCCGTTGGCTACCTTCGCCTCCAGCTCTTTCATACAGTCTTGTTGCGGGCGCAGAACTGCGGCGTAGACCGCCGCCGCTGCCAGGAGGCAGGGTCCCCAAGCCATCGCCACGACCAGCAGATATCTGCTTCGAACCTTCATCCTTCTCCGGGGTCGATTCGCGGTACTCAATTGTAGGGCAGGACTCGCCCTACCGATGCTTCTCATAAACTACCTGGTGGGGCCAGCCCCACCCTACCTGCTCCTATGGGACCACGGGTTTGAAGACACAGTGGAGCTCGTACAACACCGCTTCCTGGCGGTCCAGAGTCGTGGTGTTCTGGGCGACGGTGATGGTGTCGAGCCTCGGTGCCAGCGCCGCGGCCGACCGCAGGGTCTCCTGCAACTTTCTCACCGCCTCCGAAGAGCGCTCCTGGTCCCTCCCGCAGACACAGATCTTCAACTCCCGCACCGGGACGCTACCGTCGACCTTCCGGGTCGGGTCGTCCTTGGCGGGGACTTTCTGCCGCACCGTATTACGCCGCGCCTCCAACTTCGTGAGCACCAGAGTATCCGACAGGTTCTCCGTCAAGCACGCCAAAATCGGCGACCACTGCGTGTGTCCGGCGAGCGCGGCTTTGACATCCGATAGGGTAGAGGCCGCCTGCGTCTTTTCCTGTTCCCGCATTTCTTTCTTCTGGACAGCGGCGGACAGGGTATCCGTCGCCGTGGTGAGTCTGCTCATCTGCTGGCTCTGAATCGCGATGACGACCTGACCGTCCAGGTAGACGCTCAAGCCTCCCACCCCGACCAGGAAGGGGACCACGACGAGCAGGCAAGCAAAGGCAATGCCCCCCGGCCGGCTCCGGATCGGAACGCCTTCTCCCTTGAGCAGATCGATCGTATACATGTCAAATCGACCTCAGGGCCAAGCCGGTGGCCACCGCCAGGGCAGGACCCTCGGATTGCAGACGGCGGACCGCGGCGTGCCGAAGGTCCTCCGTCGTTTCCTCCTCTCCCCCATCCTCGGTCCAGAATCCGCCGTCCACCAGCGGGTTCCATTGTTTCACGTCGATGTCCAGCCGCGTACGCAGCGATTGAAGGTATGCGGGGGACGCCGAGCCGCCACAGACCAGCAGCCGATCCACGCGCACGGCGCCATTCTGAGCGGCATAGTACCGCAGCGTCGTGGCGACCTCCTCCACCAGAGAGTTGTCGGGAAATCCGTTCGTCGCGGGCGCGCCATCGTGACGCGCCGCCCAACCCTCCTCGGCGGGGAAGGAACCATGGGCGCCGCCGCGCGCCGCGACCCATGAGACACGGCTCGCGACCGCCGTGCTGCCGCTGATGTCCCGCACGAAGGGCCGGCCGGCAGGATCCGCGATGGCGATGGTAGCACAGGAGTCGCCCAGGTTGAGCACGGCGGGACGATTTCGGGGCGGGGCAGCGCCGATCCGGGTCACAGAGCCGTCCGAGTCGGAGCCTGGCCGTCTGCTGTCGGAAGTCTGACGTTGGAGGTCTTCGCGCTTCACCGTGCACTCCAGGAGATTCAGCAAGGCCAATCCCGTCACATCGACCAAGGCGCAGTGCAATCCGGCCTCCACCATCAGGCGCCGGGTATCCTTAATCAGACCGTTGGTGGCGGCCACCCAGAATCCCTTGGTTCTCGGGCCGCCGTGGGAGGTCACCTGATAATCGCGCGTGCTCTCCTCGGCGAGGAACGGGCAGATCTGGGAGACCTCCAACTCGACGGCTCCGGGGATCTCCTCGGGCGGCAGCGCCGGAAACTCAAAATCCCGGACGACGACCTCCGGCCCCCGCAGGCCGCACACCGCGAATCGGTTGCGGATGCCGTAGCGGGCCAAGCCGTCCACGATGGCCCGGACCGTGTGGATGCGGCGTAAGTGCGGATCGTTTCCCCACGGCGCAATGTCCACGGCACCGGCCTTCACGACCACGTACCCGTCGCTATCCTTTCGGACTTGGACCATCCGAACGGTGGACGCATCGATATCCAACCCAACCGGATCTTTGCTTCGCCAGCGCAACATCAGTGATTTCATCGGAAAACGCGCAAAGCGACTTAACCGTGAACTGAGGAGCCGATCCGGGGCGGGGGGGGGCGGAACGTGGTGGGGCCGCCGGTCCGTACGCCCAGAGGTGCAGGGCTGCCGGTTTCAGCACTCCCCTGGTCTTATGGGACCTTCGGATGGTCTGGAAGCCTGCCGCACTCGCAGTGGTCGCGTGCCCGTCCAGAGTGACAGGGTGGCTACGGTCGTGAGGACCGCAGCCACCCGGGGTTCGATCAAAGTGGACCCTGACGGTGAGGAAAGTGCGTATTTCGCCACACCGTGGGGCGGCCGTTTCTTAGCTGCCGGAACCCTCGGCGAACGTGGCCACATAGCTGTTCGCGGCATTGGAGGTGAGGGTCATCGACGCGGGAGTCGCGGGCTTTCCACTCCGAGTGGAACTGGTGGCCGTGCAGGTGATGACGAAGGCGACTTGGCCGTCGCTCGCGGAGGCCGACGTGATCGCGTAGGAGTCGTGCGTGAAATAGGTGCCATCCATGTCATTGTTCGACAAACCGATCTGCGTGAACGTCGGGGCGCTGGCGAAGCTGCCTTTCTCGGCTGCATAGGCCCGCAGGGCGGAGGCAATCGTGCCCATGGCGGCTTTGCCCTCCGACCACTTGGAGGCGTCGATCCGGCCGCTCATCAAGGGCACGGCCACCGCCGCCAAAATGCCGACGATCAGAACGACGACCATCAGCTCGACCATCGTGAAACCTACTCTACTCCTCATGCGATACCTCCTCACAAGGAATCCTCGGCGGTCCTCCGTGGCCATGGTTTGAAAAAGGGACCCAACCTCCGGTCGGGCGCTCTGGTACGGTCTTGGGTATTCCCACACCACGTGGGCGTCGTTTTCATATCGGCTGGCGGACTTAGTGACTTTATGCCGGCTTTTGACATCCTCCCGCTGGTCCCGTCGTAGATGCTTTCTCCTGTCTGGCTCCAGGTCCGCTAATGGATCGCATTCGACATCGTGAAGATCGGCAGATATAGGGCGATGACCACGACGAGCACGATCACGCCGATCGTCGTGATCATGATCGGCTCCAGCAGGCGGGTCATGGTGTCGATCGTGGCCGCGATCCTGCGCTCATAGTGGTCGCTCGTCTTGCGCAAAATGGCGGACAGATCCCCGCTTTCCTCGCCCACCTGGGTCATCTTGACGACCATGCGCGGAAAGAACCCCGCGGCGGTCATGCCCAGAGCGACGTTGGATCCGGCGGTCACGTGCTGCTTGACCCGTGCGACGGCGGAGCCGATCACGTCATTGGTGGTCATCCCCCGCAGGAGTTCCAGGGCGTCGAGGATGGGCACACCCGACTCGAGCAGCGTGGCCATCGTCCGACAGAACAGGGCCACAAACGACTCGCGGAGCAGTTTCCCAAAGAGGGGCGTGCGTAGCACGAGACGGCTCAGGAGGCGATGGCCGCCCTTCGTCCGGGATAGAAGCACGCCGGCGCCGACCGCCAAGGCGGCTCCGACCGCGAAGTACGGCAGGTGATGGCTGATCGCGTCGTAGAACCCCATGAAGCCGCGGGTGAAGGCAGGTAGTTGCCCTCCCAGTTGATCGAAAATGGTCCGAAAACGCGGCACGATCAAGGTCATGATGCCGATCACGATCACCGTAATCAGACTGATAGCGAAGACGGGATAGGCGACCGCGCCGCGGATCTTCTTGGCGATCCGGTCTCGACTGTCGAAGTGCTCGGCCAGGGTGCGCAGGGCTTGAGCCAAGTCACCGCTGGTCTCCCCCGCGACGATCATCGCCAGGGCGAGGCGGTTAAACGCCTTGGGACAACCCTCGAAGCCCTCCGACAGGAGCCTGCCCTCACTGACGCGGGCGCGGGCCCGTTGCAGGATTTGGCGCAGCTCCGGATTCTCCGTGTCTTCCACGAGGATGTCAAGCGCCGCCATGATGCTGATGCCGCCTTGGAGCATGGTGCTCAACTGCCAGCACATCGCGCCCAAGTCGGCGGATTTCACCCGGCGGCGGACGGTCGTCCGGTCCGGGGTGCCGCGGGCGACGGTCTCCTGAATCCCAATCGGCGTGAGCTGGCGGTGGCGCAGCATCTCCACGGCCTCGTTCGAAGAGTTGGCCGCGAGCATTCCGTCGCGGCGTACCCCCTCGGCATCCCGCGCCATGTACGTATAGCTCTTCATCCGTCACCCATGAGATCTATGATTTATGAATTATGATTTATGATTTGAGATTGGCCGCTTGTCCCGGTCGCCCCTGCCTGGGCATCTTCTCCCCAAATCACAATTCATAATTCATAGATCATGAATTCCTCCTATCCTTCCCCCATGGACGCGACCCGGATGACCTCGTCGGCCGTGGTCAGACCCTGGAAGACCGCTCGCACGCCACTCTCCAGCAGGTCGCCATAGCCCTGGCTGCGTGCGGCGTGGCGGATCTCGGCCTCGCTTTGGCCCGCGACAATGCGTGCGGCGATGTCCTCGTCCACGACCAAGAACTCGAAGATGGGCATCCGGCCGTGATAGCCGGTCTGGCCGCAGGTAGGGCAGCCTTGGCCCCGGTAGAACACCACGCCGGCTGCCTGCTTCGGACTCACCTTTAGGCGTCGGAGAGTCTCCGCAGGCAGTTTGACGGATTCCTTGCACCGGTCGCAGATGCGCCGCACCAGCCGCTGGGCCACAATCAGATTCAACGTCGAGGCCAAGAGGTATCGCTCGATGCCCATGCAGGTGAGCCGGCTGATCGTGCCGGGGGCGTCGTTGGTGTGGAAGGTGCTGAGCACGAGGTGTCCCGTCAGACTGGCCTTAATGGCGATCTCGACGGTCTCCTTGTCCCGGATTTCTCCGATCAGGATGATATCCGGGTCCTGCCGGAGAATCGCCCGCAGGCAGCGGGCGAAATCCAACCCGATGTCGGGCTTCACCTGGATTTGGTTGATGCCGGCCAGACGGTACTCGACCGGGTCCTCGACGGTCGTAATATTGATCGTGGGGCTCTTGAGATAATTCAGGGCGGCGTACAGGGTGGTGCTCTTGCCGCTGCCGGTGGGACCGGTGACGATGAGGATGCCGTGCGGCCGCGTGAGCATGGATTTCAGGTGCAGCAGGGCGGTCGGCTCGATCCCGAGCCGGTTCAGATCATGGGTGGCCGCCGCAGCGTCCAGAATGCGCAGCACGACCTTCTCCCCGTTGATGGTGGGGATGGTTGAGACACGGACGTCGATCTCCCGGCCGGCGGCCTTGATCCGCAGACGCCCATCCTGAGGCAGACGCCGTTCGGCGATGTTCATCTGCGCCAGGATTTTGATCCGCGCCACCACCGCCGCGTGCATCTTCTTGGGCGGGGGCACGATCTCCCGGAGCAGACCATCGACCCGGACCCGCACGGCGGTGGCCTCCGCCTGGGGTTCCAGGTGGACGTCGCTGGCCCGGCTCTTGACCGCTTGCTTCAACAGCAGGTCCACGTATTGATTGACCGGCGCCTGGTGGGCGGCCTCCTCGCCGCCGATGTCCACCTCGGCGCCGGCCTCGATCGCCACGGTTCCCTCCCGTTCGGCTCGGGCGCCACTCTCCACCGCCACCAGATCCCGGAGCTGTCGCTCCTCGATGTCCGAACCGTGGTAGACCGTCTCGATGGCCCGTCGGATGTCGGCGGCCGAGCTGATCACGGGCTTGATGGGACACTGCATCTTCAGCATCACCGTGTCGATCGCGACCACGTCGAGCGGGTCGGCCATCGCGGTGACCAGCTTGCCGTTCTCCTGGCGCAGGGCGACCAGACAAAACCGCTGCGCGATCGTCTCCGGCAGCGCCCGGGCGATCTTAAGGTCAATCGGACCGGTGTCGCGCAGCGCCATGTGCTCGATCGAGAGGTGCTCCGCCAAGGTCGTGCCGAGCGTCTGCTCGTCGAGGATCTGCAGCCGCACGAGCGTCTCTCCCAGCCGGCCCCCTTTGTCGCGTTGTTCCTGCAGGGCCTGCGACAATTGCTGCGGGGTAATCAGACCTTTCCGGACCAGAAGGTCTCCCAAACGACGACTGGCGTCAAGGTTCGGGGCGGTCGGACTTTTCGACGTCTTGGCCATGGCTCGGTTGGGACACTAAGGCCGTGTTTCCGATTTCCGCGACCTGCCTGCCCCGGCGCAGACCGGGCGCGCGGCGGGTGCCAGCGTCGCGGCTTCCCCCTCCCCCTCCAGATCGTCCGGCATCTCGATTTCGATCTGATCCATGTCCTCAGCGCCGGTGGTGCGGACCGCTTTGCGTTCCCCTTTGCGGGGGGGATGGGCTCGTGCGGGCGACGCCTGTGTCGCCCCTACCGGCGTCTCGGCGGGCCGGCGGTGGAACATCTCCGACAGGTCCTTCTGGATGCCGCGGCGTGACGTGCGGGGTCCGGCGGCCGCCACCGGCGGGACGTCCCCGAGAACCTCCGCGGCCAACGCGCGGTACTCCAGAGCGGCGCGACTCCGCGGCGCGTACTCGAGAATCGATTCTCCCGCGCTCGGCGCTTCACACAGCCGGACATTGTTGTGGATCACGGTGCGGAAGACCGACGGGCCGAACAGGTCCCGGATTTGCGACTGGATCTGTCGGCTGAGCGTGGTCCGGTCTTCCACCAGGGTCAGGAGGATGCTCAAGATGCCGACCGCGGACGCGGGGAAGCGGGCGCGGATCAAGCCGATCGTCTCGATGACCCGCCGGAGCCCCTCCATGGAGTAATAATGGGACTGGACCGGCACGATCACGTCCGTGCTGGCCATCAGCGCCCCAATGGTCAGGATTCCGAACGACGGCGCGCAGTCGATCACGCACAGGTCGAAGCGGTCCTGGACCGATTTCAACATGAGGCTCATGATCCGCTCGCGGCCGGCGGTCCGGGCCAGCTCCACGTCCGCGCTCGCCAGAATCACGCTGGCCGGCGCCAAGGTCAGTCCGTCCCTCTTCGTCGGCAGCAGGACGTCCGCCAGCTTGATCTGCGGATGGGTGATCGCCTCGTAGACGGTGAGCTTCAGACTGTCCGGATCGTGGCCCAAGCCGAGGGTGGCATGGGCCTGAGGATCGAGATCCATTAACAGCACGTTCTTCTGCTGCTCCGCCAGGGCGGCGGCCAGATTCACGGCGGTCGTGGTCTTCCCGCAGCCGCCTTTTTGATTCACCACGGTGATGATCTTCATACGATGGGCCTTTCTATCGGCGCACATATCGGTTGGACGGCCGCCGCGCTTTAGTAGCCGATGTCGTGGGAAGGGCAGGGAGGATGATTTAGGAATGATGAATTGTGATTGATGATTCTCTAGAAGCCCCGAGACCGGACCATAAATCATCATTCATGAATCATCCACGCCCAAGGGCGCATAAAAAGGGCCGCGAACAATCTCGCGGCCGCGGGAAGAGACTTCTCGGACGAGCGCCTTAGAAGTTTCGACGAACAACTTCGGTCATCTTCGGGTCCCACGGCCAAACTTGTAGGGGTTCCCAAATGCGATGAATCGCGTTTGGGGGCCCCTTTGACTGTGCTCCCTCGCATCCAGAGAGCACGCGCAAGCTGCGCTTGGGCGTGGCACCCGGCTATTCCAGCTATGGATTACCGATCTGGTCTGTGAAAACTCATTAGAGTCTCTGTCGCCCGCGGAGCCAGCCCACCAGGGCGGCGCCCAAACCGGCCAGCACAAAGGCGCCGGGGGCTGGAATCGCGGCCACGGTGGCCAGCATATCCTGCGCCCGATACTGGAGGTCGCCGGCATGGCCCACCGGGTAGAGATTCAGCACCCTCACGTTCCCCAGACCCGTCCAATCGCCCGAAGTCACGGCGTCCTGTGCGGCCGTGTAAAACGTGTTCTGAAGCGCGCTGCCGGTCCACGTGTTGGCGGCTTCATTCTCCAAAAACCAGATCACGTCCTGGAGGGCTTGAGCCGAGCTGGACCGGCCGGCGCCCGGGGTGTAGTCATACCCGGTCAGCGTGCCGGCGAGGAATTGGGCGTACAAGTAGGCGGTTCGCGCGTCCAAGGGGTCGCCACCGCCCGGGCCGGGGTCGCCGTCATTCCGTCCGCCCAGCATGGCCTCCGTGTTGAACTGTACCTCATAGGTGGCGCCCGGGGTGACATACTCCGGTCTTTCGAGGCAGAAGCTCTCGAAGGGTCCGGGCTGTCCCGTCAGCGCCTGGAAATCCGCGTTGGGCACCAGCGTGAACTCTCCCCCGTTTCCGTAGTAATGGCCAGGCATCTGGGTCACGGTGACCGTGGGGGCCGCTGAAGCCGAGCCCGCCATCAACAGCCAACCTACCAGCACGCCAATACTGCTCCTGGACATGTCGTTACCCCCACCCCATTGAGACTCATGGCACTTCGACCGGCACCGAAACGTGACAGAACCTGCTCCCCGATCTAATCTGTGTGCTGCCCCCAGCCACGCGACCATAGCCACAAGTATACCCGATCCGGAGGCCGTCGTCAAGCCTTGGGGCCTTGAAACCGTCTCCGGAGGTCCGGTATATCGTCCCTCCTCCCGGAAGCTGGCTGGAGGAGGTGTTCTTATGGGACCGCGGACCGGAAGATTTAGGAGTTATGAATTATGATTTATGAATTGGCACGGCAGGTGCGGCAGCCGGGGTGACGGCGCGAGAGCCGCAAAACCAAACGACAAATCCTAAATCCTTCAGAGCGTCTCCGCCACGAAGCACAAGCCGGCGGCGAGCGCCGATAATCCCAGGAGAATCAGGCACGAGAGTAAGGCGATGACCACCGGCCGATCCTGGACCAAACCCATCCAGAACCACTGCCGCACCGACCGGCGGGGTGTGTCCCGGACGACGGAGGACGGACCACCAACGACGGATTTCGGAGGACGGATGGAATTGCCGTTCCGTCCTCTGCTTTCGGTCCTCTGGCTTCGGTCCTCTGTCGTTGGTCTTCTACCTGCAGGCCCCAGCCTGCCGGCGTCCGCGGGGCGGGAATCATGCGGCCGCGCCATCGTCGCGGCGGGGCGGTTTGCCTTCCCGTCGGCCCGCCGGGGCGCGGGGGGCTGTTGGATCTCCGCAGGCAGCGCGGCGGGCGGTGGCCCTTTCACGTGGCGTTCTCCTACCGAAGCCAGGGCGCCGACATCGGCTTGCTTCAGGAGCCGGTGGGGTCCTTCCCGGAATTCGCGGAGAAGGCCCTCTTCCAGCAACATCCGGATCTGGTCCTCGCTGGCGTGGAGCGTCTCGGCGGCTTCCTTCAGCGTGCAGAACATTCGGCTCATTTCCCTTATTCCCGACGGATCATTACCAATATACGAAGCTTGCCGGATTGTTTCTTCGGCGATTTGACCTCTCGACTGTAGCGCGTCGCCCCTGGGGGAAGAGAGCTTTCCCCCCGGCCTGGCCACCGGGGGCCAGCCCCCACCGGCCCTCGGCATCGTCAATGCACACGACTATGAGAATCGACGACAAGCATTTTTGGCGCCGGGGGCGATAATCTGGTGCGACTGGATACCGACGGGGTCGCCAACGCGAAAGAGTGCGTTGGGGGCCCCGGCCCAAACCTGTGGTCAGGGCCCGCAAACGCTTCGGTTCGCGTTCGGGGACCCCTCGCTGGACTGGGGGCGTTTGGGGAAGGGTGAAGAAACACGATCACGAGGCCGCGCTCTATGTTACGTGTTCGGATCGATGGTCACGAAGTGGAGATGACACCCGCCGTGCTGGCGGGGCTGGTCTTTGAGGGTAAGGTGGGCCGGGACAGCCTGGTCCGACTTCCAGAGGGGACGACCGAGCAGCCTCTGGAGCAGTCGCTCGGGTCCGACCATTGTGAAGCGTTGACCGGCGAGTTGCATCAGCGCCTCCGCCTGATCTGTTCGATGGATTCCTCCGCGGTGGACGTGCAGGAGCTTTGCCTCCAGGTGGAGCGCCTGTGCCAGTGGCGGTGGCCGAATTCTCCGGTAACGGCACGCTTCTTCTGGGCCGCGGCGTGGCTGAACGAACTGGCGGGCCGCGTCAAAAACGCGGTCGATTTCTACGATGCTTTCCTCCTTATGCCGGAGCCGGTCCTGATCCGCGATCGCTCCGAGTTCATCGGCTCCGATGACGAGAAGCTGGCCACTTCCTTGTCCTGCCTGGTCCGCCGGCTCCGCTCGATCGAGCCGGGCGTCGATCCCGTCCCGGGCTCTCGGGTTCACATGAGCTGCTACGTGGTGACCGACTTGTCCGATGCCGTGGCCGCGACCTTCGCCCTGTGGTTGATGCGGGTGCTGCGCCAGGTGGATACGGCCGTTGACACCACCGTCCTGGCCCTGACGGGCCGAACCGCCGCCATCGATGCCGGCGGGGACGGCAAGTGGTTCGAAACCTGGAAGTTGGTCCTGGAGCAGCTTCAGGAAGGTGTTCTCGCCCAGCGGATCTACGTCCTCGACGGCTGTGACACGGACAAGACATGGTTCGAACGGCCCGAGCAACTGCACCGCCTCGGCGGGGAGTTCCTCTTCTACCACGGGCTCACATGCCGCGGCCTCCTGAGGCAGAACGAGCGGGCGCGGACCGGAGTTGGCGAGAGCCTCCTGAATGTCTGTGGCTCGTTCGGGTGCCGCACGATCGCGACCGACTTGTCGATGGCAGCCGAAAGGGTGGCCGAGAGACTGGCACGCGAGGACATCTCGGATCTGTACCGGCGGACGGTGCCGAGCACTTGGCTGGACAGCCTCCATGAGCAGGCGCGAGCCTTGGTGGAGCGAATCGCGACCATTTGCGAGCGGGCCTACCAGGCGAAAGTGGCCTCCGCCGGCGGGCGGCGGGCCGGCCCGGACATCCACCGATCTGCGAACGCCGAGGTCACGGAGACGCTCCGCCGGACGATCAAGCTCGTCTGCTCGCGCGAGCCGTTGGTGAGTCTGTGTCTGTTCCTGCAACTGTTGCGGCCCAAGTTGGCGCGACTGCTGACCCAACAGCGGCTCTGGGAGCGGACGCGGACTCGTCGGCTGGTAGCGGAGACGCTGCGCCGCCAGGAGGAGAACACGTACGAGCCGATGCGGGCCTGGCTCGCACGGTCCTCCACACGCTGGGTGGATCGCTTCACCCCTGCCCTGCCGGAGCTTTCCCCCGTGGCGGTGAGCCGGCCGGCCACGGTACGACGCTATCTTACCGGCTGGCTCGTTCTGGTCGTGGGTCTCGCGGATGTGGCGGTCGGAGTCTTCGCGCACAACCGGTTCCTGGTGGTGGCCGGCGGGCTGGTGTCCCTCCTGGGGTCCGTACTCATGACCTTGCCAACGGGCTGGACTTGGCATCCACGGCATCGCCTTCAGGAAAGACAACCTCGCGGCGGAGAAGGGGCCCGGAGCTCTTCCCTGCCCGACCTCCCTTCCGTATCCTATCGAAAGGCTCCGAGCGCGGGCCTGCGTCAAGTCTCTCTGGCCCTGATTCTTGTGGGTCTGATCGGCGTCCTGGGGCCGCTGTGGCCGGACGCCTGGACGCTGGCCACGTGTTTCCGGGCCCTGACCCTGGCAGTGATGGCGGGCCTCGGTCTGGCGTGTGTGACGGGGAGCCCGAGAGACACGTGTCCGGACCAGGTGAGCTGCCAGGAAGCCCGCGGCCATGTGAATCCTCCCCTCTGGCGGTACCGGGCGCCGGGCCTGCTGGTGGTGGCCCTGGCCTGGGTCCTTCTGTGTCTGGGGACGTCTGCGCCGGCCGCCGACACGGCCCCTCTATGGGTGTTCCATCTGGTGGGTTTGGGGCTGGTGGCGGTGGGCGCCGGCCTGGGCTTGTTCCCGCGGGCCGGCTCTACGCAACTCGTGGACCGTGTGACCCGGATCCCCCAGCCTCTGGCCGGCGGCATCGGCCACCCCACCCCGGAAGGCCAGTTGCCCGAGGCCGTCACCGATCTGGCCGCGTGGCTCAACGGCTTGGCCCTGGAGCCGGAGCAATGCCTGGAGCGATTCGGAGCCGCCCACGCGTGGCCGACGCGCGAAGGGTCCTCCAACGCCACGCTGCTGGACCTTCTCGCGGTGGATTGGGAGAGCCAACTGACCCAGGCGTTTCGACAAGCCGTAGAGGCGCGATCCGGCAAAACGCTCAAAACCCTGGCCCTTCAGCCGTCGCTCTGGGCCGAGTGTATTACCGCCCAACTGCAAGATCCCCAGAACAGCCGGAGTGAACTTACTGCTCTTTTTGCGCTGCGGGCTGTCAGCGCTTGGATCGAATCCCATACCATCGGGGAACTGCTGTCGGGCCTGAACATCGATCTGGCCCGCCTCGGCGGCCTCGTGGGGCGATTGGCGGCGCCTCGTTGGCCGGCTCCCCGCGTCGATCCGGACAACAGCGCGAACGTCATCGCCGTCGGCAAGTCCCTGTGGGGTGTAGTGGCCCCGCTGGGCAAGATCCGCGGGGTCCCGCCGATCGTGCCTTTGGACTGGGAGGGCCAGGACGACAAGATCGTGGTCCTGCGGGTGGTGCAGGGGCTCAGCCAAGGCTGGCGAGGCTTCCCCGGCCTGCCGGGCCAGCCCACGGGGAATTGATGGAGGATGATGGATTATTGATGATTGGTGTGCGCGTGCATGCTTCTTCTTCCATGATCGATCATCAATTATCCGTCATCAATGGTACGAGGGAGCCACCCATGGTCCACCGTTCGGCCTTTCATCTGGATTGCACCGCACTGTTTCCGGACTGCCGTCTCGAGTGTGCCAAGTGCCTCCAGGAGATCCGGTCTGTCTTCACGCAGGTTCCTGGCGTGGACGGCCTTCACACGGAGGGCCAGGGGGCGGACGCTCGACTCATCATCGTACACGATCCCTCGCAGGTGACGGCCGACCAGTTGCTGGACCTCTTCAAACGGTTACCTTCGTTCCACCACGCCTCTTTTACACCCACTCTCCCGGGATGACTGTCTGAATATGAAAAGGGGAGGGCTGGATTCATCCGATCCAGCCCTCCCGCGGAACACATCGTTCTTCCGAAGAACCTGCGTTGGTCTCGACCCCTCAGGTCAACCCAACCACAGGACTCGTGGGAAGATTAATACCAGGCATTCTCCGGCGGCGGAGAGTAGGCCGGGTACGAGCCGGAGCAGCCGCTCATGAACGTGTTCGGCCGGATCGTCGGACGGACCTTAACGGTAATCGTGCCGATGTCCAGGCAATCCTTCGTGGGAGTCAAAGCGCCCAGAGCCACGCCCCAGAGCTTCATCCAGATCACCAGGTCTTGCTTCTTGCCCTTGGTGGAATCGAACGTGGAAGGATCCACGCCGACCTTCTTATCCCAATCGCCACCGAAATCGATGCCGTCCTTCTTGGCGAACTCGGCCTTCCACTCGGTGGCCACATTGGTGTACGCCTTGCAAGTGGTCTTGCCGCCGTACTCCGCGATCGACTTCTGCTTCAGGGTCAGGTTCTGGTTGTCTTTGCAGTCGAGCTTAATCCAGAAGCCCACTTCCATCCGGACATTGATTTTGCCGATGTCGATGAAATCATAGGAGGCCGGCCAATTCCAGACCTCGCCCTTGCGCTGCGTGATGTTGCTGTTATCGGTGTTGACTTCCCAATCGACCGTCCGATCAAACGTCGCCGGATGGTTGGCGTCGACCGGGTTCGTGAACTTGCTGTTCCATCCACCGAAAGCTGTTCCGGCCATCAGCAGGACAGCCGTAACGACTAACATCTTCTTCAACATGCCGTTTCCTTTCCAT